>DATCNH010000019.1:0-8834 GCA_036565345.1 Candidatus Limnocylindria bacterium | reverse complement strand
CCGGATGCTCCGTGCGGTCCGCTTCGCGACGACCCTCCGGATGGACGTCGAGCCGGCGACCGCGGCGGCGATCACCGCCCACGCCGCGCTCGCCGGCGGCCTCTCCGGAGAGCGGATCGGGCAGGAGCTGTCCAAGATCCTGGCGACCAAGCAGCCGTCCGTCGGTCTCCGGCTGCTCTCCGATCTCGGACTGCTGGCGGTCCTCTGCCCCGAGCTGGAGATCTGCAAGACGATCCCCCAGGACAAGGCGGTCGCCCAGGACGTGTTCGAGCACTCGCTCATCACCGTCGACGCGACCCCGGTCGATCCTGAGCTGCGGCTTCGGCTCGCCGGCCTGTTCCATGACATCGGGAAGCCGGAGACCTTCGCCGACGGCCACTTTCACCAGCACGACTTCGTCGGCGAGGCGATCGCCCGCCGGATCCTCCGCCGGTGGAAGTTCCCCAAGGACACCGTCGCCGGAGTCACGCACCTCATCCGGCACCACATGTTCTGGTACCAGACCGAATGGAGCGGCTCGGCCGTTCGCCGTTTCGTCCGGAAGGTCGGCCTCGAGAACATCCCGGATCTCTTCGAGCTCCGCCGGGCAGACAACGTCGGGAGTGGGGCCCGTTCACCCCGGATGTACGCCCTGGAGGACCTCTGGAACCGGGTCCAGGACGAGATCCACCGCTCGACCGCGTTCTCGCCGCGCGATCTGGCCATCGACGGCACCGACGTCATGGCCGCCCTCGGGATCCCGCCCGGCCCGGCAGTGGGGCGGGTGATCGCCGCGCTGTTCGAGCGGGTGCTCGACAATCCCGACCTCAACACTCGGGAATCGCTCCTCACGATCGCGCGGGAGCTCGCGGCCGATCCCACCTTCCACGCCGCGGAATGACGCATCCGTCGGCCGCAATGGGACGTATCATCGGCGCGCTGCGATACTACCGAACGCGCACCGTCACGTCACCGGACGCAACTCATCGCGGAGGACAGGGCAGATGGCAATGGAGACGACCCGTCGCCAGCTCTTGAAGCTCACCGGCATCGGCACCGCGGGGCTCGCGGCCGCAGAGCTCGGTGGCCTCGGCTTCGATCTCGCGTTCGCCAGCCAGCGCGCCGCGCGGCACAAGCTCGAAGGCGCCCGCCAGACCGCCGGCCTCTGTCCGTACTGCGCCGTCGGCTGCGGAACGATGGTCAGCTCGAAGACCGAGAACGGCCGGACGAGCCTGGTGAACATCGAGGGCAACCCGGACAGCCCGATCTCCACCGGGAGCCTCTGCCCGAAGGGCTCGGCGACGTACCAGCTCGCGGTAAACGAGCTGCGGGTGACCAAGGTCTTGCACCGGGCGCCGGGGGCGGCCGATTGGGACACCGAGACCTGGACCCGGGACAAGGCGATGGCGCGCATCACCGAGCTTGTCGCGAAGACCCGGGACGCGACCTTCGTGGAGAAGGACGCGAACGGAAAGCTCATCAACCAGACGACCGGGATCTTTGCCCTGGGCGGGGCGACGAACGACAACGAGGAGAACTACCTCATCTGCAAGGTCATGCGGATGATGGGGGTCGTTCGGATCGAGAACCAGGCCCGGATATGACACTCCGCGACGGTCCCCGGTCTGGGGGTCAGCTTCGGTCGCGGCGGCAGCACCACGTTCCAAATGGACCTGCAGCACAGCGACGCGATCGTCTTCATGGGCTCGAACATGGCAGAGTGCCACCCGGTCGGCTTCAAGTGGCCGATGAAGGCGAAGGCGCGTGGTGCCACGCTCGTGCACGTCGATCCACGCTTCACCCGGACGAGCGCGATGTGCGACCTCTACGTCCCGATGCGGTCGGGCACCGACATCGCCTTCCTCGGCGGTCTGGTGAACTACATCCTCACCAACAAGAAGTACTTCGCCGAGTACATGGTCAACTTCACCAACGCCGCCACCCTGATCAACGGCGGGTTCAAGGACACCGACGAGGGCGACGGCTTCTTCTCCGGCTATAACCCCACGACCCGGGCCTACGACCGGACGACCTGGCAGTACCAGACGACGAAGGCGCCCGAGCGGCTCCCCGAGCCACCACCGAACACCACCGGATCACAGAAGGAAGGCCAGGAGAACGCCGCCGAAAAGCCGGCCACCGGGGCGACCCGCGGCAGCTCGGTGAAAGGCGCGAACTTCGCGGCCCTGATCGCGAACCGTTTGCCCGGTGTGCCGCTCCAGGACAAGACCCTCGAGGACAAGAACACCGTCTTCCAGATCCTGAAGAAGCACTACGCCCGGTACACGCCCGAGATGGTCGAGCGGATCTGCGGCACCCCGAAGGAGCTGTTCCTGAAGGTCGCCGAGACGATCACGAGCAACTCTGGACGCGACAAGACGACCGCCTTCGTCTACGCGGTGGGCTGGACCCAGCACACCACCGGCGTGCAGCTCATCCGTACCGCGGGCATCGTGCAGCTGCTGCTCGGGAACATCGGGCGGCCGGGTGGCGGGATCATGGCCCTCCGTGGCCACGCCACGATCCAGGGCTCCACCGACATCGCGAGCCTGTACAACATCCACCCCGGCTATCTGCCGGTCCCCAATGCGGCGAGCAAGCACGACACGCTTCTCGACTACATCCTCACCGAGACTCAGCCCACCTCGTTCTGGTCGAACACTCCCGCGTACATCGTGAGCCAGCTCAAGGCCTGGTTCGGCGACGCGGCGACGGCCGACAACGACTACTTCTACGACACGCTCCCCAAGATCACCGCGGACCACAGCCACTTCCCGGTCTTCGTCGAGATGAGCCAGGGAAAGATCAAGGGCATGATCCTCACCGGGCAGAACCCGGCCACGAGCATCAACGCCGGATTCCAGCGCAAGGCGATGGCGAAGCTCGAATGGCTCGTGGTGAATGACTTCTACGAGACCGAATCCGCGGTGTTCTGGCGTAAGCAGGCCGGCCTCACCGACGAGGAGATCAAGGCGATCAAGACCGAGGTCTTCTTCCTTCCGGCCGCGCACATCGCCGAGAAGGACGGGTCGATGACCCAGACCCAGCGGACGATCCAGTACCACCACAAGGCCGCGGATCCGCCTGGGGAGGCCCGGAGCGACCTCTACTTCTGGTACGACCTCGGGAGGCGGCTCAAGGCTTGGTATGCCAAGAACAACCCGACGGCGAAGAACATCGCTGCGATCCAGCACATGACCCTCGACTACGAGCCCGACGCCGACGAGGTGAAGGACTGGATCCACAAGGACGAGCCGTCCGCGTTCAAGGTCTTCAAGGAGATCAACGGCTACGACTACAAGACCAAGGTCCCCCTGAACACGTTCGCCAGCCTCGCGTCGGACGGCTCGACCGCCTGCGGCGCCTGGATCTACACCGGGATGCTGCAATCCATCAGCGGGCAGCTCGTGAACCGGGCCGAGATGACACCCGGCAAGAACGACGGCTGGGTCAGCCCGAACTGGGGCTGGGCCTGGCCGGCGAACCGCCACCAGATCTACAACCGCGCCTCCGCGGATCCCGCGGGCCAACCCTGGTCCGACCGAAAGAAGTACACCTACTGGGACGGAGCGGCGAAGACCTGGAAGAACGACGCCGGGGACGGCATCGACTTCGCCCCGACCAAGGCCCCGACCGCGGCGGCGAACCCGAACGGCATTGGGATCGCGTTCCACTCCGGCGCGGACCCGTTCATCCTGAAGAAGGACGGCAAGGGGTGGCTCTTCGCCCCCGAGGGCACCGGCGACGGCCCCCTCCCGACCCACTACGAGCCGTGGGAATCGCCGGTCCGCAACTTACTCTACAAGCAGGACCGCAACCCGCTGACGAAGGTCTACGACGTCCCGAACAACAAGTACAACGAGTACGCGGGCTCGCAGTTCCCGACGGTGATCACGACCTACCGCCTCACCGAGCACCACCTCTCCGGCACGATGACCCGCTTCCTCCCCTGGCTTGCCGAGCTGATGCCCGATCTGTTCCTCGAGCTCTCACCCGAGCTCGCGAAGGAGAAGGAGATCGCAAACGGCGACTACGTCCGGGTGATCACCGAGCGCGGCACCACCGAGGCCCGCGCGCTCGTGACGAAGCGCCTTCGTCCATTCCTCATCGACGGGAAGACCGTCCATCAGGTCGGGATGCCGTGGCACTGGGGCTATCAGGGCATCGCCACCGGCGACATCGTGAACAACGTGAGCGCCCTGGTCGCCGATCCGAACGTCACGATCCACGAGGGCAAGGCCTTCACCTGCCGCATCGAGAAGGGACGGGCACGGGCATGAGCGAGAACCGTGGCATGTTCGTCGACACCTCGGTCTGCACCGGCTGCAAGGCCTGTCAGGTCGCGTGCAAGCAGTGGAACGATCTCCCGATGGAGAATGAGGCGGCGGTCAAGGACCACACCGCGTACATCGGCGATTCCTACGACAACACCGGCCACCTCTCATCCACGAACTGGCGGCACGTGAAGTTCATCGAGCAGATGACCCCGAGCGCCGACAGCCTCGACCGCTCCGACCCCCGCTGGCTCATGATGTCGGACTCCTGCAAGCACTGCGAGCAGGCCGGCTGCCTTGAGGTCTGCCCGACCGGCGCGCTCTACCGCACCCAGTTCGGCTCGGTGGACATCCACCAGGACGTCTGCATCGGCTGCCGCTACTGCGTCGGCGCGTGCCCGTTCGGGGTGATCGAGTTCAACCACAAGACCGGGCGCGTGAACAAGTGCATCCTCTGCCAGGACCGTCTCGAGGCGGACCAGGGCACCGCCTGCGCCAAGGCCTGCCCCACCGCATCGCTCACCTTCGGCAAGGTCGATGACCTGAAGGCGATGGCCTCGTCTCGGGTCAAGGCGCTCCACGGACGCGGCCAGACGGACGCCTACATCTACGGCTGGGACCTTGGCAACAGCGGCACGATCACCCAGGGCCCGAACAAGGGGGCCGCGGTGAAGGACGTCGAGGTCGTCGGCGGCCTGAACGTCTTCTATCTTCTCCTCGACAAGCCCGAGGTCTACAAGCTGCCGGCCCACGCCGCGCTCCCGCAGCGCAACTTCGCGCCGTCGGCCGGGGTGGCGCTCATCTCGGCGGCGGTGCTCGGCGTCACCGGCCTCGCCGCGTTCCGGCGCCGTCGCATCGAAGAGAACACGACCGCGGCCACGCCGCCGGCCGTGGGCTAGGGGGATCTGATGCCGGGAACCTACGTCCTCAACCCCGAGTGGGAATGGCCGATCATGCTGGCGCTATTCATTGCCGGCCTCGCCTCCGGCACCTACGCCGCGATGGGCCTCATCCACTTCGCCGGCGACCGCGGCGACCAGGCGGTCGCCCACCGGATCGCGTTCGTTCCGCTGCCGCTCATGGCGATCGTTCCGCTGTTCCTGATCTTCGACCTTGGCCAGCCGGGCCGATTCCTGAACCTCATCTTCCGCAGCTCCGCCGCTCCGGAGCGGGGACCGAGCCCGATCATGTTCAACGCGAACTCGCCGATGAACTGGGGATCGCTCGCGATCATCATCTTCTCCGGATTCGCGCTCGTTGCGTTTGTCGATGCGCTCCACCACAGCGGCCGGCTGCGGCTGCCCTGGCTCGAAGGGATCGCGCACAACGTGCCGTTCCTCGTCCTCGGTGAGCTCACCGCGCTCGTCGTGAGCGGGTACAGCGGGGTGCTGCTCAATGTCACGAACCAGGGCGTCTGGTCCGACACGTTCCTCGTCGGCGCGCTGTTCATCGTCTTCAGCGAGCTCTCCGGCCTCGCCGTCGCCGCGATCGTGAGCGATCGCATGGGGGCCACGCGGACCTCCGCGGCGCTCCGCACGGCCCTCTTCGGCGCCGCCGCGGTGTCGACGGTGCTCCTCGTGATCTTCCTGGTGAGCCTCGCGAGCGACGGTGCGGCCCTTCGCGCACTGATCGCGAGCCTGCTCGTGGGCCCGGTCTTCTGGATCGGCGTCGTCGGGGCCGCGCTCCTGGTGCCCCTCGTGCTCCTGGTCCCCCGCGCCCGGGCCCTCCCGAGCGGGCGGCTGGCGATGGTCGGTGTGGTCGTGCTGCTGGGGGTGCTCGCGTTCCGGTACGCGATGTTCTACTCCGCCATCGCGTTCGTTCAGTCCTGACCGGGACCACCCCGCTCGAGATCGACGAGGCGCGCGCCCGCTGGCGTGCGCTCGCCGACGGCGACCCGGCCCTCGGCCCGATCGCGGCGTTCCATGACGATCGGCTGGCGAGCCTGCGCGGCCGGCCGGGCTTTGACCTCACGGTCGAGCTGGACCCCTCGACCGCGGTCGCGGCGATCGCGGCCGGGAACCCGCTCCTTGCCCTGGCGGTCCTCGGCTGCGATCCGGCCGAGCTTCGCACCGAGCTGCAGCTGCTCGCGGGCAATCTCTCGGAGACGAGCCCCGCCGGGAGTCCCGCCCAGGAGAGCGCGTCCCGTCTGGTGAACGCCCCGGTCGATCTTGGCCCGGTGCTCCAGGCGGCCCTCGACGGCGACCGGGCGGCGGTCGAAGCCGCCGCATTCGCCGCGAACGTGGATCCGGCGGCGTTCGGGCAGCTCGTGGAGCTGGCCCTTCAGCCGGTACTCTGGGAGGCGGCGGCCAGGTTCGCGGCCACCGTGGGCCCGGAGGCGATGGATACCTGGTACCGCGGATTCTGTCCGGTGTGCGGCTCGTGGCCCACCCTGGCCGAGCTTGTGGGATCGGAGCGCCGGCGGGTCCTTCGGTGCGGCCGCTGCGGCACGGGCTGGTCGTGGATCGTGCTGCTCTGCCCGTACTGCGGGAACGACGACCACCGGACGCTTGGAACGCTCCATGAGGCGGCGGACGACGCGCTGCTTCCGCGGTCCGAGCCGGTCGCCGCCGCGGGTGCTCGGGTGGACACCTGCGAGCGGTGTCACGGCTACCTCAAGGCGATCACCGCCTTCTCGTCCCACCCGGCGGTGCGCCTGGCCGCGGAGGATGTGGCGACGCTCCACCTCGACGTCGCCGCCACCGAGGCCGGCTATCGCCGGCCGGGCGCGGTGGACGTGGCGACGGCCGGGATCCCCCGTCTGGTCAGGGAAGCCCGGCCGTCACCGGATTCGTAGCTCGGACGCCGACCCGTTCGGGTCTAGCGGCCCGTCGACGGAGACGAGTAGGTGCCCGAGACCGGCGTCCCGTTCCCGCCGGATCCGGCGGTCTTCTCCCACTCCGGGGTGTTGGCGCCGCTGCGCATCTTGTCGACCTGGTCGCTGAGCTTGCGGCGGGCATCGGTGCCGCTCACCGGGGTCATCAGCAGCGCGACCGCCGCGCCGACGAGCGCGCCGGTCAAGAGCCCGATGGTGAAGACCGAGAACATCGCGTCGTCGTGGCCGCCGCCGGCCCGACGGGCCTGCGAACGACCCTCGCCGACCATGTCATCGAAACGCTTCGACGCCTGCGAACGGAGGTCGTCGATGACCTCGTCGAGCTTGAGATCCTTGAGATCGAACTTCGCCATCGTGTATCCCCCTGTACCCTCGCCGGCCACTGCCACGGCCCGTCGCGTGGTGCGGCCCCCTACTCCGCAGTAACGGTGCCAACCGTGGCGGGCGAGCGGGCGAGCGCGGCCTCGATAAATTGGTCGAGGTCCCCGTCCAGCACGCGCTGGATGTCGCCCACCTCGAGATCGGTCCGATGGTCCTTCACCATGGTGTACGGGTGGAGCACATAGGACCGGATCTGGCTCCCCCAGTCGGCGGCCTTCATCTCGCCGCGCTCCCGGGCCTGCTCGGCCTCCTGCTCGCGGACCCGAAGCTCGAGGATCCGGGCACGAACGATCCGCATCGCAAGCTCCCGGTTCTGGAGCTGCGAACGCTCGTTCTGGGAGGCGGCGACGATGCCGGTCGGGAGGTGGGTGATCCGGACGGCGGTCTCGGTCTTGTTGACGTTCTGGCCGCCTGCGCCGGTGGAGCGGTAGGTGTCGATCCGGAGCTCGTCGGGGCGCAGCTCGACCTCGGCCTCGGCCTCGACCGTCGGGGTCGGATCGACGAGCGCGAATGAGGTCTGCCGGCGCTTCTGGAAGTCGAACGGCGAGATGCGGACCAGCCGGTGGGTCCCGCGCTCGGTGCGCAGGTACCCATAGGCATAGTCGCCCTCGATCTGGAGCGTCGCGCTCTTCAGGCCGGCCTCCTCGCCGGGCGTGCTCTCGATGATCTCGGCGCGGAAGCCCCGGCGCTCGGACCAGCGGAGATACATGCGAACCAGCATCTCGGCCCAATCCGCGGCGTCGGTACCGCCGACACCCGCGGAGATGGCGAGGATCGCGTCGCGCTCGTCGTAGGGTCCGGCGAGCTGCGCCTCCAGGCTCGCGAGCTGCACCTCGCTGGCAAGGGCCGCGAGGTCGCGTTCGAGATCGGCGGAGATCCCCGCATCCTCATCGGCAAGCGGCAGCATCTCGGCGACCTCCGTCGCGCGGGCACGAAATCCGTCCCAGCGCTCGACGCGGCGTCGTGCGCCGTCCAGCTTCTTCAGCAGGGTCTGGGCGCGCTGCCGGTCGTTCCAGAGCTCGGGGTGCGCGGCGTCGGCGTCTAGCCGCGCGACCTCGGCGCGAAGTGCGGGGAGGTCAAAGGAACACCGCCATCCGGTCGATCCGGGCCCGCACCGTGGCGAGGGCCGCTTGGTCAACGCTCATGATCGGACTAGCGCTTGCGGGGACGTTCGAAAGTCGTCGTCACCGGGCTGACGACCGGCGCCAGCTTGCCGGCGGCGAAGCTGACGAAGGTCACGCAGGGGCAGTAGGTGTTGCGCGGGCAGCGGGGGCAATCGCCATCGCAGTCGAGCGTCGCGCCGTAGCTGCACTTCAGGCAGTTGTCCTCGCAGACGATCCATTCCTTCATGCGGGACTGTCCTCTCT
>DATCNH010000018.1:0-11359 GCA_036565345.1 Candidatus Limnocylindria bacterium | reverse complement strand
CACCCCGGGCGCGTCCGGCGCGCCGGGGTCGTCCGCCGCGTCGAGCGGCGGGACCGCCAACAAGCGGACGATCAACGTCATCGCGAACTGGGGCGGCGGCGAGCGCGCCGCGTTCCAGAAGGTCATCGACGCCTTCACCGCCAAGACCGGCATCCCGGTGAACTACGAGCAGTCGCGCCAGATCGAGGCGCTCGTCCGCACCCGTGTGGCCGGCGGCAACCCGCCGGACATCATCTTCGACTCGCGGCCCGGCGCGATCGCCGAGTTCGCCAAGGCCGGCAACCTCATCCCGCTCGATGAGCCGGTCGGCAAGGAGATCCTCGACCCGAAGGCCCTCGAGGCCGCGCTCGGGAAGAGCTTCATCGACCTCGGCCGCGTCGACAAGACGCTCTACGGCTTCATGTTCAAGGCCGACTCCAAGAGCACGATCTGGTACAAGCCGCCGTCACTCAAGGCGATCGACGGCACCGTCCCGAAGACGATCGACGAGCTCTACGCCCTCGCCGACAAGTACAAGGCCGCGGGGAAGGTCCCGTTCGGCTCCGGCGGCAAGGACGGCTGGGTGCTCACCGACTGGTTCGAGAACATCTACGCCCGCGTCGCGACCCCCAAGCAATACAACGACCTCTTCGTCAGCCACAAGGTCGCCTGGACCGACCCCACGGTGAAGAAGGCCCTTGGCATCTTCGCCAAGATCTTCGGCACCCCTGGCTACTTCCCGGGCGGCGGCCAGGGGATCGTCGGCACGGCCTTCACCGAGGGCATCGGCCAGGTGTTCAGCAAGTCCCCGGTCGCCGAGATGTATTACGAAGGCGGCTTCGTCGGCGTCATCATCGGCACCGACATCAATAAGGACCTCAAGGCCGGTACCGACTACGACTTCTACACCTTCCCGACGGTCGACACGACCTACGGCTCGCCGATCACCGGAGGCGGCGACTTTGCGGTGATGTTCAAGGACTCACCCGAAGGCCGCGCGATGATGCAGTTCATCGCGACCAAGGAGGCCGCGGACATCTATGCCGCGACCGGTAGCGGCACCCCGAGCAAGCTCGTCGATTCCGCCAAGATCACCGACCCGATCGCGAAGAAGCTACACGAGCAGGTCGCCGGCGCGTCGGTCTTCCTGTTCGACGGCTCCGACATGGCGCCGTCCGCGTTGGGCGGCGACTATCTCTTCTCCGCGCTCCAGGACCTGGTGACCCACCCGAATGACGTCGATCGCATCGCCCAGGGCCTCGAGAACTTCGCCAAGAGCGCGTACTAGACCCACCTGACCGAGGGCGGGCCCCGAGGGGCCCGCCCTCCATTCGCGATCGTGACGAGAGGGAGGGCGCGATGAGCCGAATGCGCGAGCGCCTCGGTCCGTGGCTGTTCGTCGCGCCGGCGGCGCTCTTGATCCTCATCTTCATCGTCTATCCCACGTTCTGGACGATGCGGCTCAGCCTGTTCGGCGGGCTCGGCTTCACCTTTAAGCAGTTTGTCGGGTTGGACAACTATGTCAGGCTCCTCACCAACGACCCGCAGTTCCTCGATCTGTCCAAGTTCCCACCGGGCGGCGCGGTGATGAACAACATCTTCTGGCTGGTGGTCTACACCCCGGCGGTCATCGCGGTCGGCCTCGTGGTCGCGGTCTTGGCGGACAAGGTCCGCTACGAGTCGATCATGAAGTCCATCGTCTTCCTCCCGATGGCGATCGCCGCGACGGCCGCGGCGATCATCTGGCTCTTTGTCTACAGTCCGGACCCGCGGATCGGCATCCTGAACGCGCTGCTCACGACCATCCGGCCCGGCGCGGAGCCGGTCTCGTTCGTCGGCAGCGTCGACCTGGTGAATCCGGCGATCATCATCGCCGCGATCTGGATCAACGCCGGCTTCACCACGGTGGTGCTCTCGGCGGCGCTCAAGGGCATCCCGGTGGAGATCATCGAGGCCGCCCGGGTGGATGGGGCGACCGGACCGCAGGTCTTCGCCCGGATCCAGGTGCCGATGCTCGCCCCGACGATCTCGGTCGTCGCGGTGACGATGATCATCTACGTCATCAAGGTCTTCGACCTCATCTACGTGATGGGCGGGAACAACGGTGGCCCACTGGGCTCGGCCCGCGTCGTCGCGTTCAGCCAGTACGTGGAGACCTTCAACAACGGCCGCGCCGGCTACGGAAGCGCGATCGCGGTGATCATGCTCCTGGTCGTCCTCCCGTTCATCCTGCTCAACGTGCGGCGGTTCCGGGCGGAGGCCGGGCGATGACCGGCACCAGGAATCATCCGGGCCCGGTCGCCCGAGCGCTCACCCGCACGCCGATCCACCTCGCGCTTCTCCTCATCGGCACGGTCTGGCTCGTCCCGACGATCGGTCTGTTCATTACCTCGTTCCGCGAGCGCGCCGACATCCACGCCGACGGCTGGTGGAACATCATTCGCGAGCCACGCTTCACCGCGGACACCTATGTGACGATGCTCACCTCCACCGGCCAGACCGAGTCGCTGTTCCAGAACCTTCTGAACAGCTTCATCATCACGATCCCCGCGACGATCATTCCCGTGGTCCTCGCCGCCGCGGCGGCGTATGCCTTTGCCTGGCTCGAGTTCCGTGGCCGCGACCTGTTGTTCCTCGCCGTCGTGGCGCTCCTGGTCATCCCCATCCAGATGACGTTCGTGCCGGTGCTACAGATCTTCAACTTCACCCACCTCACCGGGAACTTCGTGGGGATCTGGCTCGCCCACTCCGCGTACGGGCTTCCCTTCGCGATCTATCTGCTCCATAGCTTCTTCGCCGGCCTACCGCGTTCGCTCATCGAGGCCGCGCGGATGGATGGCAGCTCGGAGCTGCGGACATTCCTCCGGATCGTGCTGCCGCTGTCGGTGCCCGGGATCGCGTCGCTCGCGATCTTCCAGTTCCTCGGCGTCTGGAACGATCTGCTGGTCGCGATCATCTTTCTGCAGAACCCGGTCCTGCAACCGATGACCGTCGGTGTCCTGAAGCTCCTCGGGACCTACGGCACCGAGTACGGCGTGCTGAGCGCCGCGGCGTTCCTCACGATGGCCGTGCCGCTCCTGGTGTTCTTCGCGCTGCAGCGCTACTTCGTCCAGGGGCTGCTGGCGGGATCGGTGAAGTCCTGACCGGCCCGCGGGCGCGCCCGTTCTGGATCGCGCTGTTCGGGATGCTCCTGGTGTCGCAGCTCGGGCACACCGCCGAGCACGTGGTGCAGGTCGCCCAGATCCACCTCCTCGGAATGCGCGCTCCCGATGCCCGCGGGCTGCTGTCGCCGCTCGACACCGAATGGGTCCACTTCGGCTGGAACACCTGGATCCTCGTCGCGGTCGTCGCGCTGCTGGGGGCGTATCCCCGGAACCGGTGGCTGTGGCTCGCTGCGCTGGCCTCGTCCTGGCACGCCGTCGAGCACGCGTATCTGCTCGCCGGCTACCTGGTGACCGGTCTCTCCGGCCAGCCCGGATTGCTCGCCCGCGGCGGGCTCATCGGCGGGGGCCTGCCGATCGCTCGGCCCGAGCTGCACCTGCTGTACAACGTCGCCGAGCTGGTGCCCCTCGCCATCGCCTTCCGCGCCGCGCTCGGCACCGAGCCATCCCGGCAGGCCGGCACCCCGCGCGCGCTCCCACTGGCCGCGGCGGCCCTCGCGGCGGTGGCCCTGGTGACCGGGGGCTCGATCCTCGGCCGCACGATCCCCGTCGCGACGCTTGCCGTTTCGGCCGAGCAGGGCGCCGGCGCGATCCAGTCGGCGATCGACGCGGCGCCGGCCGGCGCGCTCATCCGGGTGGGCAGCGGCACGTTCGCCGGTCCGCTCGTCATCGATCGGCCGCTCAGCCTGGTCGGCGCGGCCGACGGCAGCACGATCGTCACCGCGGGCGGGGCCCAGACGGTCATCACCGTCCGGAACACTCACGACGTCCGGCTCGCCCAGCTGGTCGTGACCGGCGGCGAGCACGGCGTGTTGGTGGAGGAGAGCCGGGCGGTGCAGATCGTCGGCAGCTGGATCCGAGATGCCGTCTTCGTCGGGATCCGGATCTCGCGCGCCTCGGCGCTCATCCAGGGGAACGAGATCCGGGCGGTGACCGGCGCCTATGGCATGGGCATCGAGCTCGCGAACACGATGAGCCAGACGCATTCGACGATCCGCGGCAACGTCGTGAGCGGCAACACGAAGGAGGGGATCGTCCTGCACAACGCCGAGGCGATGATCGAGGGGAACGTGGTCCGGGGGAACGGATTCCGGGGGATCGCGGTCAACGAGATGTCGATGGCAACGATCATGGGCAACCGGATCTCTGACAACGGCGACGCCGGGATCGCGGTCGTGGATCACTCGATGGCCGAGATCGATGGGAACGAGATCAGCGGGGTCCGACCCGCGGCCGATGGCACGGCGGTCGGGATCCGCTCGTTCTACTACGCCGAGGTCATGCTCGGCCGCAACCGCATCGCCGTAAACGACCCGATGCTCGCCGCCGCGGGCGGCACCTTCGAGCCTCACGCGAGCCGTTAGGCGCCACTGCGAATAGGCTCGCGGCATGGACGCCCGCGACCTGCTCCGCTCTCTCGAGCGCGCGACCTGGCGGGTCGGCGCCACGACGAACACCGACGATCTCCTCGCCCTCATTCTGGAAGCCGCCGCGGACATCGGCTACAGCTCGGCCTCACTGATGGTCTTCGACGCGACCAACGACACGCTCGTCGTGCGGGTGGCGAAGGGTGAGGACATCGTGGGCACGATGGTCCCGATCGGTCCGGCGATCTCCTGGCAGGCGATGGAGCGGCGGGCACCGATCGTCATCAAGGGTCCCGCGCCGAGCGACCTCGCGCCCGCGTATACGAAGGATGTCCCATTCGCGATCTGCATCCCGCTCATCGTCGGCGCGAAGACCCTCGGCGTGCTGAACGTGAATCGGGACACCGCGCCCGACGACGATGCCCTCGCCTATCTGCGGGTCCTCGCCTACGAGGCGGCGTTCTCGGTCGAGCGGGCGAGCCTCTATGAGGACCTACAGGTCTTCACCGGGCAGCTCCTCACCCAGGAAGAGGAGTACCGCCGGCGCCTGGCGCGCGACCTCCACGACGGGCTCGCGCCGATCCTCGTGTCGGCCTACGGCCTGCTCCAGAAGCCCGAGGCATCCGACGCCGACCTGCAGAAGGCGACGAGCCTGCTTCGGAAGGCGATCCAGGAGACCCGCGGGATCATCGGCAGCGTCCGTCCGGCGACGCTCGAGGACCTCGGCCTGGCGGGGGCGATCTCCTCGATCACCACCGAGCTGGCGGCCGAGGCGGACTGGGAGGTGACCGAAGATCTGGACCCGGTGACCGGCCTGCGCGACGACGCGGAAGCGGCGCTCTATCGCGCGACGGTGGAGGCGCTACAGAACGCCCGGGTGCACGCGGGGGCCACGCGCGTGACGGTGAAGCTGAAGGTGGACGAGGCGTATCTGGAGATCCTGGTCCAGGACAATGGCCACGGCTTCGCCGAGCCGTGGGGCGACACGACCGTGCGGCCGGGGCACTTTGGGCTGCTGGGGATGCGCGAGCGGATCGCCCTCCTCGGCGGCGTCTGCAAGGTCTCGAGCACGATCGGCGAGGGCACCACCGTCCGGATCACCGTGCCCCGCGACCGGCTGGTCTAGCCTGGCGCGGATCTGCCTGGTCACCCATTACATGCCGCCTCATGTCGGTGGGATCGAGCGGGTCGCCGAGCAGCAGGCCACGGCCTATCGCGACGCCGGCCATGCGGTGACCTGGCTCGCGACCGCGGCGCCGCTCCCGGCCGGCACGACGCAGGAGGACGGTGTCGTCCGCATCCGCGTCGCCGCCGCGAATGGCCTCGAGGCCCGCTTCGCCCTGCCGTTCCCGATCATCGGCCCGGCCGGCCTGCGCTCGGTCGCATCCGCCGTCCGGGGCGCGGACCTGGTCCACCTGCACGATTGCCTCTACCCGCCGACCGTCGTCGCGGACCAGGCCGCCCGGCGGCACGGCGTGCCGACGATCGTCACGCAGCACGTCGGCGTCGTGCCCTTCGGACCGGTGCTCGACGCGCTCCTTCCCCTCGCCTATCGCACCGTCGGCCGTCGGGTGCTCTGTCGGGCGAGCGGCGTGGCCTTCGTCAGCGAGCAGGTGCGCGACTGGTTCGCGGCGCACGTCGACCGGCGGATCGGCGGGATCGTCATCCCGAACGCCGTCGACACCGAACGGTTCGCCCCCGGCGATCCCGAGCGCCGCGCCGCGGCCCGCGCGGCGCTCGGCCTGGCCCCCGATGGTGCGGTGGTCGCGTTCGTCGGACGACTCGTGCCAAAGAAGGGACTGCCCCTTCTGGTCAGCGCGCTCGAGCGCCTTCCCGAGGCGCGCCTCATCGTGGTCGGCGACGGCCCGGAGCGCGAACTGATCGGCGCGCTGGGCCCGC
The DNA here is from genome assembly GCA_036565345.1 of Candidatus Limnocylindria bacterium. Lineage (GTDB taxonomy): Bacteria > Chloroflexota > Limnocylindria > P2-11E > P2-11E > UBA4735. The sequence continues at coordinate 4,953 of DATCNH010000018.1, read as the reverse complement.
GGGTGACCTTCCACCCGCAGCTGCCCCGGCATCGGATGCCCGAGGTGTACCAGGCGGCGGATGTCTTTGGCCTCGTCTCGCGTGGCGAGGGACTGCCGGTCGCGCTCCTCGAGGCGCTCGCCAGCGGGCTGCCGGCGGTCGTGAGCGACGATCCCGGCTTCGAGTCGCTCGCCGGCTGCGCTGGCGTCACGCGTGTCCGGCCCGAGGCGGTCAGCGTGGCGCGGGCGATCCGCTCGCTGCTCGCCGACCCCGGGGCGCGCGCCGTCCAGGGCGCCGCCGCACGGGCCTGGGCGCTCGAGCGCCACACCCCCGCGGCGTTCGGGTCCCGCTACCTCGCGCTGGCGGAGGCGGCGCTCAGCGGGACGGCGGCTCCGCCTCGTCGATGAGCATCACCGGGATGCCGTCGCGCACCGGGTAGCGGCGGCCGCAGCTGCTGCAGACCAGCCGGTCCCCATCCTCGCGGACCGCGGCGTGATCCACCGGGCAGGCCAGGATCTCCAGCAGCGCGACGTCGATGGGCACGCGCGAACGGTACCGCATCCCGGTCAGGCCCCGTTCAATCCCGGGGCCGCGGGCTCCGCGTCGGCCTGCATCGTCTCGTCGCCGATGAGGGCGAAGATCCCGGCGAAGCCGAAGTAGTTCTCGGCCGAGCGCCAGCTGAACCAGAGCACCAGGCTCGGGAACACCACCAGCGCCTGGGGCAGCGCGCGCCGGCAGCGCACCAGCAGCAGGAGCAGGCCGCCAAGGACGAGGGCCGAGAGGAGCCCATACGCGGCGCGCGGCCAGAGTGGCAGGATCCCGGCCAGGCCAAAGCTCACCAGACCGACCCCGTACGGCTCGAGGGGCTGGAGCATCGGCGCGGTCACGCCGCCAAGGAACGCGCCCGGCGCGCCGAGCAGGAACGGCAGGTTCGGCAGCGCCGCGGCGGCGGCGAGGATCGCGGTGCGGCGCAGTGCTTCAGTCCGTCCGTCACGCCGCCAGATCTGGAGCACGTAGAACGGCACGAAGATCCAAGCCGGCTGTCGGCACGCGACGGCGAGGCCGATGCAGATCGGCGAAAGCGTCCGCTGCCGGATGGCGACGAAGGCGAGCGCGAGGAAGAGCGCGTACGCCGGATCGACCCCGGCGGCGATGTTCTGCCGCATGATGACCGTGCTCCCCACGAGGACGGCCGCGGCCAGCGGGCGCCAAACGGCCCCGACCGGCCGGAGCAGGACCACGATGAGCAGCAGGATCTCGCCCAGGTACACCAGGCGCAGGTCGGTCAGGCCGAGTGCCAGGAACGGCGCCGGAATGAGGAACGACAGCGCCGGATAGGTGTATGCGTGCAGCTGCGATCCGTCCTCGAGGTGGGTTCCAAGAGCCGGATCGAGGCCACGGTCACGCAGCGACGCGATGACATCGGTGACGCGATAGGGATCCGCGCCCTGAAGGAACAGCTCGGTGGCACGATGCTGCGCGACGATCGTGTCCACCTGGTAGCCCTGGCCGATGACGAGCGCGGCTCCGGCGGCGGCGTAGATCGCGAGTGCCAGACCGATCGCGATCGCGTCGCGCATCGCTCCGCGGAGCCGCAGAACGGCCAGGACGGGGAGGAGCACGGACGCGGCGATGGCGAGCAGGTCGTCCGGCGCCAGGATCCCGGGCGAGGCGACCGAGGCGTGCCGGTCGACGACCGCCGCGACGCAGGCAAGCGACAGCAGGGCGAGGGCGACCCGCCGCACCCGCTCGACCGGGGTCACCGCGTCACGCAGGACGAGCAGCACGACCGTCGTCGCCAGCGACAGCACCGCCGCGGCCGCGACCGGGAGCGGGAAGGAGGTGTCGAACGGATATGGCCCGAAGAACCGGACCGCCGGCGTCCAGAGGGCGAACGTGCCGACGGTGAGCGGCCGGTAGGCCCTCGTCGTCACGGCCACGGCGAGCCCCGCGAAAACGACGTAGAGGACGAGCGCCGCGCCTGCGCCGTCCCGTGCCAGACCCAGGCCCGCGTAGGCGACCGCGAACGCGGCGAACGCCACCAGGTACAGCGGGCGAACCGACTGCCGGCCGGCCGCGAGCGCGATGAGCGCGAGCGCGAGCAGGAACCCCACCGCCACGACGATCGGCGATCGCGGGTCCATGGCGAAGCTGACCGCGGCGACGGAGGCGATGCCGGTCGCGGTGAGGATGAGCCCGATCCGCTCCAGATGTGGCGGGCCCAACAGGCGGGGCGACGGGATCACGCCCGTGCGGATCGGGACGCGCGCCGACGGCGCTCGAGGACGTAGGTAAGGATCGCGGCCGCCTGCGTCGCGATGGCGACGCCGAGCACGATCCGGACGAGGGCGGTCGCGTCGCGCCCGATGGTGAGCAGCAGCGCCAGCTGCGCCGTCACGGCAAGGGCGAGGAGCAGGCCGAAGCGCATGTCCCCTCGCCCGATGAAGTGGGCGATCCACAGCGACAGGAGCGCGTTCAGCAGCGCGGCCACGGCGTACGGACCGATGAGCGAGGCTGCGAGCGGGTACTGGTCGCCGACGACGATGGCCGTGAGGAACGCCGGGGCAACGAGGTAGGCGAGCGTGATCGCGCCACTGGTCGCAAGCACGAAGCCAAGGGCCACGAAGAGCGACCGGTCGGTGTCCTCACCCCGAGCGTGAGCCCGCGCGGTGCGTTCAAGGAGGATGAAGCCGGCGGCGATCGGCGCGAACAGCACGACCTTCGCCATCGTGATCGTGGCGGCGTACGCGCCCGCGTCACCCGCCGGGAGGAGCGCGCGCTCGAGGATCGCGTCCATGTTCGTGAGGCCGGCGTAGGCGAGCATGATCACCGAGGCGAGGAGGAAGAACCGCGTCTCGGCCCGGCCGAACTCCGCCTCATGGACCGCGCCGCGCGCGGCCCGGAACAGCGGCGCCAGCGGGATGAGCGACACGCCGACGCCGGCGACGAGCGCGGCGAGAGCGCCGATGAACGCCCCGGTCACGCCGAGGCCAAGCCAGACCAGCCCGACGCCTACGGCAAGCCGCGCGGCGGCCTGCGCGATGAAGTACCAGCCGAACCAGCTGAACTTCGCCAGGCCCTGCAGCAGGCCGCCGGTGAAGGTGAGCGGAGCGGCGACGAAGAGCGTGACCCCGAGGAGCGCAACGGTGGCGACCGGGAGCGACAGGGCCGTCGCGATGGCGGGCGATGCGATGACCACCAGCGCCGCCGGAAGGCCGGCACCGAGCAGGATGCGACGGGTCCAGCGACGGACGAAGACCTGGAGCGCGGCATCCTCGCCGCGGGCGTGGTACGTCGCGGCGAGACGCGCGGTGGCCGATTGGATGACCTGGGCCGAGAGCGACTCGAGGATCAGGATGCCGAAGAGCGCGGTGAGGACCGCGTAGTCCTCCGGCCGGAGCAGCCGGGCCATGACGACCTGGTAGCCGTAGGCGAGGACGTTTGCCACCGTGCTCGCCACCAGGACCCAGAACGCGCCGCCCAGCTGTGCTCCGCGCAGGCGATCGACGAGGGCGGGCATCAGCGCAGTATCGCGGCGCAGGGGTGGAAGAGCGAGCGCCCTCCGGTGCTCGGACGCATCCGGTTGGCCTCATGATGTTGAGCGTGCAGGACCCCGATCAGCTCGTCCAACGGCGGCGGATCGTGACGGCCCCGACCTTCACGCTGGCGGCATTCCTCCTTGGCCTTGGCGGAGGCCTGCTGCTGCTCGCGCAATTCGGCTTCTTCGAAGTGTGGCGTCAGAGCATCGTGGGCGGCGACTTCTCGCAGTTCTGGGTCGCCGCCCGCGTGTTCGTGAGCGGCGGCAATCCCTACGACCCGGCCACCTGGGGGGCGAACGTGACCCGGCTCGGCGGGCAGGATGCGACGACGCCGGTCTTCCTCTATCCGGCCTGGGTCGTCTTCCTGATCGCCCCGCTCGGTCTGTTCGAGCTGCCGACGGCCGCCACGATCTGGCTCGTCGGGACGCTTCTCTTTGCCTCCGTCGGCCTGTATCGGCTGCTCCGAGCGCGCGCACCGCAGCTGCCACTCGTTCACACGCTGGTCGGCTTCACGCTGGTCGGGAGCGAGTCCGGCATCGTCAACTTCTTCTCTGGACAGTGGAGCTTCTTCCTGATCGGCGCGTTGTCGTTCCTGTCGCTGTTCCTGTATCAGGGCCACGCGGCCCGGGCCGCGCTGGCCGCGGGGGCGATGCTCATCAAGCCACAGCTCTTCGTGCTCGCCGGACCGGCGCTGCTGTATCTCGCCATCGCGCGCGGGCAACGGCGGATCGCGCTGCTCGTCGTGGCGCTCACCGGTGCGGCGATCGCCGCCTCGGCGGTCGTGCTCCCTCGCTGGTGGGAGCCCTGGTCGAGCGTCCCACGCGAGCGCGCCGGCAACATCCGGTCGGCATCATTGCCGAACGCGATGCGCGACACGTTCGGTGACGGCGGATTCATCGTCGCCATCGTCCTCTTGTTGGTCCTCGTCGGTCTGGCGCTCGCGTACTCGCCGCGCTCGCACGCCGCCTGGCCGGTCTGGCTCGTCGTGTCGCTCAACGTCGCGCCATACGTCTTCGCGTACGACCACGTGGTCCTGCTCGTGCCGGTCGCGCTGGCCGCGGCGATCCTCGGCGAGCACGGCCAGGGCTGGGCGCTCCTGTTCACCGCTGCCTGTTTCGTGGTGCTCGTCATCGGTGGCACGCTCCTGCATGCGTTCCCGAGCGCGCAGCACCACACCCTCTCGTATAACGGGGCGGTGCCCTTCGGGATCGCCGTCCTGGTGGTCGGCGCGCTCTGGCCGCACCGGTTCCGGCCAACGATGGTGGCCGCCTAGCGCGGGACCGCCGGCTGACCCTTAGTGGGTGTGCGCGCCGGCCGGCGCCGGCGCCGCGGCCTGCGGGGCGACCGAGAGGAAGTTCTCGACCAGCTCCTCGAACTCGGGCCCCTGGTACTGCTCGATCCCGCCGGCGTCGCAGAGCGCGGCGATCTGCGGATC
>DATCNH010000017.1:0-52684 GCA_036565345.1 Candidatus Limnocylindria bacterium | reverse complement strand
GGTGGGGAAGTCGCGCCTGGTCGCCGAGTGCCTCGTCCGCCTGCGCGGGGAGCCCCTCATCCTCCGCGGCCGCTGCCTGCCGTACGGCGCGGGGATCACGTACTGGCCGCTCATCGAGGTCGTGCGCGCGCAGGCCGGGATCGCCGGGGCCGATGACCGCGCCGCGGCGCTCGCGAAGCTCGAGGTCCATCTGGCGGCGGCCCTGCCCACGCCGGCCGACGTGCTCCCGGTCCGGCAGCGCCTCGTTGCCCTCCTCGGCCTCGAATCCCCGACGGTCGCGCTCCCCGACGTCGCGCCCGACCGGGTGCACGCCGAGATCGGCTGGGCCCTCCGGCGCTACCTCGAAGCGACCACCGTGACCCGGCCGGCGGTCATCGTGATCGATGATCTCCAGTGGGCCGAGCCGGCGCTCATCCAGGTCATCGACGGGATCCTCGACCGGATGCGCGGCGTGCCGCTCGCGCTCCTCTGCGTCGCCCGGCCGGAGCTGGCCGAGACCCACCCGGGGTGGTCGGCGGGGCGGAGCAACGCCAGCACGATGACCCTCGAAGGCCTCGACCGCACCGAGACCGCGACGCTCATCTCGCGGTTGCTCGACATCGACGATCTCCCTTCCGGCCTGCGGGGCCAGATCGCCGCGCGGTCTGAGGGCAACCCGCTGTTCTGCGAGGAGTTCCTGCGGCTGCTCATCGACGACGGCCGGGTCATCTACGAGGACGGCCGCTGGCGCGCGACCGCCGACGCCGCGTCGGTCAAGGTGCCGGAGACGATCGTCGCGCTCCTTGCGGCGGGGATCGACCGGCTGGGGACGGCCGAGAAGCGGGTGCTCCAGCTCGCGAGCATCGTCGGCGAGCGATTCACGGCCGCCGAGGTGCGGGCCCTCGCCCCCGACGCCGACCCCGCGGCCCTCGACTCGCTGGAGCGCAAGAGTCTGGTGCTCGAGGACCGCGAGGGCGGTGGCGCCGGCGCGCTCAAGTTCAAGCACCTGCTCGTGCGCGAGGTCGCGTATAGCTCGATCTCGAAGGCCGACCGCGCGGCGCTCCACGAGCGATTCGGCGCAGGCCTGGAGCAGGAGGTCGGGGACCGGCGTGAGGAGTACGCGGAGATCTTCGCCCATCACGCCGAGCGGGCGTTCACCCTGAGCCGGGAGATCGGCCTGGGCGCCGACGTCGTCGGGCCGCGCGCGACGCGGGCCGGCACCTGGGCGCTCGCGCTTGCCGAGCGCGCCGAGATGCGCGGCGAGTTGCGCGTCGTCGAACGCGCGCTCGGGGTCGCCGAGCGCGCGGCGGCGCACGATCCGGCCGGCGCGTGGTCAGAGCGCATCGAGCTGCTCAAGATCCAACTGCTTGTCCACCAGGCACGGTTCCCCGAGGCGCGGGCCGCTGCCGTCGCGGCCCGCGACGCGGCGATCGGGGCCGGCGACACCGCACGCGCGGCGCTGGTTGCCCGGATCGTGTTGAAGATCGAGCTCCGGGCCGGGGAGCTCGACGATATCCAGCCGGCCGCGGACCTGGCCCGCGAGCTTTCGGTCGCCGCGGGCGACACACGCGGCGTACTCAAGGTGGACACCATGGAGCTGAATCGGCAGTGGGGTCACGGCCGATTCTCGGACCTCATCACCGCCGGCGCGGCCATTGTCGAACGGGCGCTCGAGATCGGTGCCGAGGCCGAGGCCGCGGAGACCCTCGCAATGATGGCCGGCGCGGCCCGTCTGTCCGGCCGGCTCGAGGCGGCCGGCCCACTCGGCGAACGAGCGCGCGAGATCGCCGAGAGGACCGGGTTGCGGCTGCTGCTCCGGAGGCTGGACTTCGCCGAATCGATCATGGCGCTGTACCGGGGGGACCCGGCGGCGGCCCTGATCCTGCTCGATCGGCAAGTCGCGAGCGCGATCGAGGATGGCGACAACGATCGCATCGTCGTCGTCCGACGCTCGCAGGGCGAGATCCACTACGCCGAGGGTCGGTTCGCCGAGAGTCTCGCGGCCGGGCTCGCCGGACTCGCCGAGAGCGAGCGGACCGGGGAACGCTGGAACCGCGCCGAGATCGCGACCTACATCGGGCGAAACCTGCTGGCGCTGGGACGGGTCGAGGAGGCCGCAGCCCGCATCGCCGAGGCTGCGGCGGTGATCCGCGGGGAGGAGGACCTCGCCGCGGAGGCCGAGGTGCGGGCGGCGCAGGCGGCGCTCGATGCCACGCGAGGCGACGCGGCCGCGGCCGACGCCGGCTTTCGCCAGGCGCTCGAGTTCGCCGATCGCGGCGAGTTCCTCCCGGAGCAGCTCATACTCCGGCTTGAGCACGCCGAGCATCTCCTGCGCTGGGGCCGTCCGGCCGATGCCGCGGCGGTGCTCGCGGCGGTCGACCGCATCGCCCCGCCGCCGCCGTTCGGCATCCACCGGGCGCGCCGCGCCGCGCTGGCCGCCGCGCTGGAGACGCAGCGGGCCTGAGCGGGTCGGCTCCTAGACTGCGGCCGTGCCCGATGAGCGCCGCGTCGTGACGGTCCTGTTCGCCGACGTGGTCTCCTCGACCGAGCTGGCGGAATCGACCGACGCCGAGGACGTGCGCCTGCTCATGGGCCGCTACTACGCCATCGCCAAGCGCGTCGTGCAAGAGCACGGCGGGACGCTCGAGAAGTTCATCGGCGATGCGGTCATGGCGATCTTCGGGCTCCCGGTCGCGCACGGGGACGACGCAGAGCGCGGCTGCGCGGCGGCGCTGGCGCTCCGCTCGGTCATCGCCGCCGATCCGGCGACGACGGCTATCCGGCTGCGCATCGGCGTGAACACCGGCGAGGTCGTGGCCAGCCGCGAGGCCGAGGCGGGGGACTTTCTCGTCACCGGGGACGCGGTGAACCTTGCTGCCCGGCTCCAGCAGAATGCCGAGCCGGGGCAGATCCTCGTCGGCGAGCGTACCCGGACAGCGGTCGACGAGGCGTTCCGGTTCGGGGAGCGCCGCTCGGTCGCGCTCAAGGGGAAGGCCGAGCCGGTCCGGGTCTCGGCGCTCGAGGCCCGGAGGGATGCCGGGGACGCCGGTGGGCGGCGGGCGCACGCCCCGTTCGTCGGCCGCGAGGCCGATCTCGAGCAGCTCGCGCTCGTCGCCCGCCGCGCCTTTGGCGAGCAGCGCCCGCAGCTGGTGACGATCACCGCGCCGGCGGGCACCGGGAAGTCGCGCCTGGTCACCGAGTTCCTCGCGACGCAGCGCGACGTGCGGGTGGCGACCGCGCAGTGCCTCCCCTACGGCGCGGCGGTGACCTACCTCCCGCTTCGCGGCCTCGCCCAGGGTTTGCTCGACGCCGACGGCGCGGATCTGGTGGGTGCGGTGCGCGACCGCCTGGTCGCCGCGGGGAACGACCCCGCCGACGCGGCCCGCATCGCCGGTCTCATCGGCGCGACGCTCGGCCAGGCCGAAAGCGAGGAGCGAGATCGCGAGCAGCTCTTCGCCGCGTGGAAGCTGCTCATCGAGCGGATCGCCGCCGAGCGGCCCATCGTCGTCGTGTTCGAGGATCTCCATTGGGCCAGCGACAGCCTCCTCGACCTGGTCGAGCACGTCACTCATCCGCGCACCGGCGCGCCGCTCCTCATGCTCGCCCTCGCCCGGCCCGAGCTTTTGGACCGCCGGCCCCAGTGGGGCGGCGGCCGGCGCAACTTCACCGCCCTCGGCCTCGAGCCGCTCTCCACCGGCGAGACGCGGCGGCTCATCGGCCTGCTCACCGAAGGGGTGCCCGAGGCGATCGCAAACGGGGTGATCGAGCGCGCGGGCGGCAATCCGTTCTTCGCCGGCGAGCTGGTCCGCGGCTACGAGGAGCGGCGCCGCCTGGGGGCGAGCGACGACGAGATCACCCTCCCCGACACCGTGCACGCGACCGTCCTCGCGCGGCTCGACGGCCTGCCGGCGACCGAGCGCACCGTCCTCCAGTACGGCGCGGTGGCCGGACGCACGGTGCGGGTCGGCGCGGTGGCCGCGGTCCTTCCCGATCTCGGCGCCGCGGCGGTGCGGGACGCGCTCGAGGCGCTCGCCGACCGCGATCTGTTGGTCCCGCGGGACGCCGACGCGTTCACCTTCCGCCATATCGTTATTCGCGAGGTCGCGTACTCGACGCTCCCGCGCGCGGAGCGGGTCCGCGCGCACCTCGCCCTCGCCGACTGGCTGGACACCACTTCTCTCGCCCGCCAGGACGAGCTTGCCGAGTTGGTGGCCTATCACCTCCGGCAGGCGATCACCCTCGCGCCGGGCGGCAAGCTGCCGCCGGGGCTCTCGCTCGAGCGGGTCTTGACGGTCCTCGAGCGGGCCGCCCGCGCGGCCTGGTCCGCCGCGGCGTTCCGCGAGGCCGAGGAGCACCTGCGCGAGGCGATCCGGCTGTCGCCGGCCGCCGAGCATCTTCGCCTGTACGAAGTGCTCGGCGACGTCGTCCAGTTCGGCGACGCCGCGGTGGACGGCTACGGCAAGGCGTATGCGCTCTGGAAGCAGCTGCCGCCGGAGGAGAGGCGTCCCCGCGATGGCGCGCGCCTGCTGGCGAAGCGACTGAACGTGGAGGGACGCTGGGAAGGCTCGCTCGTCACGCTCGGCGACCCGGAGGAAGTCGCCGCCGCGTTCGTCGAGGCGCGCGCCCTGCTCCAGCGCGATCCCGACCCCGCGCTGCGCGCAAAGCTCGATTGCGCCGAGACCTTCATCCTTCCGCGCCGGGGCAGGGTCGACCCGGATCGCGTGCCCGGACTCCAGCGGGACCTCGGATCGGCGATCGCCTACTACCGGGAGCGCAACGATCAGAACGGGCAGAACGAAGCGATGGACGCCCTCGGCGCTCTCCTCCGCGATCTGGGGCGCTACCCCGAAGCGGTCGCGATCGCGCGGCAACGAACGACCATGCCCGCGCTCGCCTTCCTTGAGCAGATCGACGCCTGGAGCGTGCTCTGCTGGGACCTCGTCATGAATGGCCAGTTCCGCGAGGCGATCGCCGCGGTCGACCAGGCGCGGGCAGCCCTCCGCCCCGGCGAGCCGGAGGCGGGACTGAACCACGCCGTCGCCTGGGGCGCCCTGGCGGCGAAGGAATGCGGCGACTGGTCGAAGGCGGTGGCCCTGGGGATCTGGCTGCGCGGCTTCTTCGAGGATCAGGGCCATCGGGCCGGGTTCCGCCACGTGCTTCGGGGCTGGTTCGCGGCGCTTCACGTCGCCCGCGCGCGCCTGGACGCGACCGCCGTGGCCAGTCTGCGGAGCGGGATCGAGACGATCGCCAGCCTGTCCAGCCTTGCCCCGGACCGCCCGCTGCAGCTCGTCGTCCCCGCGCTCGCCGATGGGGATCTCGATCGGGCCCACGCGGCGCTGCGTCACGACGGGGTGCCGGTGGAAGCGAAGGCCGAGCTCATCGCGATGCTCGTGCTCGAACACGAGCAGCCGATCGACGAGGCGGTGCTCGCCGACCTTCAGCAGTGGCGATCGCCGCTGGTGAGTGGCCGCGTGGCGCTCGCGCGCGCAGCGCGCGGCGACGTGGGCGAGCTGCGCGGCGTCATCGCCACGCTCGACGCCGCGGACCTGGGCCCCGACGCCGCGCGGGCCCGGGCGCTCCTCGCGCTCCGGAGCGGCAGCGGGGCCGATCGAGACGACGCCGAGCGTGGCCTCCGCGCGCTCGATGACCGGCTTTTTCTCGAACGGCTCGCCTGAGCCGGGGCGGCGGTCTCGGTGGTACGCGCGCGGTCTTGAAGCGCCGTTGAGCCGGGGATGACCGTGGGCGAGTGCCGTGTGCGCAGGTCTTGCACCTCGCGCAAGGCGACGGATTGCGTGACCGATTCGATCCGCGGGCGCGGACCGGTCGGTAGCGTCCGGCGACCACGCAGGGAGGGTACGAAGTGAAGCGCACGAACTACAGCGGCTACGCGTCATTCGGCTACCTCGAGGCCGGCGCCGACTACAAGCTCTATGAGCTCGCGCCCGAGCTCGACCGAGTGAAGTCACGGGTCGTCGCGGTGAGCCCAGCCGAAGAGGAGCGGGTCCAGCGGCTGCTTGAGGAGCAGCTGGTCATCTCGCTCCACGATCATTGCTTCATCGTGCCGAAGGACTTCGACGATCTCGCCGCCTATCGCCGACAGGGTCGCGACTGGACCGGGTACGCGGGCATGGCGCGCTCGGGCCTGGACGCAGTCTTCGATTGCCTGATGGACGGGACCGCCACGATCACCTCAAAGATGGGGTGGAAGTGGGACGACATGATCTACGACCTGGGCATGCGCTACGCCGACATCGCGCACCAGGATTTCGTCGTCCGTGGCGATTCGATGGCCGACATCCGGCGGGCCAAGGCGAATGGCCAGATCGCCTTCGTCGCCTCGCTCGAGGCGGCCACGGCGATCGAGAACGAGGTCGACCGCCTCGACATCCTCTACGGCCTCGGAATCCGCTCGAGCGGGATCGCGTACAGCGAGGCGAACACGCTCGGCAGCGGGCTGCGCGAGGCGCGCGACGGTGGTCTCACCGTCTTCGGTCACCAGGCCGTGAAGCGGATGAACAAGCTCGGGATCGCGATCGACATCTCGCACTCCGGCGACCAGACCTCGCTCGACACGATCGCGGCAAGCGACAAGCCGATCTTCATCACTCACGCTGGTGCACGCGCGCTTTGGGATACCAAGCGTATGAAGCCGGACAGCGTCATTCAGGCCTGCGCCGCCAAGGGTGGGGTCATCGGGATAGAGGCGGCGCCGCACACGACGCTCACGAAGAAGCATCCACATCACGACATCGAGGGCTTCATGGAGCATTTCGAGTACTGCACGAATCTCGTTGGGATCGACCACGTCGCCTTCGGCCCGGACACGCTCTTTGGCGATCACGTGGGCCTGCATCACTTCTTCGCCAAGCAGCTGTCGATCACCGCGGCGCACGGCCAGCAGGCTTTCGAGGAGGTCGAATTCGTCGACGGGATCGAGAACCCGGGGGAGGCCTTTCCGAACATCGTCCGCTGGCTGGTGAGCCACGGATACTCCGACGGGGATATCGGCAAGGCCATCGGCGGGAACATCGCCCGAGTGCTCGAGGAGGTGTGGTGGCGATAGACGGACGGCCTGGCCCGGCTCCGGCGGTCGACCACGGCGCCCTATCATTCGTCGGTCCGCGCATGCGGACCTGTAGGAGGAGGTGGGGATGACCCGTTCCATCGTGACCCTGTTCGCCGTTCTGTCGATCCTGCTCACCGCGTGCGGCGGGGCCGCCGGACCGGCCGCGGAGGCCGAGAAGACCGACATCGTCATGGGCTTCGTGCCCTCGCGCGATGTGAACCAGATCCAGGCGAGCGCCGACAGCATCGCCCAGTACCTGTCCAAGGAGACCGGCTACAAGGTCACCTCGAAGACGCTCACCAGCTACGCCGCGGTCGCCGAAGGGATGACCTCCAAGCTCATCGACATCGGCTGGGGCGGGCCGTTCGACTACGTCACGACCAACCAGCTGAACGGGGCCTATCCGATCACCGCGTCGGTGCGCTTCGGGGTGAAGGGATACAAGGCCTTCGTCATCGTGAAGTCGGACAGCACGATCCAGAGCCTGAAGGACCTCAAGGGCCGGAGCTTTGCCTTTGGCGACACGCTCTCGGCCTCCAGCAACCTCTATCCGAAATGGGGGATGCAGAAGGAGGGCCTGAACCCGGAGACCGACGTGAAGGCGACGAAGATCAGCAACCAGAGCGCCATTGCGATCGCGGTCTATCAGGGCCAGGTCGACGGCGGCGCGATGTACGACGACGCCCGCAAGAACAAGGAGGTCGTCGACAAGTTCCCCGACATCATGACCAAGACGAAGGTCATCTGGACTAGCCCGCTCATCCCGGCCGACCCGCAGTTCGTGCGCAAGGACCTGAACAAGACGAACGTGGACAAGCTACAGGCGGCGATGATCAAGCTCAGCAGCGACGCGCAGGGGAAGGTCTGGCTGAAGGACCTCTTCAGCATCGACTCGCTGGTCAAGGCCGACGACAGTGAGTACAACGAGCTGCGCGACATCATCAAGACGGTGAACCCGGCACTGTTGGCCTCGCCCAGCCCGACCAAGAAATAGCGCGGTGACCCGCGCGTTCGTGGAGGCGCGGGGCCTTCGGCTCGTCTACCCAGGCGGGACGGAGGCCCTGCGGGGCATCGACCTCGACATCGCCGAAGGCACCTTCGTCGCGGCGATCGGCCTGTCCGGGGCGGGGAAGTCGTCGTTCCTCCGTTGTCTCAACCACCTCGTTCGTCCGACCGGTGGGAGCATCCTGGTCGGCGGACGGCAGATCGTGGATGCGCGTGGCTCCGAGCTCCGGCGGGTGCGCCGTGAGACCGGGATGGTGTTCCAGCAGTTCAACCTCGTCCGCCGGATGAGCGTCCTCGCGAACGTGCTCGTCGGTCGCCTCGGCTACCACCACGGCCCCGGTGCGGTCTGGCCGCGCTTCAGCGATGAGGACCGCGCACTGAGCCGCGCCGCCCTAGCCCGGGTCGGCCTCGCCGATCGGGAGCGGTCGCGCGCCGACCGACTCTCGGGCGGTCAGCAGCAGCGCGTCGCGATCGCCCGGGCCCTCGCCCAGCAGCCCCGGCTCATGCTCGCGGACGAGCCGGTCGCGAGCCTGGACCCCGAGACCAGCCTCACCGTCCTCAGCCATCTGCGCGAGATCAATCAGCGGGACGGGATCACCACGATCGCCGCGCTCCATCAGCTCGACCTGGCCGAGAAGTTCGCTGACCGCGTCGTCGCCTTTCGCGACGGCCGGATCGTGTACGACGGCGCGCCGAACGCGGTGAGCAAGGAGGTCTATGCGCTCATCTATCGCAGTGACGAGCGCTGAGCCTGGGCGTCCGGTTCGGGCGCTCCTCACCACCTTCGGCATCGTGGCCGCGCTCGTCCTCGTGCGGCAGCTGGCGATCGACACCGAGGTCAACATCCCCAAATTCTTCGACTACGCGCCGAACATGCTGCGCATCGGCTCGGGGGTGTTCAACCCAGACTTCGATGTTCTTCCGATGCTCGGGAAGTACGCCCGCGAGACGCTTGAGATCGCGGTCCTGGGGACCCTGATCGGCGCCTTCCTTGCGATCCCGGTGAGCTTCTTCGCCGCGCGCAACCTGATGCGCCGGACCGTCCCGACCACCGGTCTGTACTTCGTCGTCCGCGCGGTGTTGAGCGTCATCCGGACGGTGCCGACGCTCCTGTGGGGGCTCCTGTTCCTCGTGGCCGCAGGGCCGGGGCCGTTCGCCGGTGTGCTCGCGATCAGCGCGTTCACCGTGGGGATCCTGGCCAAGCTCTATTCCGAGGCGATCGAATCGATCGACTGGGGGCAGATCGAGGCGGTGACCGCGGCCGGCGGGAGCCCGTTCCACGTCGTGCGCTTTGGCGTGGTCCCGCAGGTATTCCCGTTCTTCGTCGCGCACACGCTGTACGGGTTCGAGATCAATATCCATTCGGCATTCGTGCTCGGGTTCATCGGTGCCGGAGGGATGGGCTTCATCATCCTCGAGTTCATCCAGCTGTTCATGTATCGCGCGACCGGGACCGCGCTCATCGTCACGGTGCTCATGACCCTCACCATCGACTACACGAGCGCCTGGCTGCGGGCCCGAATCCTCTGATTGGTTGTCCGATCGGTCATCGGATACACTGTCTGACGATGGCGGTCGGGGACAGGCGGCGAACGAAGGTCGGTGCGACGATCGATCCCCGGCTCGCGGCCGCGGTCGACGCCTACGTGGAGGCGCATCCCGGTACCGATAGGAGCGGCGTGATCGATGACGCGCTGCGCCTTTGGTGCGCGCGCCAGCAGGCCATCGCGATGGCCGCCCAGTTCCGCGCCCCGGTCACGGCACCTGCTGCCGAGCGGCAGGCGTGGAAGGCGGTGCGGACCGTGTCGGCAAGGCGCCGGTCCGCACGCGTCGGGCGATCGTGACCGTTCCGCGGCGGGGTGAGCTTTGGAGTGTGCTTGTTCCCGGACAACCCGACGATCCGCACCAGCCCCGGCCGGCGCTCGTGGTCTCGGAGGACATTCGGAACGAGCTGACCGACGACGTCATCGTGATCCCGGTGTTCTCGCGCGGGACCCTCGGTCCGACCCGCGTGACCTTGCCGGCGGGATCCGGCGGGATCCGGCATGGGGGCGTCTTGTTCTGTGAGGAGATCACGACGATCGACCGGGACTTTTTGCGCCGCGGGCCGCTCGGTCCGCCGATCGAGGCGCCGCTCCTCGAGCAGGTCTGTCGGGGGATTCGCCGGGCGGTCGGCGAGGTCGTCCCGGAAGCCTGATCTCCGTCCCCTCGCTCGACCCACCGCCCCCTCGCCGGCTTCGCGTCGGCGCGGGTGCCCGTTCGTGCCCCCCGAACGGGGGAGCGGCCGCGGTGGGGAGGCCTGACAATCTCCGCATGCGCCGACTGTGGCCTCTCCTTGCGATCGCCCTCATCGCCGGCTGCAGCGCGCCCGCCCCCGCGTCGAAGGGCGATCCGCTGGGCGGGCGCTACCGGGTGAGCGGCGGCGGGGGCACGATCCCGGTCATTACCGCGCTGACCAAGCGGTTCGGCGAGGTCCACCCGGGGGTGCTCTGGGACATCGAGAACATCGGATCCGATGCGGCCATCGGCACCGTCGCCGACGGGTCCGCCGATCTTGGCGGAGTGAGCCGCGAGATGACGCCCGACGAGAAGCAGAAGGTCGCCGTGCTCCAGATCGGGCTCACCGGCACCGCGGTCGCGGTGAACGCCGCGAACACCGTGCCCTCGCTCACCAAGGAGCAGATCAAGGGCATCTTTGGCGGCCAGATCCGCGACTGGAAGGACGTCGGCGGACCGGCCGGCCCGATCACCGCCTTCGTGCGCGAGCCGAGCGCCGCGACGCGGCAGGTCTTCGACGCGTTCGTCTTTGGCGGCAGCGCGTCCTATCGGACCGACTTCACGCCCGTCGACAGCAACGCCCAGACGCTGGACGCGCTCTCCTCGTTCAAGGGTGCGGTGAGCATGGTCACGCTGACCCCGGCGACGCAGGCGAATGCGAAGATCCGGCTCGTGGCGATCGGCGGCATCGCCGCGACCGCCGAGAACCTCGCCAGCGGGACCTACCCGATGCGCCGGCCGCTCTACCTCGTCTACCGGAACGATCCGGCGAAGCTGAAGCCCGCGATCGCCGCGCTCGTCGAGTTCACCAAGAGCGCGGAGGGACAGCAGATCGTCGTCGGGAAATGATGGCGCAGATCGGCGCGCCCGGATTGCTCCGGCGCCTGGTCAGCCGGACCGTCGGGCTCCTCCTCCTCGCCCTCATCCTGTTCGCGACCCTCGCGTTCTTCGTCTCCGACCAGATCCTGGTCGGGCGGTTCACCGCAGAAGCCGCGAATCTTGCGGCGAACGCGCATCGCGGGGTCGATGACCGGGTCGCTTTCACGTCGAACGCCGCATCCACGATCGCCGGCCTGCCGGAGCTCTCGACCCTGGTCCAGAGCGGCGCCACCGAGGCGCAATTCGCCAAGTACCTCCTGCCGGTGAAGACCCGCCTCGGACTGGACATCCTCCAGGTCGCGACCCAGAGCGGCCGGATCATCGGCGCGGCACAGGACATCCAGCCGAACGAGCTGCTTCCGGGCGAGCTCGTCCGCCGCGCGGGCATCCGGGCCGAAGAGGCCTGGGTCATCGAGGACGAGGCGCAGGGCCTCACCGTCCGGGCGATCTCCGTCGTCCGCGACCAGACTGGGAAGGCCATCGGGCTGGTGCAGGCGGGGGTCGTGCTGGGATCGGCGGCCCTCGATCCGATCAAGCGGCGGACCGATGCCGAGCTGGTGCTGCTGCTCGGCGCCGACGTCCGGGCATCCACCATCCCGAACGTGGCGGTAACGACGTTCCCCTCGCTCGGCGAGCTGAGCGTCGATCCCGATCAGGAGATCGTGCGTCGGGTGCGCCTCGGGGGCCGGCACTACCTCGGGACGTTCAGCGTGCTCCCGACCCACAACGTCACGAATGGCCTGCTCGCGGTGCTCGTTCCGCTCGACCCCCTCGATGAAGCGCAGCAGACCCTGATCCTGGCCTTCGCGGGCCTGTTCCTGCTGCTCGCGGCGACGTCGGCGGTGTTGACGTTCCGGTTCGCGCGCACCCTGAGCGCGCCGCTCACCGAGCTCGCGGACGCGACCCAGCGGATCGTCGAGGGCGAGCGGGCGGTGTCCGTCGCCCGCGACGGACCCGACGAGATCGGGACGCTGCAGCAGGGCTTCGCGGCTATGGTGAGCGCGCTCGGCGAGCGCGAGGCCGCGCTCGAGGACGGCAACCGGGAGATGGAGCGCGCGAACACCGAGCTCTACCAGACGAACGCCGAGCTCGAACGCGCGAACCGACTGAAGAGCGAGTTCCTCGCGAACATGAGCCACGAGCTCCGGACGCCGCTGAACGCGATCCTCGGCTACACCAACCTCATGCTCGACGGGATCGACGGCGAGCTCACCGAGCAGCAGTCGGCCGATCTCACCCAGGTCTCGACCGCGGGGGCGACCCTGCTCCGGCTGATCAACGGGCTGCTCGACATCGCGAAGATCGAAGCCGGCCGGATGGATGTGAGCCGCGAGCGGGTCGATGTGGCCCAGGTCGCGGGCGATGTCGTCGCGCTCCTCCGCCCGGCGGCGGAACAGAAGGGGCTCACTCTCGACGTCCAGATCCCGGCGGACCTCCCGTCGGTCCAGGCCGACCGTGCGCGGGTCGAGCAGGTCCTCACCAACCTCGTCGCCAACGCGATCAAGTTCACCGAACGGGGCGGCGCCACGATCAGCGCCTCTCGTACCGGACCGGAGGTGACGGTCGCGGTGGCGGACACCGGGATCGGCGTGCCGCCCGAGGCGCACAGCTTCATCTTCGACGAGTTCCGGCAGGCCGACGCCGGGACGACCCGCCGGTTCGGCGGCACCGGCCTTGGTCTGGCGATCGCGAAGAAGCTGGTCGAGCTCCAGGGCGGCGCCATCGGCGTCGAGAGCACCGTCGGAATGGGCAGCCGCTTCCACTTCACCCTTCCGGTCGCCGAGCCGGCGCCCATCGCTCCCGGCGCAGCCGGGACCCCGCCGCTCGGTTAATCCGGGCTCAAGCCGAGCTGCGGATCGCCGGCGGGCGCAGGCGATCGTCCTCCGGCAGGAGCCGTGAGGTCAGCGGATCACCCGGGTCGCGGTGCGAGCTGCCGGCCGGTCCGCGGCCGAGCGGCGATCGCGGCGGTGAGCACCGCGCTCGCCGCTCCGCCGACGGCGAAGAGCGCGGGCAACCCGAACGCCGCGGCGATCGCGGACCCGATGAGTGGGCCAACGCCCCAGCCGAGCATCTGCGCGCTCGTCGCCGCGCCGAACGCGCGGCCCTCGCTGCCCGGCCGCGCGGCGGTGCGGGTGAGGACGCCGGTCGCCGCGCCGATGGCGGCAAGGGCGACCCCGAGCAGCACCCGAAGCGCGAGGAACAGCACCGGCCCGATCGCGAAAGCGTGGGGGAGCAGGCCGAGCGCGGTGAGCCCGACGCCAAACAGGAGCACGCTCCGGGGCCCGCGCCGGTCGGCCTGGATCCCGAGGAATGGCGTCGCCACCGCCGCGCTCACCGCCCCGGCCGCGAGGGCCAGGCCGACGAGGATCTCGGTCGACAGCCAGGCCGGCCGCGCGAGGTCCTGCACGTACAGCGGCAGGAGGGCCAGGGTGCTGGAGTACGCGGCCTGGGTCGCAAGCTGGACGATCATGATGCCCCGCAGCTCCGGCCAGGCGAGCGGCGCGAAGATCCGGACGACGCCGCCCAGGAGCGCGCGCCGGGACCGGTCGATCGGCGGCCGCGGGTCGGTCCGTGCCGGCTCGTGGACCCAGAGCCAGCACACGACCGTGCAGATCGCCATGATCGCGGCGCTCACGAGGAACGACGACCGGAAGCCGATCGCCGCGATCGCCAGACCGCCGACGAGCGGCCCCACGAAGTTGCCGGTCTGCATCGCGGTGTTGACGGTGCTGAGGGCGAAGCCGGTGCGGGCCCGCGGCGCGATCGTGGCGACGAGGGTCGCTGCCGCCGCGCCGGTCCCGGTGAGCGCGCCCTGAATTACGCGCAGGACGAGCAGCTGCCGGACGTCGGTCACCAGGCTGATGCCGAAGAGAACGATCGCCGCACCGGCGATCGCGCGGACGAGCATCGTCTTGCGGCCGTAGCGGTCGCCCACCGCGCCCCAGATCGGTGCGAAGAGCGCCATCGGGAGCCCCGCCGCGCCGCTGATGAGGCCGGTCCAGAGCGCGATCTCGCCGCGATCGCGCAGCCCGAGCTCTTGGAGATAGAGCGGGATGAACGGAAGGGCGAGGCCGAAGCCGAGCAGGACGACCGCCTGCGTCGCCGCGACGATGTAGGTGGTCCGCAGCCAGGCGTGGTCCGGCCGCGCCGGCCGTGTCGGGGTCACACCGGAAAAACGAGCCGGTAGATGACGAAGAGGACGATGCCCACCGCGGCGACGGCCACGAGGACGGCCGACAGGAGCCCAATGGTCCCCGCCATATCGCCCTGGGCCCGGACATCCCCGACGACCGCATCGATCGCCCGCACCAGATCGTCGGGGGCGACGTCCTTGGGAAGCCAGCCTCGCCCGTCGTCCAAGCGGCTCGCGAGGGCCTCGCCCTGCTCGCGGGTCCCGGAGAGCACCAGGGCCGGCATACCGAGCGTGACCGACGCGCCGCCCAGCAGCACCCCGTCGACCAGACCGACGTCGGCCGGCCAGCTCGCCGCCAGGGCCGCGCCGTCAACGAGCCTCGCCGCCCGCCGGATGTCGTAGCGCTCCTCCAGGCGGAGGACCGTTTCCAGCGCGGCGCCGATCGAGGGATGGCCGGTGACGATGAGGACCTTCGGGCGGACGATGGGGGGATTATCGCGACTTGCCTTGATTTTGTACGCTTGGTTGGCGCACACTGACGCAAGTCGCGACAGACGTACGGAAATGCGTCGCCGCCGCTTCCTCCTATCAAGAGCGGCGACGCGTGGAAGGTGCAAGGGTGGCTGACGACCTTATCGGCGCCCTGACCTCGCGTGTCCGCGAGCTTTCACTGCGGGTGGCGACGCTCGAGAACGAGCTCGACGCCGCCCACCGCCGGGTCCGGGTCTACGAGGAGTTCGACCAGACGGTCCAGGAGGCGCTCGCCAGTGCGCTCCGGTCGGCGTTCGAGATCCGCGAGCGGGCCGAGCAGACCGCGGGCGCGATCGTCGACGATGCGCGGGCGCAGCGGAGCGCCATCCTCGGCGAGCTCGAACAGCTCCGCGCCGAGCGGGAACGGGTCCAGCGGGAGGTCGCCGACGCCCGCGTGGCCCGCGACGCCGTGCGTCAGCCGATGCCGGCGGCGCCCACCGCGCCCCCGCCCCAGATCCCGATGTCGCCCCAGATCCCGATGTCCGAGATGCGGCTGGCCGCGAGCGAGGCCCTCCGCGGGGTGTTCAAAGAGCTTGTCGAGGAGATCCGCAGCGCCCCGCAGCCCGCCCGCACCGCGCCGCCCCCGCCGCCCCGGGTCGCCGACCCGGTCCCGCGGCCGCCGCAGGCCCGCGTCGAGCTGCCGCCGCGGCCCGCGCCGTCCCAGCAGCAGCCGCAGCCGCCCGAGCCGCCTCGGCCAGCCCAGCCTTCGCAGCCGAGCCAGACACCGGAGGCGGTCGAGGCGCCGCTGCCTGTTCGGGCAGAGCCTCCTGCGACCGAGACGCCCCGGATGGAGCCGCCGCCCCGGATGGAGCCGCCGCAGCCCCGGGCCGAGGCGCCCGAGCGGCGAACGGAGCCGCCCCCGGTCCGGTCCGCGGCGCCCGAGCCGGTCCCGACCGCTCCCGCCCCGCCCGCTCCGGCCCCGCCCGCCACGTCTCAGCTCTACGCGCCGGCGGTCGTCGAAGCTGCCGCGGAAGCGCCGGCCCGGCTCGCTCCGTCCGAGCCGAGCAGCGAGGTCCAGCTGGTGCTCTCGCCGATCCCGTCATTCCCCCGTTTGGTGGAGATCGAGCGCCGGATCCAGGCGCTTCCGACGGTCCGCACGCTGTACGTGCGTGATTTCCGCGGCGGCGTGGCGACCCTGGCGGTCGGGCTGCGCCAGCCGATGACCTCAGGCGAGTTCGCCGCGTCGCTCGGGCGCCTCGAACACCCCCGTTTGCGGGTGGTGTCGTCCACCCAGAGTGTGTTGGAGTTGCGCATCGACGGCGAAGCCGCGATCGCGTAGCCGGCACCGGCGAAAGGGAAGAGAACGGATTGAGCGCGGGCTTGGACGCCGACTTTTGGGCGGCGCGCATGGCCTATCTCGCACGCCTGGCGCACACCGAGGGGCTTGCGGTCGTGCTCCAGATCAGCGATGAGGGCTATGTGACCTATGTCGCGCACAACCTCGCCGGCGCTCCGGAGTGGGGAAGCCCGTCGCTCGGGCCGCTGTTCGCGAGGGTGTTCGGCGAGCGCGCGGCCGTGGAACAGGCGGTCGCGATGCCGCTCGCGGACGGCCGCACCGCCGAGCGCCTCTACGCGCTCCCGGTCACCTGGAAGGACCAGCTCGTCGGCGCGCTCGCCGGCCTGCGGGTCAACGGCGGGTTCGGACCGGACGATGTCTCCTCGTTGACCCGCGTCGCCGAGCTCGTCGGACTGGAGCTCGCTGAGGCGAACGCCCTCTGGCGCGCCCAACGGTCACGCGACGAGGTCGAGTCGCGGGTGAAGGCGACGCGGGACATGCAGAACGCCGTCCGCTCTGAGCGCGACCCCGCGGCCCTGCTTGGGCGCGCGACGACGCAGCTCGCCGAGCTGTTCGGTGCCGACGGCGTCTCGATCATGCTTGCCGACGAGTCCGGTGAGCTGTCGGTCCGCTCGTCGGTCGGCCTTTCCGAAGCCGCGAAGCAGGCGACGAAGAAGGCCGGCGAAGGCATCTCCGGGTACGTCGCGAGGACCGGCGAGTCGCTCTTGCTGTCCGGCGCGGTGAAGGACAGCCGGTTCGCGGGCAACGATGCGTCGATCGGCGACGCGCTCGTCGCGCCGCTGCGCTCCGGAGATCAGACGCTCGGCGTGGTGAATGTGAAGCATCGCACCGGCGAGCGGTACAGCCAGGCGCAGCTCGACTCGCTGACCATGGTCGCCGCGGACATCGCCGCGGCGTTCATCACCGCGGAGGCGCTGTCGCGAGCGGAGGATGACCGCAAGCAGGCGATCGCGCTGTACGAGCTCTCGCGGTTCGCGACGCTCGGCTACGACCCCCAGAACGACCTCGAAAGCGCGGTGCTCATGCTCGGCGACGCTCTGGACCACGACGTCGTCGGGGTCTGGGTGCTCGAGCCGGGCGGCGCACTCCGTCTCCGCGCATCGCGCGGCTACGGCTCGATCCTCCCGGACGAGATCCCGGCCCATTCCCACGGGACCGCACTGGCGAAGGTGCTCCGCGAGAAGCGCACCGAGCGCTCGCGCTACGCGCCGGACGACACGCGCCGGCCGGATTGGGCCCCCTACCAGGCGGTCGAATACGCGCTGGCACCGATCGGATCTCACGGGAACGTCCTCGGCGCCCTGGTGCTCGGTCGCGAGAAGGCCGGCTACACCGACGGCGAAGTGGAGTTCGCCGCCACGCTCGGCGAGTACCTCTCGGGCATCGTCCAAAAGACCGGGTCGAGCGACGTCATCCAGCAGGCCGCGGCCGGGGAGCGGCGGCGGATCGCGCAGGAGCTCCACGACGGATTGGCCCAGGAGCTCACCGGCGTGGTCCTGACCCTCGAGGGCTGCCAGCGCGCGCTCGACCGCAATCCCGATCTGCTCGCGCCGCAGCTGGCGAAGGCCGCGCGCGACGCGCGCGCCACCCTCGCCGATGTGCGGCAATACATGAGCGCGCTCCGGCAGGCCGAGAGCGGCGGCGCACTGAACCTTCCGGTCACGATGAACCGCCTGGTGGACGATCTGCGCCGGCAGAGCGGCCTCGCCGTCGAGATGGAGGAGGTCGGATCCGAGCGCGAGCTCGCTCCGGCGGTCCAACGTGCCGTGCTGCGGATCGTCGGCGAGGCGCTCCGCAATGTGTCACAGCACGCGCGGGCGCAGCACAGCAAGCTCACGTTGCGCTACGAGGAGGCCGAGCTGGTCGTCACGATCGAGGACGACGGCGATGGCTTTACCGCCGACGAGACCTTGGGATCGGCTGAGGCGACCGGTCACTTCGGGATCGTCGGGATGCGCGAGCGCGCCGAGGGCGCCGGCGGAATGCTCGTCATCCACAGCGAGCCCGGTCGCGGGACGATCGTCCGCGCGAGCATCCCGTATGAGAGCG
Organism: Candidatus Limnocylindria bacterium; assembly: GCA_036565345.1. Lineage (GTDB taxonomy): Bacteria > Chloroflexota > Limnocylindria > P2-11E > P2-11E > UBA4735. Next base: position 34,468 of record DATCNH010000017.1, on the reverse strand, counting down.
CGAGCGTTCTGGCCCACTCGGCTCAGGGCGATGCGATCCTCCAGGACGACGGCGAGCTGCCGGATGAGCGCGCCGGGTTCTTCTCGCGGCTGTTCGGTCGATGACCCTCTCGGTCGTCGACACCGCGGTCCGGACGATCCGGATCCTCATCGCCGATGACCATGCGGTCGTGCGCAGCGGCCTGCGCTCGATCCTGGAGACCGAGCCGGGCCTGGCGATCGTCGGTGAGGCGGCCGATGGGCACGAGGCGCTCGCGATGGCGCAGGAGCTCCTGCCGGACATCGTCCTCATGGACATCAAGATGGGCGATTGGGACGGGGTGACCGCGACGCGCCGGGTGCGTAACTCGGTCCCCTCGACGCGGGTCATCGTGCTCACCAATCACGACGAGGACGAGCTGGTGTTCAGTTCCATCCGGGCGGGCGCGTCCGGCTACCTCTTGAAGGAGGTGAGCGGGACGCAGCTTGCGAACTCCATCCGCACCGTCGCCGACGGCTTCTCGCTCATCTACCCGTCGATCGCGCGACGCGTGCTCGACGAATTCGGCCGGTTGAAGACCCAGGGAGCGCCGGCCGCCTCGGACCCCTCCGGCGACAGCGGCTACAACGACCTGACCTCGCGCGAGCGCGAGGTCCTTCGCCTCGTCGCCGGCGGGCGGGCGAACAAGGAGATCGGCCACGAGCTGGGGATCACCGAGCGCACCGTGAAGACCCACATCTCCAACATCTTCAGCAAGCTCGAGCTCTCCGACCGGACCCAGGCGGCTCTGTACGCGCACAAGCGGGGGCTGGTCCAGGGCTGAGGGCCGCCTCCCTCGCCTATGTCCTGATCCGGAACACTCGTCGCCGCCGCTGACAATCGTCTGATACTTTTGTCGGCCGCCAGTCCGATGCTGGTAACAGCCAGGTAACCCAGGCTTCCTCCATGGCCACCCGCGTACTCATCGTCGACGACCACCTCGCCGTCCGCGAGGGCGTTCGGGCGATGCTCGCGACCGAGCCCGACATCACGATCGTCGGCGAGGCCGCCGATGGGGTCGAGGCCGTTGCCCAGGCGCGGAGTCTCCGGCCCGACATCATGGTGCTCGATAACTCGATGCCGGGGCTCACCGGCTTGCAGGTCGCTCGCCGGATCCACCCCGAGCTTCCGAACACCGCCATCGTCTTCCTGACGCTGGACCCGGGCATCCGCGAGCTGGCGTTCGCCAGCGGCGCGACGTCGGTCGTCTTGAAGGACGCGCCACCCGAGGACTTCGTGCAGGCCGTGCGCTTGGCAGCAACGACCGTCGGTGGGACCGGTGTCGAGGCTCTCCGGTCACGGCTGTTCGGGGCCGAGCCAGCGGGTGCCGCGGGGCCGATCCCGAGCCTGCGGCTGGGGGCGCCGCGCGCAGGGCGGCTCCGCCGCGTCCCGCGCGGGGTCTTCGTCCTTCCACTCTTCGTCACCCAGCGCCGCGTGGCCATCGCGCTGGTCGTGGCACTCCTGCTCTTCCTCAGCGGGATCGGCGCGATCCTGACCCAGGCGACCCGGGTGACCACGCGCGGCGAGCTGACGATCTTCCAGGGCAACGTGCAGGTGTCTCACGGCGGCGGCTTCGCCTCCGCCGCGAGCGGTGCCCCCCTGTCCCAGGGTGACACGCTGCGCACGCTCGCCGGCTCGAATGCGGTCGTCACGCTCTTCGACCGGTCGATCGTCGTCCTCGAGCCGAATACCGAGCTCGCGATCGCGGAGCTGATCCCCGTCACCGTCCAGAACGGGACCGTGCTGCAGGTCCTCCTGCGTCAGACGAGCGGCAGGACCTGGCATGTCATCGATCATCCGCTGGTCTCGGGCGCGAGCTACGTCGTGGCCACGCCGACGGGCACCGCATCGGTCCGCGGGACCGCGTTCCAGGTGACCGTGCTGAACGATCGCACCACCGAGATCACGACGACCGACGGGATCGTCGCCACGAGCGGGACCGGCGGCGCCACGGTGAACGTCGCCGCGGGCCAGACGAGCACGCTCTCCGCGGTCCTCACGCCCACGTCCCCGGTCTTCGCGCCAGTCCCGACGCTCAGCTTCGTGTTCGACGATGTTGTTGACGCGGTGGTCGTCGATGGTGCGGGCCGCGCGGCCGGCACGCGGGGCGGCACGGCGGTCCGGTACATCCCGGGCTCCACCATCGCGATCCGCGGCTCGCAGCTCGTCGTCACCGTGCCCGGCTCCGACTCTGGACAGTTCACGAGCGTCATCAGCGCGCCACCCGGAGCGAAGACGATCGCTGTGCACACCGAGCTGCGCTCCGCGAGCGGTGCGATCGTGAGCACCGCGGTCGAGTCGCGCGCGGTGGTGGCCGGCACGGCCAAGGGGGGCGTGTTCCTCAATGGATCGACGGTCATCGCGATCGGCGACGAGGCCGCCCGGATCGCCGCCGCACCGGTCATCGGCCTCGTCCCTCCGGCGCCGACCCAGAACCCGCTCCTCCGTGCCGTGTCCGCGCCGCTCAGCGCCCCCTCACCCGGCCCCGCCGGTCCGGGTGGCGCGCCCGGCGTCGCCGGGCCGCCCGGTCCCGACGGCCCGACCGGCGCGCCCGGGTCGCCCGGGACACCCGGATCACCCGGGACGCCCGGATCACCTGGGACGCCCGGATCGGCCGGCGCCGATGGGTTCAATGGAACGAATGGAACGAACGGCCTGAATGGCCTGAATGGCCTGAATGGCTTGAATGGCTTGAATGGCGCCACCGGAGCGACCGGAGCGCCGGGTGCTGCTGGTGCTCCGGGGATCGCCGGCCTGACCGGCGCGACCGGGCCGGCAGGAGCCCCGGGCAACACCGGACCCGCCGGACCCGCCGGAAGCGGCGCGACCGGACCGACCGGTGACACCGGTCCCGCCGGACCGACCGGCGCGAGCGGCGCGACCGGCGCGACCGGCAACACCGGCGCGACCGGCAACACCGGCGCGGCCGGCGCAGCTGGAGCGACAGGCGCGACAGGCGCCACAGGTAACAGCGGTGCCACCGGCGCGACCGGCAACACCGGAGCGGCGGGCAACACCGGAGCGACCGGCAACACCGGAGCGACCGGCAACACCGGAGCGGCGGGCGCGACCGGCAACACCGGCGCGACTGGACTGACCGGCGCGACCGGAGCAACGGGCGCGACCGGCGCAACAGGATCCTCCGGTGCGACCGGTGCAACCGGAGCGACAGGCAGCGCCGGTGCCACGGGCGCGACCGGACTGACCGGTGCCACTGGCGCTACGGGTGCCGTCGGCGCCACTGGTCCGACGGGACTCACCGGCGCGACCGGCCCGACCGGAGCGACCGGCAACACCGGTCCGGCCGGACCGACTGGTGCGACCGGAGCGACCGGAAGCACGGGCGCAACAGGACTCACCGGCGCGACCGGAGCGAACGGAGCGACCGGCAACACCGGACTCACCGGAGCGACAGGCAGCACCGGCGCCACGGGCGCGACCGGACCGACCGGCCTCACCGGCGCGACCGGCCCGACCGGGGCGGTCGGTAACACCGGCCCGGCTGGTCCGACCGGCGCGACCGGCGCAACCGGCAACGCCGGCGCGACGGGAGCCACGGGCAACACCGGTGCGACCGGCAACACGGGCGCGACGGGCGCGACCGGGCTGACTGGTCCGACCGGCGCCACGGGCGCGACCGGACTCAGCGGCGCGACCGGCCCGACCGGGGCGGTCGGTAACACCGGCCCGGCTGGTCCGACCGGCGCTACCGGCGCAACCGGCAACGCCGGCGCGACGGGAGCCACGGGCAACACCGGTGCGACCGGCAACACGGGCGCGACGGGCGCGACCGGACTCACCGGAGCGACAGGCAGCACCGGCGCGACCGGACCCACCGGCCTCACCGGCGCGACCGGGCCGACCGGTGCGGTCGGTAACACCGGCCCGGCTGGTCCGACCGGAGCAACCGGCGCCACCGGCGCAACCGGCAACGCCGGCGGGACGGGAGCCACGGGCAACACCGGAGCGACAGGCAGCACCGGCGCCACGGGCGCGACCGGACCAACCGGTCTCACCGGAGCGACCGGCAACACCGGCGCGACGGGCGCGACAGGCAACACCGGTGCGACTGGATCCGCCGGAGCGACTGGCGCCACTGGATCCACGGGCGCCACGGGCGCGACCGGACTCACCGGAGCGACAGGCAGCACCGGCGCGACCGGACTCACCGGCCCGACCGGTGCGGTCGGTAACACCGGCCCGGCTGGTCCGACCGGAGCTACGGGAGCCACCGGTGCGACCGGCAACACCGGTGCGACCGGCAACACCGGATCGGCCGGCGCCACCGGGGCGACGGGATCCATCGGAGCGACGGGCGCAACCGGCAACGTCGGCGCAACAGGCGCCACGGGCGCGACGGGGCCGACCGGACTCACCGGTGCGACCGGCCCGACCGGTGCGGTCGGCAACACCGGTCCCGCCGGACCGACCGGAGCAATCGGCGCCACTGGATCCACGGGCGCGACGGGCACGACCGGCGCAACGGGTAACACCGGTGCGACCGGCGCGACCGGAAGCGCCGGTCCGACCGGCCTCACGGGAGCGACGGGCGCAACTGGCGCGACCGGGAACACCGGCGCGACCGGAGCCACCGGCGCGACCGGCAACACCGGCGCGACCGGAGCTACGGGCGCCACCGGCGCGACCGGCTTCGGTGCCGACATTCAGAACAGCGGCACCAGCCTCGCGCAGCGCCCGGCGGTCAACTTCACCGGAAACCTCCAGGCGATCGACACCGGCACGCGGATCGACGTCTCGCTCAAGCCCGATGTCGCGGGTCTGACGAGCCTGGGGATCGCCACCACCGGTACGACGCCGTCGAACCTCCGCTCGACCGCGGACGGGGCCTTCACCACCGGCGCCGGCACGGGCTTCTACTACGGTGGTGCCCCGCTGGTCGGGGCGAACACGATCAGCAGCACCGGCGCGTTTAGCGGGACGCTCTTCGCCCTCACCGCGGACTCGACGGCGAGCGGCACGATCCTCGGGATCAGCGGCCAGAACCTCGCGACCGGCAAGGCGATCGACGTGTCGCTTGGCGCGGCGTACAACCTCACCGCGCCCGACAGCTCGGGCAAGTCCGCCGGTGCGGTGAACGTTCGGGCCGGTGCCTACAACGGCAATATCTTCAACGTCCTCAGCACCGCGAACACCGGTGCTGCGACGATGAACCTCGCGAACCTCGAGAGCGGCCAGACCGATGGGCAGCTGCTGAAGATCCGCACCACCGGCCTCTACGCCGGCAGCGCCGGTGCCGGCGTGCTGAACCTCGACGCGACCAGCGCCACCGGCGGAACGATCGCCCGCATCGCGGCCGGCACATCGTTCACCGGGAACATCCTCGACCTGCAGGCGAACGGCGCCTCGCGGTTCAAGGTCGACGCGACGAATACGACGGTCGCCGGCTCGCTCCTCGGCTCGAACGCCAGCGGCTTCTCGATCGACGCGACCGTCGCGCAGCCGATCAACGTCGGCGGGACGACCGCGACGACGCTCAACCTCGGCCGGCTCGGCCAGACCCAGGCGCTGCTCGGCAACGCGACCGTCGCCGGGACCCTCGGGGTCACCGGGAACGTCACCGTCGGCGCGAGCACCTTCACCGTGGCCGCGGCGACCGGCAACACCGTCGCCGCCGGTACGCTCACCTCGGGCTCCACGCTGACCGTCACCGGCACGACGCCGACCAGCGCGCTCGTCGTGTCGAACGTTGGGAACCTCACCGCCCAGGGATCGGGCGCCTTCGGTCCGAGCGCCGGGAACCAGCTCATCGTGCAGGGCGCCGCGACCGGGAGCGGCACGCAGGTCCGGGCCACCGGGGCGACCGACCCGGATGTCGCGATCAGCCTCGCCCCGAAGGGCACCGGCCGGGTGAAGGTCGCCGGCGCGACCGGCGGCCTCGACGTGGACAACGACATCGTCGCCGGGACCGCCCTCGCCAACCGCCTCCAGCTCGCCGGCGCGGCCACGACCCTGCCGGTGTCGGTAAACGCCACCGGCCTCGATCCGAACATCACGCTGCAGCTCACGCCCAAGGGCACCGGGACGGTGCAGGTCAACGGTGCCGGCGGCATCAGCGGACCCACCGCCGCCGCGCTGCTCATCGATGCGACCGGGGCCCAGTCGATCGCCATCGGCGGCACCAACGCGACCACCCTCAGTCTCGGCCGGAGCGGCCAGCTCCAGGCGCTGCTGGGGAACGTGACCGTCGCCGGCACGCTCGGGGTGACCGGGAACCTCACGGTCAACACGAACAAGCTCACCGTCACCGCCGCGACCGGAGCGCTCGCGTTCGCCGGCGACCTCAATATCAACGGCGGAAAGTTCACCGTCGCGGCGGCGACCGGGAACACCGTCATCGGCGGATCGCTCGTCGGCAACAACGCGACCGGGTTCCTGATCGACGCGAGCGGGACCCAGCCGATCTCGATCGGCACCACGACCGGCACCGCGGGTGTCACCATCGGCCGCGCCGGCCAGCTCACCACCGTCGCCGGCAATGCCCAGGTAAATGGCACGTTCACGCTCTCCACGACCGGCAGCGCGCTCGCCGAGATGCGCACCGGCACCTGCACCGTCGCCAACACCGCGATCACCGGCCTGACCACGGTGAAGACGGGCTGCACCATCGTCGGCGGGAGCCAGAATCTCAGCGGCTTCACCGTCAGCATCGTCCCGCTCACGACCCCGCCGACCGGCCTCCTCTGGGGTGTCGACACCGCCAGCACGACCCAGATCATCATCCGCTGGGGAAGGGCGTCGGGGGGCACGATCAACAGCAGCGCGCTCACCTTCCGCTGGTTCGCGGTCCGCTAGAGTTCCGCCCAATGAGGATCGATGGCCCGGCGCGATAGCGCGATCGTCGTCACGACCGGCGCGATCAGGCGGGTGGTCTTGGCTCTGGTGCTCCTGGCGGTGCTGGCGGTGGCGGTCCTCGCCGGCCGGCAGTATCTGGTGCGGGAGCCCGGCCTGGCCGCCCAGATCGACCGGAACACCTATCAGGCGGTGTTCCTCACCGGCGGGCAGGTGTTCTTCGGCCACGCCACCTCGGGCGACGAGGTGATCGCGCTGAGCGACGTCTTCTACCTCACGCCGAACACCGACTCCTCCCAGCCGCAGCAGCTCGGCTCGCTGGTGAAGCGCGGGACCGAGCTGCACGGTCCGCGCGAGCCGATGCTCATCGAACGGCGGCAGGTGCTTTTCGTCGAGAACATGCGCGACGATTCGCAGGTCGTCCAGGCGATCAAGCGCTTCAAGTCGGGCGAGCAGCCCGCCGCCCCGCAGGCGACCGCCCCGTCGCCGACGCAGGCACCGTCGCCAACAGGCACCGTCCGGCCGAGTGCGTCGCGCTGACGCCGCGCCGGCCCGAGGCATCGGCTGGCGTCTGGCGCGGGTCGGCATCGCGACCGCGGTCTTCGTCCTGGCGGTCGTGCTGGTCCGATGGTGGGACTTCTCGATCCCTCGGTTCGGCGCAGCCCGCTACCAGGCGGTGTTCCTGGAGAACGGCCAGACCTGGTTCGGCCACTACCGCGATCGCTTCGGCCCGTACGCGGCGATGGATGCCGTCTACTACGTGCAGACGAAGACCTCGCCGGAGGCCGATGTCGCGCCGGCCAGCCAGCTCATCCGGCGCGGGAGCGAGCTGCATGCGCCCGAGCCGCCGGTCCTGATCCCCAAGACCGCGATCCTGTTCGTCGAGGATCTTCAGGACGGCTCCCCGGTCGCGAAGTTCATGGATCAGCAGCGCTGATGGCCGTGCCGGGATGGGTCCGCTGGCTCGTGCTGCCGGCGCTCGTCGGCGCGCTCGTCGGCAGCGCCCTCGATCCGCTGCACCTTCCCTTTTTCGCCGGCGAGCGTATCGATGCGGTGCTGCTCAAGGACGGTCAGGCGTACTTCGGGCACCTCGAGGACTTCGGGCTCTCGGATATGGTCACGCTGCGCGACGTCTATTACTTCCAGGACGCCCGTTCGACCACGACGAACCTCCCGGTCGCGCTGGTGCAGCGCGGCGGCGAGCTGCACGCCCCCGCGGACGGCATGCGCATCCGCCGCGACCGGATCCTGGCGATCGAGCACGTGGGCCCGGCCTCCGCGGTCGCGCGCGCGATCGCCGCGCAGCGCGAGATCGAGCGGCTGGCCCGATGAAGCCGATGTGGGTCGCCCTGATCGCCGTGGCGGTGCTCGCCCTCGGACTCTTGACGGTCGATCCGGCCCGCGCCCAGGTCGCGCGGATCCTCGATCCGCCCACGTTCGCCGATCAGGCGGCGGTCGGCGCGCAGCGCACCGCCGCGGAGCAGGCGCTGGCCCGCGGCTACGCGAAGGCGGTCGATCAGCTGCGGTCCACCTCCGGCGTCAAGCTGCCGGTCTCGGCCGCCCAGGCGGCCGCGATCCAGCAAAAGGCCGTCGCGGATCTCGTGGCGGTGCGCCGGGCGGCCCTCGCCGACGTCGCCCACGCCGTCGGGCTGACCGGGACCGCGGCGATCGCCTATATCAGCGCGATCGAGCCGAAGCTGGACGAGGCGACGGCCCACGCGAGCGAGCCTCCGGTGCTGCTCGCGCCCGGCCTGTTCGCGATCGTGAGCCGGGCGAACGCGCTCTTCTCTCAGGTCGCCGATCAGGCGACGCGCGAGCTCACCACCGCGCCGGCCACGCCGAGCCCCACTCGCCGGCCGTAGCCAGGGCCGCGATCGGGCCGGCGCCTCGCCTACCGGCCTGGGTCCGGCGCGACCTCGCCGAGCACGCTGAGCACATCGCCCCGGCCGGGACGGTTCAGCCGGTAGAGCTGATAGAGCGCCGCTGCCGCGATCCGGCCGATCGGGCCGATCCGCCCGACGGTCCCGCCGGGCGGCCCGCTGGGCAGCCACTCCACGATCGTCCGGTAGGCGGGCGAATAGAAGGGGAAGCCCCAGCCACGCGACCAGCGAACGGTCACGCCGGCGGCCTCGAGCTTGGCCTCGAGCTCGCCGGGGGCGTAGTTCCGAACGTGGCCGATGCGCGCTTCGGACGGCCGCATCGTTCCGGCCATCGTCGAGATGAACACATAGCGGCGGCTCATTCGTGCCATGTTCGCGAGCGCGGCGGTGTCGTCGCGCAGGTGCTCGACGACCTGGATGGACATGACCAGGTCGAACCGCTCATCCAGGTCGTCCAGGGTGTCCGTCTCGATGTCGAGCGGGAACAGGCGCGCGGCTGAGGTGCGTCGCCGCGCGATCGCAAGCGCCTCCTCGGACAGATCGGTGCCCGCGAGCTCATATCGACCGGAGCGGGCGAGCGCGGCGAGGTTCTCCCCCGAGCCGCAGCCGACATCGAGGATCGTCCGGACGCCGAGGCGCGCGGTGAGGCGGAGGAGGTCCTCCTGGATATGGCGGTGGACCGGCCCGATCCGCTGCAGGTCGCCCCAGGTCGTTCGCCAGAGCCGGTCGTAATCGTCGCGGCTCATGCTCAGCGCAGCCGGCGCAGGCCGAGGATGCTGAAGAAGAAGCTCGCGAGGATCATCTGGATCCCCAGGGCGAGCGCACTCGATGAGACGATCACCAGGCGCATCGTCAGCGCCGCCGGATCGAGCGCGCCAAAGCTCGTTCGCTCCCAGACCGCCAGCGCCACGAGCGACCCGGCCACCCCACCGAGGATGAGGAGCGCTCCGAGTGCCAGACCGAGCTCGAGCGTGGCGACCTTGAACAGCGAGCGCAGGCGCCGGTCCTCCGGCAGCAGGCCCTCGCTGATCGCGAAGATCTTCGTGTACGCGGCGAACAGCATCGTCTGGAAACCCACGACCACGAGCATCGACGCGTACACCAGGGTGTGCACCCGAGGGGTCGGCAGCAGGATCGCGCTGCCGGTCAGGCCGATCAACGCGAGAAGCGCACCCGGATACAGGAACAGCCAGCGCGGAGAATAGAGCAGGAGGAATCGAAGGTGCCGCCAGCCGTCGCGCCAGGTGCGCAGGTGTGGCGGCCGGCCGCGGCGGTCGGGCCGCAGCGTCGCCGGCACCTCGGCGATCCGCAGCTTCGCCAGGCTCGCCCGCACGATCATCTCGGAGGCGAACTCCATGCCGGTCGTGCGGAGGCGGAGCTCGATCACCCGGTCACGCCGGAAGCCGCGCAGGCCGGAATGGAAATCTCCGACCGGGCTGCCGAAGAACAGCCGGCCAAGCCCCGACAGCACCGGATTCCCGAGGTACCGGTGCAGCGGCGGCATCGCGCCCTGCTCGATCGCGCCCTGGAAGCGGTTGCCCATGACGAGGTCGTAGCCCTCCCGGAGCTTCTCCAGGAACCGGCCGGCCTCGCCGAAGTCGTAGGACAGGTCGGCGTCCCCCATGACCACGTACCGCCCGCGCGCGCCGTCGATCCCGGCGAGCAGCGCTGCCCCGTAGCCGCGTTCCGGGACCGGCAGGACGCGGGCGCCGTGCTCCATGGCGATGGCCGGCGAGCCGTCGGTCGATCCGTTGTCGGCGACGAGGACCTCACCGGTCACCCCGAGGTCGCGGATCGCCGCGCGGGCGGCATCGACGCAGGCGGCGACGGTCGCCGCCTCGTTGAGGCACGGCATGAGGATCGTGAGCTCGAGCTCCTCGGTCATCGCCTCGCCAGTCTGGACGCCAGCGCGGCATCGAGCCGTTCGAGACGCCGGCGGCCGAGCACCGCGCCGCCGGCGGCCAGGGCCGCGAGCCCGAGCAACGGGGCCTTGATCGGTGTCGACCGATAGGTCGCCGAGATCGCATGTCGGCCGGGCGGAAGCGACACGGCGACGACGCTGGGCGAGGCCATGAAGGTCGCAACCGCCTCGCCGTCGCTGGTCACCTGCCAATTCGGGTGATACGTGATCGGGAGGACGAGCGTCGCCGCGGTCGGGCAGCTTGCGATGAAGGCGATCGCTCCCGGCTCGATCCGCTCCGCGGTCACCGTGCCGCGGTCGCAGGCGGCGCCACGCCTGACCGGTGCGCCGACGGTCCGGGCCGGGTACTCGATCTGCAGGACCTTCCCCTCCGCGGGCAGCGGACCAAGGAGCCAGCCGCGCATGACCGACTGCAGCTCGGGCTGCGTCGCGACCGCGACCGCGTCGGCCACCGCGGCGTAGCGCGCGGCGGCGCTCGCCGGAGCCGCGTACAGGGTGTAGAGCGGCGTCCGGCGCAGCGGCACCAGGAAGTCGGGAAGCTGCCGGGTCGACGGCGCGATGAGGTAGGTCACGCCGAAGACCGCGTAGTGGGCCTTGTTCAGCGGATCGAAGTCGAAGAGGAGATCGGAGTTCAACGAGCCGCCCTGATAGGGCGGTGCGAACGATGCGATCCGGCGGTCCGCGAACAGGTTGTACAGCCGCACGCTGGTGAACGGGATCCCGAAGTCCAGCTGCTCGCTCCAATCCCGCTTCTGGCCGGCATAGACGCGTCCCGGGGGGAGCGCGGCGAGTGTCTCGAACACCGCGCGGGCATCCGCATCGCGGTCGATCGCGCTCCGGGTCTCCGCCATCCACGCGGCGTTCTGCCGGTAGTCGGCGTCCCGCTCGGCCAGGGTCGGAAGGAACAGGATCGCCAGGCCGACCGCGGCGGCGGCGAGCCGAGCCGAGCGTCGGAAGCGCGAGGCGAGCTGCCACAGCCACGCTGCGCCGACGCCGATCAGGAGGATCCCGGCCAGGTGGACGCCGCCGATGAACCGATGGAAGAACAGCGCCTGGTGCATCGGGAAGAGGTCGACGATGCCCCCCAGCGTCGGCCGGCCAAAGTAGAGGACCAGCCAGAGGGCGAACAGACCGAGCGCCAGGAGCGCCGGGCGCGACCGGGTCGCGATCGCTCCGACGATGCCGACCCCGACGAGCGCGGTGAGGACCGGGGGGCGCCCGGCATCGAAGAGCTCGCCGGACAGGAGCCAACCGAGGATCGGACCCGCACCGAACGAGTCGTATTTGTACCGCTCGAGGAACGGCGAGATCGCCTGGAAGGGCGCCTGGATGAGGTCCGGAACGATGAGGTACGCGCCGACGAGCACGGCGATGATCCCGACGGCCGTCAGGCGCAGCAGCCGAAGGAGCATCACGCGGGGCGCTGCCGCGACGACCAGGACGGCCGCACTGATCGCCATCATGTAGGCGTAGAGCAGGTGCGACAGCACCAGCGCACTGAGCGTGAGGGCCGCCGTGAGATACCCTTTGCCCCGCTCGAGGAGGCGGTGCAGCGTGGCCAGCGCGAGGAAGAGCAGATGCATCGCGACCAGCTGCGTGAAGACGCCGTAGCCACGCCAGATGTAGCTGTCGTAGTCAAAGCCGAGGCGGCTCCCGCTCGACAGGAGCGAGGAGGCGGCCGCGCCGACCGCCGCAGCGAGTCCGCCGAAGCCCATCCGGCGCATTGACCAGAACACCGTCAACGGGAGACCGACCATGAGCAGGTACCGGACGCCGTTGAAGACGGTCGCCAGATCCACCGTGCGCAGCAGCGCGCGATAGAGCGCGACGACGGTGAGGTGCGGGAGGTGCTGGTAGTAGACGAACTCCGGAAAGCCGAGCTCGAGATCGGGCACCCAGAAGTCCACGGGATCCTGGCCGAACGTGATGGCGTCGTCCGCCCGGCGCACGAACAGCAGGTGCGCCGCGTCGTCATTCACGTTGGGGATCGTCGTGAGCTCCGGGAGCAGCTCGACCCCGTTGAACACCATCGGGATCGCCACGAGCAGCGGCAGGATGAGCGATCCGGAGCGCAGCGCCCGCACCGCGGGCGAAACCCCACCAACCGCGGTCCGGATCGGCCCGGTCCGCCGGGTCGGCCGGATCGGCCGGGTCAGCGCGTCGGCGTCGGCGTCGGCGGCTTTGGTGTGGGTGTCGGCGTCGACGCCGGCGGCTGGGGGAGCTTGGGGTCCAGCTGGATCGCGCGCGCGATCTCGGCGTCGCCCTCGGGGCTCTTGCCCTGGAGCCGGAGGAGGATCCCGAGGTTGTAGTGGGCCGCCGCGTTGTTCGGCTCCACGGCGATGTCCCTCCGGTACAGGTCGATCGCCTCCGGCACCGCGTTGAACGCCTGGCGGACCACGCCCAGGCCGAACAGGGCCGGGCCGTAGCTGGCGTCGCTCTCGAGCGCCGACCGGTAATAGCCCTCGGCGATGGCGAGCCGGTCCTGGACCCGGGCGATCTGCCCGAGGTTGTAGAAGGCGAACTTGTTCTTCGGGTCGGTGGACAGGGTCTCGAAATAGGCCTTCGTCGCCTCGTCGATCTTGTTCGCATTGTGTGCCGCGATCCCCCGGGCGAGCGCGTCGGCCGCCGGATCGGCCGCCTTCGTCGGCGCCGTGCCGCCGCCGCACGCCGCGAGGGCAAGGATGAACGGCGCGGCGATCAGGAAGCCGCGAAGTCGCGGACGAAGGGCCATCGGCCGATTCTAGGCACACCGTCCGGCTCGGCGGCTCGGTCCCCCGGGGGATGGCGATCGGTGGGCCGGCGGTCGCCCGCGACCAAACCCCCGGTCGGGTGAGCACGGCGGGACCGGGGCGGGCCATCATCCCCATGTGGTCGGATGGCGGAAGAAGCACGCGGACCCGGTCGAAGAACCGGTCGATCTCTCCAGCCGCATCGGCGGACGGCAGATCGGCCCCCCGGCCCCCGAGCCGCCGCCGGTCCAGCGGCATGATGGCCCGATCGCCAGCGCCGGCCGCGGCCGAGCCGGGCTGCCCGAGCCGGATCCCGCGCCCCCGAGGGCCACATCTGCCGGTCGCCCCACGATGATCGGACTCGACGAGCCGTTCGCCGCAGCGCCCTCGCCGTCCGCGACCCTCGGGGACGATCCGAATGCGGAGCTGCCGCTCCTCTCGGTGCGCGAGGCGCCGGAGTTCGGCGAGGTTGACCTCATCGCCACGCCGCTCCCGACCCCCGACGACTGGCACCACTTCGAGCTGGCGCTGCGCACACTCCGCGGGATCGGCCAGCTGCGCACCGAGTACTACCGCTCCGGCGTGCTCAAGGTCCGCGTCCGCTGGAGCGGTGCCGACCGCTTCGGGAACGCGGTCCGCTCGGTCCCGGGCTACCGGGTCCGGGTGCTCGGAGAGGATCGGCGCACAGTCCAGGTCCTCATCGGGCGCCGGTAGCCGTCGCCGGGCACCGCCTGGGCGCCGCATCCCCGGTTCACCGGTAGACTTCGCAGATGATCGCCTCCCGAACCTCCAGGTCGACGACATCGCTCCAGGCCCGGGCCGAGCGCGTGCTCTCGCCGGTCCTCGGCCATTACAGCTGGCTCGAGATCGACCGTGGTGAGGGCAGCTGGCTGCACACCCGTGACGGCCGCCGGATCCTGGACCTCACCTGTGGGATCGCGGTGACGCCGGTGGGCCACGCGCACCCGAAAGTGGTGAAGGCGATCGCCGATCAGGCCGCGAAGCTGTCCCACATCTGCGCCGGGGTGGCCGCCTACGAGCCGAACATCGCCCTCGCCGAAGCGCTCGTCGACATCGCGCCCTCGGGCCTCGACCAGGTCTTCTTCGGGAACAGCGGGGCCGAGGCGATCGAGGGATCGATCAAGCTCGCTCGCCAGGCCACCGGCCGGGAGGGCATCATCGTCTTTCGCGGTGGCTTCCACGGGCGGACCGCCGGCGCGGCTTCGGTCACCACCTCGAAGGCGGCCTACCGTCGTGGCATCGGTGCGCTGCTGCCGGAGGTCCATGTCGCGCCGTATCCGTACCCGCTCGACTGCGTCATCACCCCGGTGCACGATGCCGAAGCCTGCGCCGAGCATTCCCTCGCGACGGTCGAGACGATGCTCGAGCACGACATTCCGCCGGAGCACGTCGCCGCGATCCTCATCGAGCCGGTGCTCGGGGAGGGTGGCTACGTCGCCGCGCCGGTGTCCTTCCTGAAGGGCCTGCGCGAGCTCGCCACGCGGATCGGAGCGCTCCTCATCTTCGACGAGGTCCAGACCGGCTTCGGCCGGACCGGTGCCTGGTTCGCGGCGCAGAAGCTCGGGGTCACCCCCGACATCATGACCCTCGCCAAGGGCCTGGGCGGCGGCATGCCGCTCGGTGCGGTGCTCGCGCCGCGCGAGCTGCACGCGAAGTGGCGCACCTCGACCCACGGGTCCACGTTCGGCGGCAATCCGGTCTCCTGTGCCTCCGGCCTGGCGACCCTCGAGATCATTCGCGACGAGCACCTCCCCGAACGCGCGAACGAGGTGGGGAAGTGGATCCTCGAGGAGCTGTCGCCGCTGCGGCGTGACCCGCGCACCCGGGAGATCCGCACCCTCGGCGCGATGGCGGCGATCGAGTTCGCGGACAAGGCGACCAGCAAGGGTGCGATGGCTGCGAGCCTCGAGCGCGACGTGCTGCTCATCACCGCGGGCGCCCACGATCAGGTCATCCGCTTCATCCCGGCGCTGAACATCGGCGAGGATGACCTCCGCCACGGCGTCCGGTCGTTCGTGGAGGCGGCGCGCGGCACCACCGTCGCGACCCCGGCCTAACCCGTCGGTCGGGCACTCTCCGTCGCGGCCGGGATCGCCGCGGTCGCGTCCCTCGTGCTCCTCACCATCGTCCTGCGACCCGTTCCGCCCGCCACCGGCCCTGTCCTCCCCGGCGCCGGACCGGTGAGCGCGACCGCGCGTCCCGATCTTCCGGCTGCCTGCGCGGGTGACGTACGCGGGACGGCCTTCGCCACCGGATCGCTCGAGGACCGCGTGGCCGCGCTGCGGAGCTGGGCCCCGGCCCATCGCGCCGAGCCGGTCTCGCTCGTCATCACCGACGCGGTCGTGCTCGCCTCGGTTCGGGCCGTCTCGACCGGCCCGAACGCGCCGCCGTTCCGCGACCCGGACGTCCGGATCCACGCCGACGGCATCAAGGTCTCCGGTGCGGCGAGCGTCGCGATCTTCCGCTACCCGATCAACGCCACCCTGGTCCCCGAGGTGCAGGACGGCCGCTTCCGGCTGGTGGTCACCCAGCTGGACACCGGCGGGATGCCGGGCTTCCTGCGGCAGCAGGTGAGCGATCTCATCGCGCAGGCCGCCGATCCGGGGGCCTGGCAGCTCCCCGTCCGGGTCACCGACGTCGTGCTGCGCGAGGGCTGCGGCACCGTGCGCGGGGTCGCCGGCGACTAGTGGGGACGAGAGGGGACTAGACCGGATCACCGCCCGCCGGCGGATCACTCCTCCCGGAGGATCTCGACCGGCCGCAGGCGGCCGAGCGCGATGCTGCCGCCGGCGACCGCGGCGGCGGACCCGAGCACAACGAACACCGCGATCGTGAGCAGGCCGGCACCGGCGAGGTCGGGGAGCGCCGGCGGGATGACGAAGAGCGGGGCGAGGATCTGGACGAACAGCGTGGCCATTCCCCCGCCGACCAGCGCGCCGATGCCCAGGCCGACGGCCGCGAGCAGCGCGGCCTCGCCGGCCAGCAGCTGCCGCAGATCGGCCGCGGCCATCCCGAGCGCCCGGAGGGTCACGTATTCTTTGCGCCGCGAGACGAGCGTCGCCGTGACGAAGATCCCCGCGGCGGCGGCGGACATCAGCGCGGTGAAGGTGAGCTCGATCTTGCCCAGGCCACGCAGATCGAGCGCGGCGAGCGAGGTCTGATCCTGGTTGTAGGCCTCGGCGGTGGTCTGCACCGACAGCGGCTCCGCCGCGGACAGCGCGCGAAGCCGGGCGGCGACGTCCGCGGTCGCGGCGGCCGACGGGTCGGTCGTCGCCAGCAGGTAGAACGAGGCGTTGCTGCGGCCGGAGGCGGCGACGACCGCGCTCCGTGCGGCGATGAGGTCGACCCCCTGGGGGAAGCCGGGCACGTTGGTGAACAGACCGACGGCGTGGAACGTGAGCGCGACCAGGGTGCCGTCGGCCCGAGGGACGCGGAGCGCGACGCGGTCGCCGGGCAGCACGTTGAACGTCTTCGCCAGCTCGTCCGAGATGAGGATCGCGGTCGGGTCCGCCGCGAGCATGGCCATCGCCGCGCCCGCGCCGGGCGGGGTGAAGAAGCTGTCCGCCGGCCGCGCGATCGAGCCGAACGGGGCGGGGTCGACGGCGGCCAGGATCCGGGTGTCGGCGCCGACCTTGACGTCGACCTTGAGCACCCCGGTCACCGCCGAGACGCCGGGCACCGCGAGCGCCGCGGTGTCGGCGAGGGCACGTGGCGCCTGCAGGCTCGGGGTGGCTCGAAGGTCTCCGCCGACCACGTAGCGCGCGTCGCTCCGTTGGTGCTGCTCGTACGTCGCGATGAAGAGGGCGAGGCTCGTGCCGAAGGCGACGGCGAGGGCGAGGGCGATGAGCCCCGCACCGAACGGTCGGCCTCGCCGGGCGAGCGCCCGGCGGGTGAGCCCCCGGACCGCCGGACCGAACGCGCTGCCCGGCGCCGGGACGCGCCGCCGGGCGACGGCGAGCACCACCCGGACCAGGAGCAGGGTCAGGCCGGCCCAGAGGAAGAGCGGCGCGAGAAGCGTGTAAAAGGACAGGGATACCGACTGGCCCTCCGCGGCGGTGGGCTTGAAGCCGCCGGCGAGGCTGGTGACGAGCTGGATGATCGCGGCCAGGGCGAGGAACACCAGGTCGAGCCGCCCGCGGGCCCAGAGCGGCGCCTGGCCGGCCGGCGCCAGCTCGCGTCGCTCCGCCGCGGCCTCCCGCACGAGCGCGATCCGCCGCGGCAGGTAGAGGGCGAGCGCGGTAGTGAGGATGCCCGCACCCACCGCGAGCGCCACCGAGCCGGCGACCGTCGACGCACCGGCACCAGGAGGGAGCAGGGCGCCGAAGAGGAGCTGTTGGACCACGCCCGCGAGCGCCAGGCCGGCGATGGCGCCGAGGGTGCCGATCACCGCGGTCTGGGTGACCAGGCCACGCAGCAGGTCGGCCGGGCCGGCGCCGCGGGCGCGCAGGGTCGCGAGCTCGCGGCGCTCGCCCTCGGCCAAGAGGCCGGCGGCGTAGTGCGCCAGGTAGGCGGCCAGGAGGACCCCGGGGATCCCGAGGAAGAGGAACAGGATCTTGGCGAGCACGATGTCGCTGCCGGCCGAGCGGAGCCCGTCGGAGATGTTGTCGATGACGGTCGTGTCGCCGGGGGCGACCCGCTCGACCGTTCGGCGAAGCGCCTGCGCGCTCACCAGGGCGGCGGCCGGATCGAGGGTGGTGTAGCGCGCGCGGTCGGTGCGCACCTGCAGCTCCACCACCGGCGGCGTCCGCAGCACCGGCGTCGCCGAGGCAGCATCGGCGCGCAGCGCCGGGACGACGACGCCACTGAAGGTGGCCTGGTCGACGATGACGACGTTCGCCACGGGGGCGAATTCCCCCTGGGTGTCCGGCGACCGGCTCGTGAACAGCGGACCGGCGGCACCGAGGTCCGCGACGCCGGTGACGACGAGATCGAGCGGCGCGGCCAGCCCAGGGATCCGGACCGCGACGTGCCCGCCCGGGGTGACCCCGAGCGATCGCGCCGCCTCGGCGCTCAAGACCGCCCCGCCGGCCGAGAACGTGCCGGCGGTGAGCCGGATGAGTGGGAAGTCGCGCAGGTACTGCGGATCGAGCGCGAGGAGCGCCGTCGATCCGCTCGAGCTGATCGGGCCGATCGGGCTGGTCGGGCTGGTCGGGCCGGTCGGGCCGGCGCGCAGCGCACCGGCGCCCAGGTCGACCGAGGCGAACGGGTCCACCGCGGTGATCCCGGGGATCGCCGCGACCTGCGACCGGAGGGCCGGCAGCGATGGCGCGGTCGCGGCGAGCGGCGCGGTGAGCCCGACCTGGAGGTCGATCGGCACCGGAGCGAGCGCCCGAGCGGTCATCAGGCCCGCCGATCCGTCGACGAACGCCGCGACGCTCGCAAAGAGCGCGACCGCGAGCGCGACGCCGGCGAGCGAGGCGAGGGTCCGGAGGGGCTGGCGCGCGAGCGACCGAAGGCTATACGAGCGCATCGACGACCCGATCGGCGCCGGTCACCGGCGCGCGCGTCTCCGAATCCTGGACCACGAGCCCGTCGCGGAGCTGGACGATGCGGTCGAGCCGGGCCGCGACCGTCCGGTCGTGGGTGACGACGATGAGCGTGGCGCCGAGCTCCCGGTGGACGCCCTGGAGGAGATCCATCGCTGCGGCCGAGGCGGCGCTGTCGAGCTCGCCGGTGGGCTCGTCGGCGAGGATGAGCGTCGGCCGGTGCACGAGCGCCCGGGCGATCCCGACCCGCTGCCGCTGGCCTCCGGAGAGCTGGTCCGGCAGCTTGTCGGCGTGGCTCCCGAGGCCGAGGTCGGTCAGGATCGTTCGCGCGAGCGCGGGATCGCTGTGGCCCAGAAGCGCGAGTGCCAGGTCGACGTTCTCCGCCGCGGTGAGGAACGGGAGCAGATCCGCCGATTGGAAGATGAGCCCAACGGATCGGCGGCGGAACAGCGTCCGCGCGCGCTCATCGAGCCCGTTGATGCGGGTCCCCGCGAGCGTGATCGATCCCGCGGTCGGCGGCTCGAGCCCGGCGATGAGGCCGAGCAGGGTCGACTTGCCGCAGCCGCTCGGGCCCATGATCGCGACCGACTCGCCGGCGGTCACGGTGAGGTCGATGCCCCGCAGGGCGTCGACCGTGCCGGTCCAGGTGCGATAGGACTTCCTGATGCCGCCGAGGACCACGGTCGTCATGTCGCGGTCACCACGCCGTCGATGACCTGGCGCCGCGTTCCGGCGCGCTCGGCGACGGCCGGGTTATGCGTGACCAGGAGCACGGTGAGCGACCGGCTGGTCCACAGCTGCTCCAGTACATCGAGGACCCGGTCGGCGGTGCCCGAATCCAGCTCGCCGGTGAGCTCGTCGGCCAGCAGGATGTCCGGGTCGTTCGCCAGGGCTACGGCGATGGCGACGCGCTGTGCCTCGCCACCCGAGAGCTGGCGCGGATAGTGGTCGGCGCGGTCGCTCACCTCGACCGCGGCGAGGAGCGCCGCGGCGCGGGAGTCGCTCGGCGGCCGTGGGCCGAAGGTCATCGCGGCCCGCACGTTCTCCCGCGCGGTCAGGAACGGGATGAGGTTGCCGCTCTGAAAGACGATCCCGATGCGCCGACCGCGGATCCGGCTCCGCCCGGTCTCATCGAGCCGGCCGATGTCCTGGCGATCGAGGATGACCTGGCCGGCCGAGGGGACCGCGAGGCCCGCGATGAGCGCGAGGAGCGTGGACTTGCCGCTCCCCGACGGCCCCATGAGGCTCGTCACGCTGCCCGCCGGAAGGTCGAGATCGGTCCCGCGGAGCGCGACCGTCTCGATCTCACCCTCACGGTAGATCTTGAACACATCGCGCACCCGGACGAGCGGCGCGGTGGCGTCGGTCACTTCCACCCGAAGGTGAGTGCGACGTCGTCCGCACCCTGAGGATCGTATTGGCTCGCCGTGATGCCGTAGGTGATCACCGCGACCTTCGTCCCGTCCTTCGCGAGGTAGTAGCGTGCGGTCATGAGCTCGACCGGCTTGCCGGTCACCGCGCTGGTGCCCGCGGACCAGGAGTAGACGAGCTTCTGGGCCGGTCGGCCACCCAGCTGGATCGCCGCCGGACCGCTCACCAGCCGAAAGCCGGCGAGGCTCGTTCGCAGGGTCGCGAGATCGGCGGCCGCGAGCGCGGCCGGATCGAGCCCCGCGCCGGTCCGGATCGCCACCTCGAGGCGCTCCTGCGGACCGACGAACGACGCGCTGCCATCGGCGTTGGCGGCCATCGCGCCGGGCGCATCGATCCGGTACCCGGCACGCGTGTCGGTGTAGGGAATGGCCGGCGCCTCGCCGTTGTTCGCCTCAGCGGCCGGCGCGGCCGCGCCGTTGCGCGCGGCGGGTGTCCGCTGGGCCGCGCCGGCGCAGGCCGAAAGGCTCAACCCGATCGCCAGGAGGAGGAGGGGGAATGCCGCGCGCCGCATGCGCCGAACTCTGGGGCCCGATCCTGAAGATCGGCTAAAGCCCATCGCACGATCCGCTAAATGCGGGGCGTTCCTCCGGCCGGAATGAAGAAGCGGAACAGCGCGCCGGACGCGGCGTCGGACACGAGCTCGATCCGTCCGCCGTGGGCGGCGACGACGCCCGCGCTGAGGGCGAGGCCCAGGCCCGCGCCACCCTGCTCGCGCGAGCGCGCCGTATCCGGCCGCGCGAAGCGCTTGAACAGGAGGGGCCGATGCTCGGGTGCGATGCCCGGGCCGTGGTCGCGCACCGAGATCCACCATCCCCCGGCTTCGGAGGTCGCCGCGAGGGTGACGACGCTGCGCGGCGGGGCGTAGCGGATCGCGTTGTCGACGAGGTTGTCGATGACCCGCCGGATGAGCGCCGGCTCGGCCTGCAGTGTCCCGGCGTCGGGGACCGCGACCTCGATCCGCACCTCGCGGGCGAGCGCCGCGGCCTGCCAGCGCGCCGCGGCTTCGTGGAGCAAGTCGACGATGTCGAGCGACTCAGGGCGGGGAAGGAGGCTGCCGGCATCGGCCCGCGCCAGGACGAGCAGCTGGTCGGCAAGACGGGTGAGATGATCGACCTCGTCGCGAAGGGCGGACAGGGTCTGGCGGTATTCCGGGCCGCTCCGGTCCCGCGCCAGCGCGACATCGAGCTCGCTCTGCAGCAGGGCGAGCGGAGCGCGGAGCTCGTGCGAGGCGTCCGCGGTGAAGCGCCGAAGGCTCTCGAAGCTCGCCTCGAGCCGTCCCAGCATCTCATTGAACGTGTCCACCAGCTCGCCCAGCTCGTCGTCGGGCACCGCCACCGTCACCCGCCGGTGGAGGTCGCGGCCGCCGAGGGAACGGGCGAGCGCGGCGATCGTCCGCACCGGGCGCAGGACCCGTCCGGCCAGCCAGTACGAGAGCGCGCCTCCGGCGAGGATGAGCGCGACGGAGCTGCCGGCGAGCAGCAGGGCGGTCCGCCGGAGCGCCGCGTCGAGCTCGCCGACCGGACGGCTGATGACCAGGACCGACGCGGCCGGGTCGGCGCCGAGCGGCTGGGCGAGCGCCCGCCGAGCGGTGCCGTGCGCGTCGGTCACGTCCGTCCAGGTGCGGCCGTCGCGCCGGGCGGTCGCGGCGAGCCCCAGCAGCAGGCTCGCGGGGAGCGGCTGCGCCGGCGTTTGCGCGAGGACGCCGGCGGTCCCGACGATCGCGCTTTCGACCGCGACCCCGCTCGCGACCTCGCCGGAGGCCTCATCGGTGGGCAGGGCGACGGTGCCGTTCAGGTCCTCGATGCCGGAGCTCACCACGGCCGCCTGGGCGGCGAGGCCGGCATCCACATCGCTGCGCTGCGCGTACGCGAGCGATCCGACGAGCGCGATATCGGCGATCAGCAGTCCCGCGGCGAGGACGCCCAGCGAGACGAGGGTCAATCGTGCGCGCGTCCCGCGGAGGCTTCGCCTCATTCCCCCAGCTCGTCGTCGGCGGCGTAGCGATACCCGGAGCCGCGGACGGTGATGATCGGGTCGCCGCCGTTGGCGTCACCGATCTTCCGCCGGATGCGGCCGATGTAGACCTCGACGAGATTCCGTCCGCCGTCGAACTCGTAGTCCCAGACGCTCTCCAACAGCTGCGACCGTGTGACGACGCGGCCGCGATTGAGGAGCAGGTGCTCGAGGATCGCGAACTCCTTGGCCGTGAGGTCGACCGTCGTGCCGTCCACCCGCAGCAGGTGCGCGCCGGTATCGAGCGACACGCGGCCGGCGACCAGCGCCGCGCTGCGATCCGGAAGGTGCCGGCGGGCCAGCGCACGGATGCGCGCGATGAGCTCGCGCAGGGCGAACGGCTTTACCAGGTAGTCGTCCGCACCGGCCTCGAGGCCGCGCACGCGGTCATCCACCGCGTCGCGCGCCGTGAGCATGAGCACCGGTGTCTTGATCCGCCGGTCCCGCAGCTGCCGGCAGACCGCGAATCCATCGAGGCCGGGGAGCATCACATCCAACAGGATGACGTCGTACGGGGTCGCGAGTCCCCCGGCCAGGCCATCCTCGCCGTCATGGACCGCGTCCACCGCGAGGCCGGCCTCTTCCAGGCCGCGCCGCAGGCTGGCGGCGAGACGGCGGTCGTCCTCGACGATGAGGATCCTCACGCGCCCATCATCTGTCAGCTGGCTGAACGATATCTAAAGGCCGCGCCGTCCCGGGGTTTAGGGCCGAGACAGGGCCGCGTCGCAGGCTTCGCTCAGCGAAGAAACAAGAAGGAGCACGAACATGAAGCGCATCCTCCCCGCCACCCTCCTCGGCGCGATCCTCGCGATGGGGTCCATCGGCGCGGTCGCCGCGTACGCGGCGACGCCGACGCCCACCGGTACCTCGGCGATCACCGAAGCCGGCTCAGGGACGGAGGCGGCCGAAGCCCCCGGCGACACCGGGACCGATCCGGCCGGCGGTCTCGACACCAACGTGAACACCGACGGCCAGTTCGACGGCGAGCAGTAACCGGTCGGTCGTACGTCAGCAGGGGCCCGGCCAAGCCGGCCGGGCCCCTGTCCTTCGTTTGGTGTTCCCGCAGGGTTTATCTGCCCGTTAGCTTCGCGGCGCACGATCCGAACGATCCGATCGGGCACCAACGAGCCCCGACGAAGCGAAGGAGCGATCCGAGATATGAAAAAGCGCCTATTCCCCAGCATCGTCGGCGTGCTGCTCGCGGTCTGGTCCTACGGTGCGATCGCCGCGGCGGCGCACCAGCCCAGCCCGGGCACCGCCCCGGTCGCGGCGACGGTCGCCGCACCGGTAACCCCGCAGACGCCCGCTGGCGGGGCGGCGACCGCGCCGACGACCGATTCCGACGATGCCAACGACGGGGACTGACCGGGGCAGGCCGGCCGCCGGACACGCCGGCCGCCGGACACGCCTGCGATCCGGCCCTCCGCTTTAGGGCCCGTTCAGGTCCGGCAGCCACGATCAACATCGGCCCGCGGTGTCGCGGAGCCAAGGAACACAAAAGGAGTACCACGTCATGAAGAAGCTCATCTCGGTCGCGACGCTGAGCGCCCTGCTCGCCGTCGGGGCCTTCGCCTCCATCACCGCGTTCGCCGCGAACGCCCCGGCCTCGGGTCCGGGGATCATCCTGAGCCAGCCGTCCACGCCGCCCGAGCCGTCGGCCTCCCCCGAGCCGGCCACCGAGCCGGCTGAGACTCCCGGCACCGAGTCGGCGACCGAGCCCGCCGAGGCCACCGAGGCCACCGAGCCCGCCGAGGCCACCGAAGCCCCCGGGGACACCGGGCACGCCGACGACCCGGCGAACACGAGTGCCGACCACCAGTTCGAAGGCACCGAGTAGCGCTCGGCTCACTCGCTAGTCTTCCGCTGATGCGGATCCGCGCGATGCCCGGCCTGCTCTGGCCGGGCATCGCGTTGTGGGCATTCGTGGCGCTCGGTGCCGTGGCCCGTGGCGGCACGGTGCCCGGCGACGTCGCGATCCGCGCGGCGGTCCCGCCGCTCGGACTCTTCGATCTGCTGAGCCTCGCCGCCGCGGTGGTCCCGTGGACCGCGTCGGTCGTCGTCGTCGGTGCCCTGCTCTGGCTGGTCGGCCAACGGCGTCTCGCCATCGCGCTGCTGCTCGGGGACATCCTCACCGAGCTCGTGGTCCTGCTGGCCAAGCTTGCCGTCGATCGCGGTCGTCCGGTCGCCGGATTGCCGGCCGATCTCATCACCTCGGCGTCGTTCCCGAGCGGTCATGTCGCCCGGGTCGCGGTCGCCGTCGGCCTGGTGATCCTCCTCGCGCTCTGGCCGTGGCGGTCCGCGCGCGCCCCCGCGATCGCCCTCGGCGTCGTTCTCGTCGGGCTGCTCGCGCTCGCCCGGATCGCCTCCGGCGAGCATTGGCCGAGCGATGTGCTCGGGAGCCTGCTCCTCGCCGGAGCGGTCGTCGGGTTCGGCCGGTGGGCCTGGGGCGCTGAGCGCGATCCCAGCGGGCGAGCGAGCAAATCGTCTCCCTTCGGCTCTTGACAGGGGGCCTCCGGACGCGCATCGTTCGCCCCCTGCGCTCCTAGATGTTGTGCCGGGCCACCCGCCAGACACCGTATCTAGTGGCTCGGGCACGGGGACCAGATCGCGAGGAGGGTACGGTCATGTCGCATGCTTCCGCGCTGACCACAACGCCATTGGGACCTCCCCTCCTGTTGTTGCTGCGCCTCCGGCGATCGGGCCGCCGGGCCCGTCCAACCGCCACCGTCACCATCCTTTCGATCTTTTAGGAGAGTTAAGACATGGCCATTGCCGAAGCACCGCGGGAGTCCGCCCAGCAGCAGCCGGATCGTCCGGGCCTTCAGATCAGGCGCCACTTCACCCGTGACGGGGTCCATCCGTATGACGAAGTCGAATGGGAGCGTCGCGACGCGATCATCCCGGGCGAGGGCGGCAACGTCTTCGAGCAGCGTGGGGTCGAGGTCCCGAAGTTCTGGTCGATGACCGCCACAAATGTCGTGGCCAGCAAGTACTTCCGCGGAAAGCTTGGCACCCCCGCCCGCGAGACGAGCGTTCGGCAGATGGTCGACCGGGTCGTCGACCAGATCACCCGCTGGGGCATCGAGGGCCGCTACTTCTCGACCGCGCAGGACGCGGCGGTGTTCGCCGACGAGCTGCGCTACCTCATGGTCCACCAGCACGCGTCGTTCAACTCGCCGGTCTGGTTCAACATCGGCGTTCCTGGGACGCGCCAGCAGGCCTCAGCCTGCTTCATCCTCTCGGTGGACGACTCGATGGACTCGATCCTCGACTGGTTCAAGAACGAGGGAGTGATCTTCAAGGGAGGCTCCGGGTCGGGCATCAATGTGTCCACGATCCGCTCGAGCAAGGAGCACCTTTCCGGCGGCGGGCTCGCCTCCGGGCCGGTCTCGTTCATGCGCGGCGCGGACTCGGTCGCCGGCTC
Source organism: Candidatus Limnocylindria bacterium (assembly GCA_036565345.1). Classification (GTDB taxonomy): domain Bacteria; phylum Chloroflexota; class Limnocylindria; order P2-11E; family P2-11E; genus UBA4735. The sequence continues at coordinate 8,735 of DATCNH010000017.1, read as the reverse complement.
GATCAAGTCCGGCGGCACGACCCGTCGCGCCGCGAAGATGGTCGTTCTGAACACCGATCACCCGGACGTGCGCGAGTTCATCTGGTGCAAGGCGAAGGAAGAGCAGAAGGCCTGGGCCCTCGGCGAGGCGGGCTACGACATGAGCCTGAACGGCGAGGCCTGGCAGTCCATCCAGTTCCAGAACGCGAACAACTCGGTGCGCGCGACCGACGACTTCATGCGGGCCGCGCTCGCCGATGAGGATTGGGCGCTCCGGGCCGTTTCCAGCGGCGACACCCTGGAGACGGTGAAGGCGAAGCAGCTCCTCCGCGAGATCAGCGAGGCGACCTGGGCCTGCGGCGATCCGGGGATGCAGTTCGACACGACGATCAACGACTGGCACACCTGCCCGGTCTCGGGCCGGATCAACGGCAGCAATCCGTGCAGCGAGTACATGCACGTCGACGACAGCGCCTGCAACCTCGCGAGCCTCAACCTCATGCGCTTCGTCCGTGACGACGGCGAGCTCGACCCCGAGCGTCTCCGCCGCGCGATCGACATCGTGTTCACCGCGCAGGAGATCATGGTCGGCTTCACCGACTACCCGACGGCGAAGATCACGAAGAACGCGAAGTCGATGCGGCAGCTCGGCCTCGGCTATGCGAACCTCGGCGCGCTCCTCATGAGCCGCGGCCTGGCCTACGACTCCGATGAGGGCCGCGCCTATGCCGCCGCGATCACCGCGCTCATGACCGGCGAGGCCTACGCGCAGTCGGCCCGGGTCGCCGGCGTCGTCGGCCCGTACGACGAGTACGAGCTGAATCGCGCGCCCCATGACCGGGTGATGGAGATGCATCGCCTCCACGCCTATCGGATCCGCGACGAGATCGTCCCGGCGGATCTTCTCGGCTACGCCCGCGCCTCCTGGGACGACGCCGTCGGCATTGGGAAGCTGCATGGCTTCCGCAACGCTCAGGCGACCGTGCTCGCGCCCACCGGCACGATCAGCTTCATGATGGATTGCGACACCACCGGCATCGAGCCGGACATCGCCCTGGTGAAGTACAAGAAGCTCGTCGGTGGCGGGATGCTGAAGCTCGTGAACCAGACCGTCCCGGCGGCGCTCGCCCGGCTCGGATACACCGAGACCGAGGCCGGCGCGATCACGACCTACATCGAGCGGCAGGGCACGATCGAAGGCGCCCCGGCGCTCCGGGACGAGCACCTGTCGGTCTTCGACTGCGCGTTCAAGCCCGAGAACGGCGTGCGCTCGATCGCGCACCTGGGCCACATCAAGATGATGGGCGCGACGCAGCCGTTCATTTCCGGTGCGATCAGTAAGACCGTGAATCTTCCGGAGACCGCCACCGTCGAGGACGTCACTGACGCGTACGTCGAGGCCTGGAAGCACGGCGTGAAGGCGATCGCGATCTACCGCGACGGCAGCAAGAAGGTCCAGCCGCTGTCGGTGACGAACAAGGAATCCAATCAGAAGCAGGCGGTCGCCACGGTGACGGAGACGGTCCTCGTCGCCCGCCCACGGCGCCGGCTGGCCGACACCCGCGCCTCGCTCACCCACAAGTTCACGATCGAAGGGCACGAGGGATACATCACCGTCGGGCTGTTCGAGGACAACACGCCAGGCGAGATCTTCGTGACGATGGCGAAGGAGGGCTCGACGCTCTCCGGAATGATGGACGCCTTCGCGACGAGCATCTCGCTCTCGCTCCAGTACGGGGTCCCGCTCACGCACCTGGTCGAGAAGTTCGCGCACATGCGCTTCGAGCCGTCCGGGTGGACCGGGAACCCCGAGCTCGGCTTCGCGAAGTCGATCGTCGACTACGTGTTCCGCTGGCTCGGTCATCGCTTCCTCTCGACCGACGACAAGATGATGCTCGGCCTAGTTCGCACGAGCGAGCTCGCCGACGCGACCCCCCAGCTCGAGCTCCTCTCGAAGGCCGTCGCGGCGGCCGACCCGATCAGCCCGATCAGCCCGATCAGCCCGATCAGCGGCCGCAGCCCGACCACCCCCTCGGCGCTCCTCGAGACCACCTGGACCGCTCCCACTCCGCCATCGGGCCTGGGCGCCCGGCGGATGAACTCCACGCCCGACGCGCCGCCCTGCCCTCGTTGCGGCTGGCTGACCGTTCGGAACGGCACCTGCCACAAGTGCGAGAACTGCGGCGAGACCACGGGGTGTAGCTAGACACCCCCTCCACCCTCGACAGGCCCTGGCCGGCCCGCCCGTCGGCCAGTACGCCTTGCGGCCCGGCGGTTCCTGCTCCCCTGGACCGCCGGGCCGCTTCTTGATTACCTCTGCTCCCTGCGCTGCCGCTGCGCGGCTGCTTCGGTCGCGGGGGCCGGTGTGCAGCGTCCGGGCGGAGCTCGGCCGGTGCGGCGCACGGGGGCTGACAGGGGGCTAACGCAAACGTATAAGAGTTCGTAGTCCGAAAGTCGGATGCGCGCGGAACACCGGGGGGCCATCCTTCGTTCCTACCAGGACGGCAATGGCGCCCTGGCGGCCAAGCATGCCCGAGAATGGGCGCAGCGCGGTAGGAGGAATGCTCGAGTGGCGGTGATCACCGGCAAGGGCGAGGCGGGACCGGCCGCGGGCGTCCGCGGCCGTCGGATCGGGTTCAAGGCCGCGGCCGTGCCGCTGCTCGCGTTGGTGGCGCTCCTCTGCGCGGTCTTCGCGGTCGAGTGGCGCTATTCCGAGCGGGCCCTCCCGGGCCTCTCGGTCGCCGGCGTCGACGCGAGCTCGCTCACCGCGTCGGAGCTGCGGGCGCGTCTGGAGACCGAGCTCGCCGGCCCCTGGGCCGTGGCGACGGTCACCGCGAGCTACGACGGCGCCACCTGGCAGACGACCAACGGCGATCTGGGCATCGCGCCGGACCTCGATGCTGCGGTCGAGGCCGCGGTCGCGTACGGGAAGCAGGGCGCCCTGCCCGAGCGCGCGGCGGCGTGGCTGGCCGCACGGGACGGCCAGGCGCGGGTCGCGTTCACGATGCGCGCGACCGGATCTGCGGCTGACCGGTGGGTCGGGCGCATCGCCCGGGATCTCGATCGGCCGGAGCGCGACGGCGCCCTCGCGCTCACCTACACCGGTCTCCAGGTGACTGAGGCGGTCGTCGGACGGTCGCTCGATACCCGAGCCACCGTCGCGGCGCTGCTCGCCCCGCAGTCGCTCGGTGCTCGCGATCTCCCGCTCGCGGTGAAGCTTCAGTACCCGGCGACCGACGCCGCCGGTATGGCCGACGCCGCGGCGAAGGCCGCCGCCGCGACCGCGCCGCTGCGGGTCACCGCCGGCGACGGCTCGGTCAGCGAGGACGCAGCGGGTCTCGCGACGCTCCTCACCATCGAGAAGCAGACCGCCGCGCCAGGAGACCTGCCGCCCCTGCCCAAGGAGGCGGTCGCCCCTGCGACGCGCTACCGCTACGTCGTCACATTGAACGAGGAGCGGGCGAAGACCTGGATCAACGCGGTCGCGGTGCAGCTCGATCACCCGGCCCGCAACGCCACCTACCGGGTGAATCCGAACGGGAGCCTCGCGGTCGTCGCGTCGGCGAACGGTCTGAAGATCGATCAGGACAAGCTGCTGCGCGACGTTTCGACCGCGCTCTTCACTCCGGTCGCCGGACGGCGCGATGTCGCCGCGACCTTCGTCACCGATCTTCCGGTCTTCACCACCGAGCAGGCCGCGAAGTACGCCGCCGGCATGGTCCGCACCTCGAGCTTCACGACCTACTACCCGGCGAACGCGTCGCGGCACGCGAACATCACGACCGGCGCGCTCCAATTCGACAACCTCGTGGTCGCTCCCGGGCAGACCTTCTCGTTCTGGGACAGCCTCGGCCCGGTGACCGTCGAGCGCGGCTACGCATATGCCGGCGCGATCATCAACAACCGGTCGGATGAGAACGTCATCGGCGGCGGCCTCTGCCAGGTCTCGACGACGCTGTTCAACGCGGTCGCTCGCGCCGGCTACCAGATCGTCGAGCGGCACGAGCATGGCTACTACATCGATCGCTACCCGATGGGCTTCGACGCCGCCGTCTTCCTGCCCGGCTCCGACTTCCAATGGCGGAACGACACGAGCTATCCGGTGCTCATCCGCGCCTATCCCGGAGCGGCGAGCGTCGCGTTCGAGCTGTTCAGCATCCCGACCGGCCGCACCGTCGTGCTGGGCGATCCGATCGAGACGAACCTCACGATGCCGGCGCGGGATCAGCCCGCCGATCCGGCCTACCCACCGGGCGCGTTCACCCAGGGTCGGGACGTGAGCCGCACTTGGACCGTCTACGAGAACGGCCGGGTCATCCACGCCCAGACGTTGCTCAGCCATTACGTGCCGGTCTGGGGCGGCCCGGGCCGCTAGCGGCGCCCGGGCCCGCCCACGCCGACGCGCCGCGGCCTCCCCCGAATTGAGGACGTGACGGGTAGGCGAGCGACCCGTTAATCCGGTGTGGATCCTCACGATGATCCCCTCCTTCGCGGCGCGCTGACCGTCGCACTGCGCCTTCGGGTCGATGACGCCCGGCCGCATCCGGCGGCGCGCGCGCGGATGCGGCGGCGGGTGCTCGCCGCGATCGTCCCGGCGCGCCCGACCTTCACCGATCTGGTGATGACCGTCTTCGCCGTGCTGGCCAAGCCGGCCCCGGCCCTCCTGCGCATCCTCGCCATCGCGTTTGCCGCTGCCGGACTGCTGGCCGGGGCCACCGTTGCGAGCGCCGATTCGCTGCCGGACGACGCCCTCTACGGCTTCAAGCTCGCCGGCGAGCAGCTGCGGCTTGCGATCGCGAACAGCCCCGAGGATCGCGCCGCGGTGGACCTGTCCATCGCCTCGCACCGGTTGGACGAGGCCGAGCGGCTCGCCGAGGCCGGCCGCGATGACGCGACGATCGATACGACCGCAGCGTTTGGCGTCTCGCTCGCGACGGCTGCCGCCGAGCTCGCGAGTGTCGAGGTGCTGCGACCGAAGCTGGGCGCACTCGTCGGCCAGGTCCAGGCCCAGCTGCATCTCCAGCAGGACCGCGCCGGTGCGTCGGCGGCCCGGCTCTCGGGCGACGCCCGGACCGCCGGCGCCGCCGCGGCCTTGGCCGCGGTCGGGCCGCGCAGCGCTGTCGACGGAGCACCGTCCGCGGTGAAGATCGCCGATGCCGCCGCAGCGGTCACGACCCGTCTCGCGGTGGTCGCGCAGACCCGCGCGTCCGAGCCGAGTGAGGAGGACGCCGCCGCCGGCAACGCGTTTCGTACGTCCGCCGTGGCGACCGCACGCCCGGCGGTGCACACGCCGCAACCGACGATCGCACCGCCGAAGATGGCCACGGCGGTCGGTGCGATCGCCGCTCCGGTGGACCGCGCGGCAGCCCGCGAAGCCGCGCGACGCGCGCAGCACGCCGCCGAGGAGGCGCACCGGGCCGCGGTCCGGGCCCGGGAGCGCAGCGTGCCGGACCGCGACGCCAACGATCGCGACTGAGTCCCGGCTACCTCAGGCCGGATCCTCCGGGATGCCGCCCAGGGCCCGCCGGAGCAGATCAAGCGCCGCGAGCGTCCCGCGCCGCCGTCCCTCCAGCGCCGAGCGGAACCGCACCGTACTCCGGCGCTCCGCGCGCTCTGGCCGATCTGGCCGATCTGGGCGCCGGGGGGTCTGGACCACGACGGTCGACCGATCGGTGCCCTGCGGAACGATGAGCCGGACCTCCGCCGGGAACGCCGCCACGGCGCGGCCGAGTGCCGCCGTGTCGGCCGCGGGGAGCGTGATCGCGGCGGTGAGCCAGCCGACGCTTCCGGGGGTCTCGCTGAGCGCGCGGCCGACCTCGCCGTCGGTGAGCGACTCCGCGACGGTCAGCCGCCAACCCGCGTCCCGGAGCGCGGCGCCGATGACGGTACCCAGCGTGTCGTCGTCGGCGCCCCAGATGTGGGTGCCGATCCGCTGCCGGACCACCGCCTCCATCGCCGCGATCCGCGTCTCGACCGTCGCCGCGTCGGTGCCCTTGTCGGTGATCCGCACGTGCACGCCGTCGTTCTTCGCGTAGGTCGCGACCGTCGGGGCGGTGGAGCGGACGAGCGCGTCGAGTGCCTCTTCCACCGCCGATTCACCGATCCCCAGGAGCTTCAGGGTGCGCGACCGCAGCACCGTCCCGCCAACGAGCGTCGGCTCGACCGCGTCCTCCCACATTCGGGTCATCTCCCGGGGCACGCCCGGCATGGAGATGATCCGGGTGCCCTGGCCCCCGGCGCCGTGGGCGACCCGCACGTCCCACCCCGGCGCGGTCCCGTGCGGGTTCGGAATGGCCAGCGCCGAGGGGATGAGCCAGGCCTGCTTGCGGTTGCGCTCCGGCATCGGCGCGCCGCGTCCGGCGAACCAGTCCGCGAGGTCGCGCTCCAGCCTCGCGTCCACCCCGGGCGTCTCGCCCAGGGCGGCGGCGATCGCCTCGCGGGTGAGGTCGTCTTCGGTCGGTCCGAGGCCGCCGGTGGTGACCACGAGGTCGCTCCGCCCGATGCCGCGCTCGAATGCCTCGACCGCCCGGCCGAGGTTATCGCCGACCGTGGAGAGATGGAGGAGGTCGATGCCCAGGCCCGCGAGCCGGCCGGCGAGGTAGGCAGAATTCGTGTCGGTGATCTGCCCCAGCAGCAGCTCGGTCCCGATCGACAGGACCTCAGCCCGCATGGACCGGTCCTCCACCCCGAGCAGGGTCAGACCAGGCGAGGGAAGGCTTGGCCCGACCGAGCCGCAGGCCGTGAGCGAGCGAAGCAGCTGCGACGCGGCAGCGAAGCCGAGCAGGGTTCGCCTGGCACGCGAGTTGCTGGGACATGCCGCAATACAACTGAATTCCCAACCCTTCCCTTCCTCACCACAAGCCCTGCCCTTGAGGCGGGGTTTTGTGGTTCTTGGCCCGAAAACAGGCTGCCGGTGCTCGTCGGGTGCCCTGGGGTACGATACCCGCCGCCCCGCGGACACGGCACCGGATGGCCGGATCGTGGCGGGACGCGCGGACCGGCGGACCGAAGGGCGTGGAGGTGTTCCATGGCGAACGGGTATTGCGTCAAGTGCAAGGCTTCGCGCGAGATCAAGGACCCGAAGCAGATCACGATGAAGAATGGCCGCCCGGCGACCCAGGGTCTCTGCCCGGTCTGCGGGACGAAGATCTTCAAGATCGGCGCGAGCGAGCCGGCCGCCCCGCCTGCCGAGAAGGCGAGCCCCGCCGAGCACACCGAGCACACCGAGAAGACCGATCACGCCGCTCACGCCGACCACGAGAAGACCAGCCCTCCGGATCACCTGAAGGCCTGATCCTGCGGGTCGCCGGGCCGACCTTCGGATCGGGCCGGCCGCCGCCCTGGCCCCCGCTGTGCACGTCATCGCCCTCAGCAGGCCAGAGGAGGATGTCATGAAGGTCAGCGAGGTCATGACCCGTGAGCCGGAGACCGTGGCGCTCACCGCCACCTGCGGCGAGGCGGCCACGCTCATGAAGCAGGAGGACTGCGGATCTATCCCGATCGTCGACAACGGTCGCTTGGTCGGCATCGTCACCGATCGCGACATCGTGATCCGTGTGGTCGCCGCGGGAAAGGACCCCAAGACCACGCCGGTCTCGGCCGTCATGAGCGCCGACCCGGTCACCATCTCACCGGACAGCGACACCGAGGAGGCGTCGCGGATGATGGCCGAGCGTCAGATCCGGCGTATTCCGGTCGTTCGCGATGGACGCCTCGAGGGGATCGTGGTCATCGGCCAGCTCGCTCGGCGCGAGGACGAGGGCCAGCTCCTGAAACAGATCAGCGAGCCGCTCAGCGACAGCGGATCGCACGGGCGCGGATAACGCGCGTGGGCCTGCTCCGGGTCGGTATCATGCGGAGCGGGCCAGTAGCTCAGCGGTAGAGCAGGGGACTCTTAATCCCTTGGTCGTGGGTTCGAATCCCTCCTGGCTCACCGTTGTCCGACTTCAGCAGATCGGCGACAGATGTGTCAGGACATCGGAGACAGATGTCTCACGACATCGTGCCTGGAGGAGACCGTGGAGCTCGCGATCACGACCGAGCGGGCCGACGACAACGGCTGGATCGCCTTTGCGCCGGAAGTCCGTGCAACAGCCCAGGGTTCGACCGAGGCCGAGGCAAAGGGGAACCTCCGCGCGCTCCTCCAGCGCTACCCCGATCTCCTCGAGGAGGCGCGCGAAGCCGCAGACCGGCGTGTCGAGCTGATCCGGCTCTGACGGAGCCGACCAGGTGCCGTCGCTCCCGCAGCTCAAGTACCAGGAGCTGATCCATCTGCTGAAGTTCTTCGGTGTCAGCCTGCAGGGCGACGGTTCACCACAACTGAAAGTCACCAATCGGTCAGGCAAGATGGTCGCAGTGCACTGCCATCCGTCTCAAGGGCTCTGGCCGCAGGCGCTCAGTCGTCTCCTCCGCGACCTCGAGGTCTCGCGCGATGAGTTTTGGCGGTGGTCCGAAGACGGCCGGAAGGCGAAGTGACGAGTACCAGTTCCCTCGCGCGGGAAACCTATCGCTGTTACGTGTGCGCTTCCCCGAGCGTTCGCGGCACCGTCGTTGTGATCACCGCGTAGGGCATCTCGCCGGCACCTCGCAAACCCGTGTCAACTGCGGTCCAGCCTGGAAAACTCATCCATTTGGACGATGGCATGTTCGCGCTGCGGCATGGATAGTCGAGGAGAGCCGGGCGACGAGCGCAGGCCGCGGTGGGCGCAACCACATTCACTCGTCGCCCGGCGAACCCTTTCTAGCAGGCCTGGGTT
>DATCNH010000016.1:0-17872 GCA_036565345.1 Candidatus Limnocylindria bacterium | reverse complement strand
ATCGAGGGGACCTCGACCTGCTTGGCCAGGAGGATGTGCTCTCTCGTCTGGGGCATCGGGCCGTCGGCGGCGGAGACGACGAGGATCGCCCCGTCCATCTGGGCCGCGCCAGTGATCATGTTCTTGATGTAGTCGGCGTGCCCCGGGCAGTCGACGTGGGCGTAGTGGCGGTTGGTGGTCTCGTACTCGACGTGGGCGATCGAGATCGTGATCCCGCGCTCGCGCTCCTCGGGGGCGTTGTCGATCGAGTCGAAAGCCCGGAAGTCGGCGCCGCCGCGCAGCGAGAGGGTCTTGGTGATCGCCGCGGTGAGCGTGGTCTTGCCGTGGTCGATGTGCCCGATCGTCCCGACGTTCACGTGCGGCTTGGTGCGCTCGAACTTCTTCTTTGCCATTCGGTGCCGACCCTCCGCCTGTTCGCTATCTTCTCGGTCTCGGTGTCGCGAGGCTCGTCGCCCGCCGGTGAGCCCACCTCGGGGATCGAACCCGAGACCTCGTCCTTACCAAGGACGTGCTCTACCAACTGAGCTAGGTGGGCGAACTCGTTGGGCCAGACATCAAAAAGAGGTTGCTTTTCCGCAACCCCCTTGCGCGACTGGACCTGCCGATTATCCGCCTTTGGCCGCACTCCCGTCAACGGACCGGCGCCACGGTCGCCGAAGCCGCCGCGCCACGCCGGCCGCGAGCGGTGGCCCAAGGGCGCCAAGGGGGTCGTCGGACCCGCCGGGACCCGAGGCTAGCGCACGAGGAGGGTCCCGGCCCGGACCGGGCCGCGCTTGGCGTAGCCGTCGCTCAGCGCGATCGCGTAGGTCTTCCCCAGGGCGGCGCCTCCGTCGACGACGACGACCGTGTAACGGACCGCGTGGTCGCGGTTCACGCCGGCGCCGGTCAGGGTGGCCGTGCCCGCGGCCGGGTCGAAGCTGACCGAGTCGATCGAGGTCGAGTGGAAGCGCACGTCGGCTCCGTCGTCCCGGTGCTCGACCTTGCCGTGGTCCTCATCGCACCCGTTCAGGCTGAAGCGCTCGCCGTCCTCCATCTCGCCGGATCCCTTCACATCGTGGTCGCCGTCGCAGCGCCGCGGCGGGGTGATCGCGCTGCCGAGGACGTAGTCGAAGGCGCGCGTCGCATCGACATCGGCGTAGATGTCGGGGTCGGCATTCCGTCCGCCGGACAGCGCGGTCACGTTGTAGAGCCGATCGCCGAGGATCGGCCGCCCCGGACCGAAGCCGCCCTGGATCGGCACATCGATCCGGATGGTGTTCCCGCTGATGGCGCCTGCGGCGGACAGCTCCGCCGGATAGAGGACGATCTTGCAGTTCTCGGCCGTCGTGGTGACACAGCCCGTCCCCGGCACCGCACCCTGGGCCGAGGTCCCGCTCCCGGCGAAGAAGGTGGCCGGCGCGCCGGCCACCGATTCGGCCCCGACGTAGAAGATCCGGTAGGACTCCTCCCCCTGGTCGCCCTTCGAGAGGGCCTGGAAACGGGTGATCCAGAAGGCCTTCCCCTTCGCCGGTGGCGGGAGCAGCAGCGCGAGGTCGCGGAGCCGCATCTCCACCCGGAGGGTCGCGGCATCGGGCTGGCTCAGGCTGAGCTGGGTGAAGTCGAGCTGGGCCTGGTTCGGACCAGCGCCGCCGGGAGCGTAGTGGGGCGAGCGGGCGTCGCCGGTCGGATCCGACATCGGATTCGCGGGCGCGGCCTTCGCGATGCTGGCGCCGAGCGCGGTCGGTCCGGCGAGCTGGCGCGCCTCGAAGAGGTGCGCCCCGTGGTGTTGGCTCGTCGTGTCGTTGTAAGCGAAACGCATCGTCCCGCCACGGTCGAGGGCGACGCTGAAGTAGTCGGCCATCGTTCGATCGCCGGCCGAGGTGCTGCAGCTCAGGCCTCCGGTGCAGATCTGGCCGTAGTGCATCGGCTTCTCGGTGAAGCGCTGCTGGGAGAACCCCGGGGTCGCCGAAGTCGCGCTCGTGATGAGCGCGGCATAGCCGTACCACTTGAAGCCCGTTGCCGTCTGGCGATTCACGTACCAGGAAGGCATCGACTCGCTGTCGAGCCGTGACGCGTTCCCGTACCAGGCCACGACGATCGTCCCGGACGCACCGCCCTGGATCCAGGGGAACACGTTGGAGTTGGCGTCGTTGCCGTTCACCTGGACGACCGGACCCCACGTCGTACCGGCGTCGGTCGAGGCGGCGTAGTAGACGTTCAGGTTCCCCTTGTCGACCCACACCGCGTAGAGGTTCCCCGCGGCGTCGGTCGCGACGCCGGGGAAGATCTTGCCCGGGCCGGTGCCGGGCGACTTCGGCGCCTGGACGTTCCGGTAGACGATGCCGGACCGTTGCCCCGGGTCCACGTGCCCGACCGTGATCTCGACGTGGTCGCCCTTCGCGCAGGGGTAATAGAGGTTGCGCCGCACCGGATCGAACCGGAGCTGACCGCACGGCGCGCCGCCCGAGACCGCGGTCGCGGGGGTGCCCGCCGCGGAGTTCGTGTGCACGAGCCCGCCGATCGGATCGGCGGCACCGGTCGAACCCGGCGAGGAATAGATGAAGCTGCCGAGCGGCAGCTGGCGGTAGGCGAGGAAGATCGTGTTGTCCGCGGCGGCGGCGGTCGTCCCGTTGTCCATGGCGAACCATTGACGGTCGTCGATGGTGGTCTGCACGCAGGCAGCATTCTTCCGCCAGCTGTTCCCGCCGTCGTTGCTCACCGCGCAGCCGAGGTTCACGAGTCCCTCGAGATCGACGAAGTAGGCGTTGCCCTGGTCGTCGGTGACGACATCGGTGTCACCGCCACCGGGGGGAAGGTCGGGCCGGAGGCCGATCGGGCTCACGATGTTGAACTGGTCTCCGCCGTCGGTCGAGCGGTGGACGAAGGACTGTTGGGTGGTCGTGCCGTACGGACCGGACTCCCAGTAGTTGCCGTCCTTGTCGATGTGGTTCACCGGCTCGCCCTCGGTGCGTTGCGCGTCGATGACCGTGGCCGGGCCGAAGACCAGGCCGCCGGTGCCGCGGGTCGGGTTCGGCGTCGGACCGCCCGGCCGGCTGACGAAGCCTGCGGAGCCGGTGTAGCCGGAGCTCACGACCAGGAAGGGGACGACGCGCACCTCGTAGGTCCCGAACGCGCTCGGGATGAACGCGCGCTCCGCCGTCGTCCCGCCCGAGGCCGAGCTTGCGACCTGGACACCGTCCTTATAGATGTAGAGGTCGAAGTCGTTGTCGGCGCTCGGCCAGGTGATCGTGACCTCGGCGCCACCGGTGTTCGTCGTCCAGTACGCGGCCGTCACGTCGACGGTGAGCGCGTAATGGTCGCAGAGTCCGGCCGCGTCGGGCGGCGCACAGGCGGCCGGATCGGCCGTCGCCGCCGCCGCGAAGAATTTCCCGGTCCAGGTCGCCGATGGCGCGCTCGGACCGATGGTGCCGCCTGGCGGCGTTGCGGCGCGCGCGCTGGTCGAGACCAGCTGGAGCAGGAGCACCGCGATCGCGAACGCCACCCGCCCGGAGCGAGCTCCAGAACCACCGCGCGCAGGCCCACCAGCCGACCGACGCATGCATTCCTCCATCACCCGAGCCCTGGCCGGCCAGCCCTCCGGCGGCCGCGGCGCGACTCGCCGGATTGTGCCCCCTGTACCGGCCGCCGCGGGTCAATAATCGGTCAATAGTCCGAGTCACCGGACTCCGGCGGCGGCGGGCAGTCGAGTCGGCGAGAGGGCCGGATCAGACCGAGACCGCCGCGCTCGCGACCCGGCGTGCGACCCGCGGATCGGCGAGTGGCCGGTAGTCTTTCGGCGTGATGGCGCGACGGGAAGAGCGGCGGCTGGTGACCTGTCTGTTCATCGACGTCGTCGGCTCGACCGAGCTCATCGTCGCCCTCGGTCCCGAACGCCTGAAGGGCTCCCTCGAGGCGGCCTTCGCCACGCTGCGCGGCCTCATCGAACGGGAGGGCGGCACCGTCGAGAAATACGTCGGCGACGCGATCTACGCGATCTTCGGCTCGCCGGTCGCCCACTCGGACGATCCGGTCCGCGCGCTGCGGGCGGCGGCCGGCGCACGCGACTGGGCCCGGGGGCGCACCGGCGCGGAGATCCCGTTCGCCGTCCGCATCGGCGTCGAGACCGGAGACGCGATCGTCGACCTCGCCGCGGCGGAGACGACCCACCAGCAGCTCAGCGTCGGCGCCGTGGTGAACACCGCGGCGCGCCTCCAGCAGCGCGCGGAGCCCGGACAGATCCTGGTCGGACCGGTCACCCGCGGGGCGGCGGCCGACGCCGCGACGTTCAGCGACCTCGGACCGGTCGAGCTCAAGGGCATCGGCTCGCTCGCGGTCCACGAGCTCGACGAAGTCCGGGGCAGCGCGCGCCGGGAGCTCCCGTTCGTCGGCCGGGACGGGGAGCTCGAGCTGCTGCGGATCGCCCACGGCCGCACCCGGCGCGGCCGATCGGTCCTCGCGCTGGTGAGCGGACCTCCGGGTCAGGGAAAGACCCGGCTCGTCGGGGAATTCATCGCGAGCCTCGGCCCGATCGATCTCGCGCAGGCACGCTGCCGGCCCGGAGGCGAAGTCGGGACCCACGCTCCGGCGCGGGAGCTGCTGCTGGGGACGCGCCAGGATGAAGCGCTCCCGGACCTGGTGGCCGCCGCGATCGAGGACCCGGCCGAACGCGATCGGGTGGCCGAGGTGTTGGCGCATTCCGCCGGCCTGCGCAGCAGCGCGCTGCTGGCCCGGCTCGGGGCGGACGAGCGCGAGGATGAGATCGCCAATGCCTGGGCCCGCTACCTGCGCGGTCTCGCGGCCGCGGGCACGGTGGTGCTGTGGGTCGAGGATGTCCATTGGGCCGCGCCCGAGGTGGTACGCCTGATCGACCGGATCAGCACCTCGGGCGTTCCGGTCCTGGTGATCGCGACCGCACGCCCCGAATTCGCGGAGGCGGCCGGCATCCGTCCGAGCGGCGACCGCTTTTTCATCGAGCTCGAGGGCCTGGACAGCGACGAGGCCCGGGCGCTCGCGCTGCACGCCGGTTCGGCGGATCGTCTGATCGAGCGCGCCGGAGGGAATCCGCTGTTCATCGTCGAGCTCGCGCGCGGCTCCTCCGACGAGCTGCCGGTCACGCTCCAGGGCGCCCTCGGCGCGCGGCTGGACGAGCTCGATCCCGACGAGCGGCGGGTGCTCGCCCACGGCGCGGTCGTGGGCGAGACGTTCGAGGCCGAGGACGCGGCGGTGCTGGCAGGCGGCGACCTCGCGACGGTGAGCCGCTCGATCCGCCGCCTCGTCGACCTGCACTACCTCGATCAGGTGGACGGGCGGTACCGCTTCCATCATTCGCTGCTGCGCGACGTCGCCTACGGCCGCCTGCTCGTCGCCGACCGGATGCGGCTGCACCTGCGCTATGCCCGCGAGCGCGCCCACCCCGAGGATGTCGAGGTCCTGGCCCACCACTGGTGGGCGGCCCTTCGCCCACCGGACGCGGACTGGGTCTGGGAGAGCGATCCTGAGCTTCCCCGGATACGGCAGGAGGGACACCAGGCCCACCTGGCCGCGGGCCGCCGGCACACCGCCCTGTTCGCCATCGACCGGGCCACCGCGCTCCTCGAGCGAGCGCTCGCCCTGGCCCGGGATCCCGGCGAGCGCGCGGTCACCGAGCAGGCCCTCGGGGACGCCTATGCCGCGATCTACCGCGCGGACGAATCGTGGGAGCACTACCGGCGGGCCCGGGCGGCCTACCGGGAGGCGGGCGCCGTGCCCGCGGGCTTTTACCCCGCGCCGCTCCGCATCCGGACCAAGACGGGCGCCTTTCACACCTACCCCGACGCCGCCGAGATCGTCGCTCTGGTGGATGAAGCGGAGGCGGCGGCGCGGGCGATCGGCGATCGCAGCCTGATCGCGACCGCGCTCATGAATCGGGCGATCCGCACGGACGCGGAGGGTCCCTTGTCATTCGATGCGGAGACGCTCGGTGCGGCGCTGGTCGAGGCCGAGGCAAGTGCTGACCAGAGGACGCGGCGGCAGGTACTCGGATATCTGGTCGCGGCGGCCGTGGAGCGCTGCGATGTGGCCGAGGCGGAGCGTGTGCTTGGGCGGATCGGGCAGCTTGGGCTCGTCGACAGCGAGATCGATCGCCTCGAGCTGTTGAATGCCCAGTCGTCCATCGCCTTCGTCCGGGGCGACGGCCCCAGGCTGAACGAGATCGCCGAGCAGGCGCTCGCGCTGGGCCGCCCGATGGGACCGCACCTGCGGTCGCACGCCGCGGCCCTCGCCGGCTTCTCGGCGCTGGCCCACGGCGATTGGACGACGCTGGAGGCCGAAGCGATGCAGATGACCCGCCGCATCGCGGAGTCGCCGGGGACGAAGTTCTGTGTGATGGCCGCACTGCTCCTCGGCTACAGCGGCCTCGCCCGCGGCCTGCGCGACCGCGCTGAAGAGATGCGAGCGCTGGCCCGGCAGATCGATGCGCTCGGGCTCCCGCCCGCCCAGCTCCAGATGGCCCGCAGCCTCGCCCTGCTCCTCAGCGAGGAGCCGCTCGGCGACCAGCAAGGCGATCCGCCGCTCGAGGCGGCGGCGGAGTGGGCGGTCATCGCGGTCGTCAGACGGCGGAAGCACGACGCGGAACGACTGGCGGATCGGATGGCCGCCGTCGCGGCGACCGGCGGGATGGGATATGCCGCGATCGCCGAGGCGGTGCGCGAAGAGCTGGCCCACGATGCCGGCGGCCCCGCGCCGCGGCACGAGGCGCTCGCGCGCATCGGCTATCTCGGCCTGAGCGAGCTTCTGCGTCGCCGGGTCACCTGACGGCGGCGCGCGCTGGCGGCGCTCGCCGATCCGAGCGGCGGTCGGTCGTTAGGCTCGGCGGGTGCCGGACTGGACCGACGACGCCTGGCGCGCCGGTGTCCTCGCGTGGCTGCGCGACGAGCTGCACGATCTCGGAGACGAGCTCACCTCCGCACCTGACCAGTTCCACCTGCGGCCGTGGTCCACGATCTGGCGCGTCGCCACCCGTAGGGGGACGATGTACCTCAAGGCGGTCCCCGTTCACCTCGCGCATGAGGTCCGGCTCACGCAGTGGCTCTCGGAGCGGTTCCCGGAGCGCGTCGCGCGGGTCCTGGCGGCCGATCCGGCGCGCGGGCTGCTGCTCCTGCGAGACGGCGGTGCCCGACTGCGCGACGTCGGGACCGACCTTCGCGGCTGGTGCCGGGTCGCCTCCGAATATGCCGCGCTCCAGCTCCTGGCGGGACCCGGGGTGGCCGAGCTGCTCGCGCACAGCGTGCCCGATCGTCGCCTGGCGCTCCTGCCCGGCGCGCTCGCCTCGGCGTTGGACGAGCGCGAAGGTGACCTCGTCGCGCGCTACGCGGCCCGCTGCGCCGCGCTCTCGAGCGTCGGGCTGCCGGACACGGTCCAGATGGACGACCTGCACGATGGGAACGTGCTGCTCGATGGCGGCCGGCCACGCTTCTTCGACTGGGGCGACGCGAGCATCGCGCAACCGTTCTTCAGCCTGCCGATGCTGCTGGGCACCGCCGCCGAGCGCCTCGGCCTGTCGGTCGACGGACCCGAGGTCGCTCGGATCCGTGATGCCTATCTCGAGCGGTTCAGCGGTCTCGCTCCGCTGCCGGCGCTGCGCGACGCCGCGGCGCTGGCCGCCCAGGTGGTGCCGACCGTCCGGATCCTGGCCTGGCAGCTCGCCCATCTGGGCACCACGCCCGCTGAGCAGGACGGCGAATGGGGCGAAACGCTCGCTGAGCTGATCGAACAGCAGCGTGCGGCGCTGGCGTGAGCGTCACGACCGTGTCACCTCGGTCGAGAAGGCGCGCCCACGAGGCCGATCGGGTCGAGTGACCGTTATTCGCGACTGGGTAGTTGGTCTGGCGGGCCAGCAAGAGTGGTGGTGGCTTTCGTCGCCGCCGGTCTGGCCTGAAGCCAGGGAGACTTGGGCTCCGGGATCGGCACCGCGACCTCGGTCGGCGCGCCAAGGACACGCGAGGTCGATGTTCGGCCGCAGAGCTACTGGAAAACGGGCGACCAGTTGCCGATCGTGACCCTGATCACGGTCGGCATCGGCGATGAGGTGATCGTCAAGACGCTCCGCGAAGATAGCGGCAGCGTCCGAGTCTGCATCCGAGTCCGCGAGGTGACCGAGACGAAGCCCGCGCTGGGAATCGTGATCGTCGCCGTGACCCTTAGGCAGCCGCTGGGCGATCGTGTCGTTCAAGACTCGACGGGGAGGGTCGTGCCAGAGATCGAGGCGCCGCGCTACGGAGCTCCCCGATCTCGCATCAGTACCGATCATCAATGGGCCATGAATCCGGAACGACGTGTGATCGGGCGGAGACCATTGTGAGGTTCTTCTCCGCCGTGCTCGTCGGCGGCGCGGCCTTCGCCGCGCTCATGCCGGGCATGCCGGCCTTTGACGTCCTGTCGCGCTGGTCTGTCGCGCGCGTGGCGGCGCTGGTCCTCGTGGGGCTCGTCATCGGCCTCGTGCACCCGCATCGTGGATGGCTCGCCGCCGCCACGGCCTACATCGCCGGGATCGCACTTTGGCTTGGCGTCTCCGTGCACCCTTCACCACCTTGGGCACCATCCGACAATTGGTCGCTCGAGACCTGGCTCTCCAACGTCGTCGGAGTGGCGGTCGCGGGTGCCATTCTGTTCGCATTCATCGCCCAACTCGGAAGCCGCCTCGCGCGCGTCGCGATCCACCGCGGGCGCTGAAGGGGATGCGGGCCGCGCGGCTCACGGCGGGTGGAACAAACGCGAGCTCGCTGGTTAGACCGGAGAGGGGATCGAACCCCCACGGTCGAAGACGGCTGATCTACAGTCACCGCCGGTCCGCAAGCGACGTTTGTCCGAGTTTCCGAATGAATTCGCGAACCGCGACTCTCCCAATCCCCGTAGTGGGCGGATGGTCAGTTGCCCATCTTGTTCAGCACGGAGCGGGAGGATGACCATCCCGCTACGTCAAGGAAGCTAGCTGGATTCGAGCGTTCTCAGAAGAGCTTTCAGTGTGCTGATCTCGGTGGCCAGCGCGACGCGCCCGGCCTTCGTTGCGGAGACCCACGACCGCGGGCGATTGCCTTCGAACGCCTTCGAGATTTCGACGTAGCCGCGCTCTTCCAACACCCGCAGATGCTGTCCGAGGTTTCCGTCAGTTAGGTCCAACGCCTCACGCAGATAGGTGAAATCGGCCCGCCGCGTCTCCTTCAGCAGGGCCAGGATTCCGAGGCGCACTCGCTGGTGGATCGTGTCGTCGAGCTGCGTTGCAGGGTGCGTCACGCAGAGGTCCGTGTCCGGCCCAGCCAGACACGCACGGCAAGGAGGATCAGAACGTAGACCAAGGCCAAGACTGGCTGAATCAGTTGGTTGGACCCGAGTAGCACGACCGCAATGGTTACCGAGACGACCGCAGCACCCGCCAGGGCGAAGACGGCGTTGCGCTCGTTCCTCGCCAAGAACAGGTATCCCACCGCCATGACAGTCGGCGGACCGAACTGCGCCAGCGCGGGTTGCCCGAGCGCGAAAGCGGCAGCCCCGAGGGCCAACGCGACGACCAAGAGCCCGAATGCGAGAGCCACGTAGGCCAACGGACGTCCCTCGATACCGCGCTCGCGTCTGTAGCCGTGCGCGTAGAGCAGTGCCGCAGCCGTAATCGCCGGAGCCGCCATGATCCACAGGAAGCCGCCGTTCCGGGCCGGGACCGCGATCGCCACGACGGCAAAGCCCGCGTAGAGAACGATGGGCAGCCATGCGAGGCTGAGGTCGCGACGCGCGTAACCTCGCGCACCCGTGACTTGCTGCAGAGATTCGCGAGCGTGGTTCGCATCCATGGGGTTACCTCCTACATACAGAGTACTCTGTACTACAGAGTTACAGGAATGTCACCGGCCGGCGCGGCTGGCTGATGTGGCGGGTCACGTCGAGACGAACGTCGAGACTGTGTTCCTGGGAACAAGTGGGGCGATACAGCCACGCGATGCCCCATCACGACCGAAAGACTCTTCGGAACCCCTTGCAGAAAACCGCCTTTGTTCAACTGCCTTCCACGCGGGTCAGTCGCCTTTCCGTCATTGGCTGAAAACAACACGACGAGCCTTTCGGCCCGTCGTTGCTGGTGGATCGTGTGGGCAGAGAGGGAATCGAACCCCCACAGTCGAAGACGGCTGATCTACAGTCAGCGGAGCTCACCACCTGCTCGATCTGCCCAGACGCCGCACGCGCGGCGAAGCGAAGTGTACCGGACGAGAGGAACGTGGACGAAGAGCGCGCGATCCGGATCAGCGTGGTCCTCGCGAGGCACCTGATCTTCCTATCGGCGGCGGCGCTGCGGCTCCTGCGCGGCGCGCGGGCCTATCGGATCCGCGCGAACGCCCCCTGGTGGCTCCAGTACTACCCGCCGCTGATCTGGATCCCGCTCCTCGTCGCGGTGTTCGCGCGCCCGCTCCTCATACCGCTGGGGCTCGAGCTCCAGCTTGGCGGGGTCGCGGTGGCAGTGTTCGCCGGCGCGTTCGGCGCGGCGAGGATGTGGTCGCTCGGACGGGGCTACGGGATCGGCCTCGACATCTTCGTCGATGCGCCGCTGGTGACCGGAGGCGTCTATGGGGTGGTGCGCCATCCGATGTACCTGGGGATCGTGCTGTATCACCTCGGCGCCGCGCTCGCGCTCGAGAGCGGGTTCCTGCTCCTTGCGACGGCGCTCTACGTCCTGCCCTACACCGCGCTACGGATCGGGGCGGAGGACCGCGTGCTCAGCCGGGGCTTCGGGACATCCTTCGAGGTCTACCGGCGGCGGGTGCCAACGCTGGTGCCGGGGATCCGCTCCTAGACGAGCGTCGGCTCTTCCGCGTTCTTCTTCGGCCGGCCGCGGCGACCCGCCGGACCTTTGGAGAAGTCGGGGGCGCCGAAGTTCGTGGCGACATGGCGGTAGTCATGGACCGTCTTCTCGTGCTCGTCGCGCCGCGCGGCGGCGGCGAGGAGCGAGGGGAGCGAGCTCTGGTCCTCCGGAACGAAGGTGACCTCGCAGTCGTGGGTCGCGCGGCAGGGGAGTCCTCTGGTCTTCATGCCTCGTCAACGATGCACGGCGCAGGCCTATTCCCGGGCCGTGCTCAGCAGCCAGACGAGCGCATGCCAAGCACGTCGGCGGTCGCACCCGACAGCCAGGACCCCTGCAGGACGTAGGTCACCAGGCGGCGCTGTTCGCGGGCAACGGCCAGCGAGGCAGCCCGGCGGGCGGCGCTACCGGCGGGCGGGCTCGCAGTCACAGAGGGCGACGGCCTCGTAGCACCCGGCGCACTTCGGCATGCAGTGCGCGCCGCCGCAGCCGTGGGACTCGACGTGCACCGGCGACTCCGCACCGCAGACGTCGCACTTGAACCCCTTCGTCGCGCCGCCGCAATGGTCACAGGCCGCAGCTTCGGTCGCGGTGGTCGGCTTGGGATCCATGGTTGTTTCCTCTCCTCGCGGGCTGGCTCTCGCCGTGTCGGTCGGGTACCGGACCGCACGGACCGGCGGCCGTGGCGCTCCCGTATCGGCGCCGGCCGGACCGAACGCGTGCGGGCCATCGGCAATATTACGGCGCATGCTGTGCGTCTAGTGGGTATGGATGCCGGGACGGCGAGCGTGGGCAGCGGCAGCGTGGCCTTCGACCGCCTCGTGGTGCCCCACCTCGAGTATCTGTACGCTCTCGCGCTGCGACTGACCGGCCAGAAGGCCGAAGCCGAGGACATCCTTCAGGACACCCTCCTGCGTGCGTTCCGGAACATGGGGCAGCTGCGCGACGAGGCGCGGGTGCGATTTTGGCTAACGAAGATCGTGTATTCCGCCTGGCACGACCGTCACCGGAAGGAACGCGAGCGGGATCAGGACGTCGAACTCGACGACGAGCGGTTCTCGCTGTTCGACCAGCTTGTGGAGGAAGACCCGTTCCCCTACTCCGACCGGCTGCACCTCGATTTCCTCGACCTCTTCGACGACGAGCGGTTGGGTGCCGTGCTGCAGCGCATCCACGCGCCGCACCGGACGGCGCTCGTCCTCGCGTACGTCTACGGATTCAAGGCCCGTGAGATCGCGGATCTCACCGGATCCAGCACCGGCACGGTCCTCGCTCGGCTCCATCGGGGCCGGAAGCAGCTGGAGCGGGCGCTGTGGAGCTACGCGACGGAGCGGCACCTGCTCCGTGAGGAGGTACGGCGATGATCGCGTGCAGGGAAGCCGCGGAGCGGCTGTGGGACTACCTCGATCGGCACCTCGCTGAGCAGCCCGAGGCCGAGCTCGAAGCGCACCTGGGGCTCTGTCGGCACTGCTGCGGCGAGCTGGAGTTCGCCCGCCAGGTCCGGCTCAAGCTGACGGCGAGCGCCACCGAGTCGCTGCCCGAGGACACCCGTTCGCGTCTGGAGCGCTTCGTTCGGGAGCTCGGGGCATGAGCCACGCGCACGAGCTCGCCCCACGCTCGGAGGACCTCATCGATCAAGAGGCGCTGAAAGCGTCGGTGCGTGAGCGCTACCGCGGGATCGTCGGCGACGCCACGTCGATCGCCGAGGTCCTGTACGCACCCGAGGAGCTGCAACGCCTCCCGGTGGCGGCGGTCGAGGCCGCCCTCGGTGTGGGCCATCCGACCCGCTGGGCGGGCCTGCGGCGGGGCGAGATCGTCGTCGACCTCGGCAGCGGCGGCGGGATCGACACAATCCTCGCGGCCCAGCTGGTCGCGCCCGATGGGCGTGCCATCGGCGTCGACACCCTGCCGGAGATGCTCGAGCGGGCCGCGGCGAACGCC
Organism: Candidatus Limnocylindria bacterium; assembly: GCA_036565345.1. Lineage (GTDB taxonomy): Bacteria > Chloroflexota > Limnocylindria > P2-11E > P2-11E > UBA4735. Next base: position 5,130 of record DATCNH010000016.1, on the reverse strand, counting down.
GCCGCGATCGACGTGACGAACATCGAATGGCGGCGCGGAGAGCTCGAACAGATCCCGCTCGACGACGCCACGGTCGATGTCGTCATCAGCAATGGGGTGCTGAATCTCTCACCCCGAAAGGGGCGCGCGATCGCTGAGATGTTCCGGGTGCTGCGGCCGGCGGGCCGGATCTCGATCGCCGACATCGTGCTCGATGAGGATCTTCCCCCGGAGATCATGATCGACCCGGATGCCTGGGCCGGCTGAATTGCCGGTGCATTGCCGGAGCGTGTCTTCGTGCAGAAGCTCAAGCGTGCCGGATTCGCGGACATCCAGACACTCGATGAGCGGGTCTTCGGGATCGACGATCTCACCCGCTATCCCCTGTTCACGCCGTCGCTCATCGCGAACATGCGCCGACTGCTGACGCCGGAGCGTCAGGACGCGGTGGCGCGGTCGGTCGTGTTCAACGCGACGAAGCCGGCGGCCGCGCCAGGCGGCTGACGCCCGCCGCCCAGTCCGTTCACGATCCCGCCGTCCGACGCAGCCTATCCTGACCCCCCAATGAGGAACGCCGCGCCGGGTCGCCGTCGATCATCGCCGGGCTTCGCGGGCGGCGTCCTCCCCCGGATCAGAAGCCTCTTGCCGTCGCTGTCGCCGAGCGACGCGCGGGTGGCCCGCACGGTCCTCGGCGACCCGGCCGCCGCGATGACCGCCACGGCGGTCGCGCTCGCGCGGCGCGCGAAGGCCTCGCCTTCGACCGTGGTCCGCTGCTGCCAACGACTGGGATTCCGCGGGTATCGCGACCTTCAGTTGACCTTGGCCGGCGAGATCCGGACCCAGCCTCTTCACCATGGCAACATCGCCGACGCGGACACGGTGGGCACCGTGCTCCTTAAGGTGTTCGCCGCTGCGGCGCACACCGTGGCTGAAGGCGTTCGAACCGTCGATCACGATCGGTTCGAGAAGGCGGTGAAGGCGATCGCGGACGCGCGACAGGTGCTTTTCGTCGGCGTCGGGACATCGGCGCCGCTGGCCCAGGACGCGGCCTACCGGTTTCGGACGATCGGCGTGCAGGCCGACGCTCCGGCCGATGTGCACGTGCAGCATGTCGCGTCGCGTCTGCTCCGTCGAGGCGATGTGTGTGTCGCGATCACGCACACCGGGGCGACTCGTGAAACGGTGATGACGTTGCGAGCGGCGCGCGGCGTCGGTGCCACGACCGTCGCAGTCACGAGCTTCGCCCGATCGGCGATCTCGCAGGTCTCGGACATCGTGCTCGTCAGCGGCGGGCCGGAGCAGTCCTTTCGGCATGAGGCGATGGCGAGCCGCCTCGCTCACCTCTGTTTGCTGGATGCGCTCTACGTGGCCGTGGCGATGCGATCACAAGCCGCAGCCCGTCGCGCGTTGAACGCGTCGGCTGAGGTCATCGCGAGCCATCGGAACCCGCGGCCAGAGCACCGGGGCGGATCCCGTCCAACACGACCGGCAGCTCTGACAACCGACCGATGATTCGATCAGCTCCCGCCCCAGCCAGCGCGGACGCGGGACGATACCCGCCGGCGTAGCCGATGGATCGAACGCCGGCGGCACGAGCTTCGCGCATGTCGTACTCGGTGTCGCCGACGTAAACGAAGTCGCGCGGTCGCGCGCCGGCAAGCGTGGCGAAGGCCGTCCGTTTCGGCTCCGCATCGCCGACGATGAAGGCAAGCTGCTCGGCGAAGCCACTCAAGGCCGGTCGGTCGAGGTCACGCTGCAGCGCTTCCAAACTTGCCGCGCTCACGACGCCGAGGTGGATCCCCGAGGAGCGCATCGCCTCGATCGCCTGCCGAGCACCAGCGGTTAGCTCCGCCGGCCGGTCGCCGATCTCCTGGTTCCACTCCCGGATGGCCTCGTCGACCTCTCGGGCAGGTACGCCAAGGCTGGCGATCCACGTCCGGAGTGGAAGGTGGAAGCCTTCGTGGAAGCGGTCACGTTCGAGCGGTGGGAGCCCGCGTCGCTCGAGCACGATGCCCGCAGCGGCACAGGCCCGCTCGGCGTCGTCCACCAGGGTCCCGTTCCAGTCAAAAGCGACCGTGAGCACAGCTCGGAAGGTCATTGCCAAACTATGCACCATTGTGGAATATCATTCCGGCGGCACGGCCAGAGCCATACCACGCGGGAGGTTTGGAGATGCGTAGATCCTTCATCGTCGGACTGGTGGCCATGTTGGTGGCTGCGGCATGCGGTGGCTCCGGGGCCGGCACCCCGAGCGGAACGACGCTGCCGGCGCCCGGAAGCAACGGCGCGATCACCTTCCTCGACACGGCGGGTGGCGCGAACTTTCAGGCGTTCTTCGGTCAGCTCCTGCCGGACGCCGAGAAGGAGCTCGGCATCAAGATCTCGTACCTCCCGGGATCGGGTGCTGACCTGCTTACCCGGCTCAAGGCACAAAGCGCAGGACAGGGTGACGTCGGGCTGACCCTTCTCAAGCCCGATGTGCTCGGCAACATGCTCGATGCCAAGATCCCATTCACGACGCTCACCGACGCGAAAGCGGAGATCTCGAATCTATCGCTCGTCGATCCGAACGATCTGAAAGAGGCGTTCGGCGTCGCCACGACCGGTCGCGCGACCCCGTTCTGGCGTGACCAGTTCGGCATCATCTACGACTCGGCGAAGATCGCCAAGCCGCCGACCTCATGGGACGACTTCTACGCTCGTCGAGCCGAGTGGAAGGGCCACATCGGCATGATCCGGCCGGACGCAGGCTCCGGTGGCGGTCGGCTCATGATGCGGGACTTCTTGATCGGCGCCGGCGTCGACTTCTCCAAGACGTTCCCTGAGCCGCTGCAGAGCACGCCCGAATGGAAAGCCGGCCTGACGAAGTTCAAAGACTTCTCGTCGAACTTCTACCAACCGCTGGCCGGCGAGCCGAACACGCTCTTCCAGCAGTTCAAGCAGGGCGATGTCTGGATCACCGAGTACGCCATCGACTTCACCCTCTGGTCTGCCGACCAGGGCCTCCTTCAACAGACCGTAAGGGCGTCGGTATTCCCGTCTGGCATGTACGGCGGAGCTGCCTACCTGGCCGCACCGTCCAACGCGTCGCCTGAGCAGAAGAAGAACGCGAATGCGCTCATCAACTGGCTGCTTTCCGAAAAGACTCAGCTGCGGATGCTCACGCAGATGTATCAGTACATGGCGATCAACAAGTTTGACGGCGTCCCGGCAAAGATCAACGAGCGGATCCCGGCATGGGACACCGTCAAGAGCAGGCGGATCCCGCTCGCAAACCTGCCGTCCTTCAACTGGCTGAAGGAGAATGGTGGGACGTACGTAGGCAAGCCCTGACCGATGGCGGCTGAACAGACCTTGCTCCCGGCCGCCTCCGTTGCCGCGGCGCCTCGCCGCGGCAACGGAGGCGACAGCCACGGGCTGACGGCCCTGATGCTCGGTCCGGCGATCGTCTACATCCTGGCCTTCTTCGCCTATCCACTCGGCGTCACCTTCCTCAGTAGCCTGGAAACTGACGCTGGCGTCGGTCCGACGCTGACGCAGTACCAGTTCATCCTCACTTCGGAGAAGTACCTCGGTGCCCTTGGGCTCACCGCCGGCCTGGCCGTCGGCACCACGATCCTCTCGGTCCTTCTTGCGGTTCCGCTTGCCCTGATCCTGCGACAAAGAATGCGTGGACACCGGTTCATCCGGCTGTTGATCCTGACGCCGCTCATGGTGCTCGCGCTCATCAGCGCCCTCGGGCTGCTCATCATCTGGGACAAGAACGGCTGGCTCAACCGGCTGTTCAGCCACCTTGCACCGAGTGGCGGACCGCTGTCGATCGACTACACCGTGCCGGGTCTGCTGTTGTTCTACACCTGGCTGTACGCGCCCTACACGATCCTCACCACGCTCTCGGCGGTGGAAGGCCTCGACACGAACGTCGAGGAGGCCGCGCGAGTCGCCGGCGCGAGACCCTGGCAGGTGTTCCGCAGCGTGACGTTCCCGCTGAGCTGGCCGGGCATCCGGTCGGGCTCGATCCTCACCTTCCTCCTTGCGTTCGGCGCATTCAACGTTCCGATCATCGCCGGTGGGGATCTCCGGCCGCTCGCAGTCGTCATCTACACCGAGGCATCGACCTTCCAGCACTTCGCACGAGGAAGCGCCCTTGCGATGGTCATGGCGGTCGTCTCGCTCGTGGTCATTACGGTGTATCTGCGGCTTTCCGGGACGCCTGCGAGACGGAGCCGCACATGAGCGGGATCTCGCTCCCGATCGCAAGAGCGACGACCAGACGGGCGCCGCGATTCCCGCAGCTCGGACGGATCGTGGCGTACACGTTCCTGCTGGCCTTCCTGCTCTATGTCGTCAGCCCATTCGTTGCGATCCTGACGATGGCCTTCGGCCAGGGATGGTTCGAGGGGCGATTGTTCCCGGAGTCCCTCACCCTCCGGTGGTTCGAGTGGGCGGTGAACGTCACTCACATCCCGCAGGTGCTGGGGAACTCGTTCCTCATCGCCGCCCTCTGCGTCCTCATCAGTCTCGTGATCGGAGTTCCCACGGCCTGGGCGATCGCGCGGCGCCGCATCCCGGCGAAGAGCTTGCTGCTCACCCTCGTCCTGCTGCCCAAGACGATCCCGCCGATCACCTTTGCCCTTGGGGCGTCGCGCGAGTTCTACGCCCTCCACCTCGTGAACACCCACATCGGCGTCGCGCTCGCCCATGCGGTGCTCGCGATGCCGTTCGTCGTCCTCATCATGACCGCGACCTTTGAAGGCCTTGACGAGCGGGTCTTCGAGGCCGGCCGGGTCTGTGGCGGCAACTGGCGGCGGAACGCCGTCCACTTGGCGCTCCCGATGGCCCTCCCGGGGCTCATGGCCGCGACGCTCTTCGCGCTCATCACCTCACTGAACGAGTTCACCCTGACCCTGGTGACCTACGGCCCGGGCACGCTCACGTTGACCGTTCAGACCTATCTTGCGATCGGTGACGGCTTCCAGGAGGTCGCGAGCGCCATCTCGGTGATCCTGCTGCTGCCGTCGCTTGCGCTGCTCGTTCTCATCCAACGCCAGATCCGGCCCGAGGCGATCCTCGGAGGAGTGAAGGGGCTATGAGCGAGACGATGATCGAGCTGCGCGGTATGGTGAAGGCATTCGGCGGCTTCGTCGCGCT
>DATCNH010000015.1:0-9853 GCA_036565345.1 Candidatus Limnocylindria bacterium | reverse complement strand
TCGTTAGACTGGGCCCGTAACGACCGGACCCGAAAGACCGGGCGTCGGCAGCGACCGCGAGGGGGGTGGGCGTCCCGCATGGCGATCACCACCGAGCCGGCACCGAACGCGGTCACGGCGTATCGCGGCAAGAACTTCGAGCCCTCCGCCGTCGAGACCTTCCTCTACGACTGGTGGGAGCGCTCGGGATTCTTCACCCCGCCACCGCCACGTGCCGGCGAGCGGCCGTTCGTCATGATGCTGCCGCTCCCGAACGTGACCGGGGACCTCCATCTCGGGCACGCCCTCGGATTCGGGGGCTATGAGGACCTCATGGCCCGCTGGCACCGGATGCGGGGCGACCCCACGCTCTGGCTCCCCGGCTCGGACCACGCCGGGATCATCGCCCAGATCGTCGTTGAGAAGGAGCTGGCGAAGGAGTACGGGGATCGCCACGGGGCCGATCCGGAGAGCGGGCAGCGCCGGGCGGGCCTGGGCCGCGAGGAGTTCCTCGCCGAGATGTGGCGGTGGATGGAGCACTACCAGCCGCGGATCTACCGGCAGCTCCGGATGCTCGGATGCTCGCTCGACTGGAGCCGGGTGCACTTCACGATGGATCCGGACATGCAGCGGCGGGTCCGGACGCATTTCATCCGCCTCTATCGCGCCGGGCACCTCTATCGCGCCGACCGGATCGTCCACTGGTGCCTCACCTGCCAGACGACCTACTCCGACATCGAGGCCAAGCACAGCGAACGGACCGACCAGCTGAGCTACGTCCGTTACCCCTGGGCCGATCCGATGCCCCCGGGGACGCCCGACCTCGTCGTCGCGACGACCCGGCCCGAGACGATCCTCGCCGACACCGCCATCGCGGTCCATCCCGACGACCCGCGGTGGACGCACCTCATCGGCCAAGCGGTCCTGGTGCCGATCGCCGAGCGCCGCATCCGGGTCGTCGCCGATGCGGCCGTCGATCCCGCGTTCGGCACCGGCGCGCTCAAGGTCACGCCGGGCCATGACGCCACCGACTTCGACATCGGGACCCGGCACGGCCTCCCGGTGCTCACGGTGATCGACACCCGCGGTCGGATGACCCCGGCCGCCGGGCCGCTCGCGGGCCTGGACCGGGATACCGCGCGCAAGGCCGCGGTGGAGCGCCTGCAGGTCGGTGGCCTCCTGGTGCGTCAGGAGCCGATCACCCATGCCGTCGGGGTCCACGACCGCTGCGACACCGTCGACGAGCCGCTCGTGCTGAAGCAATGGTGGATGCGGATGGCACCCCTCGCCGCACCGGCGATCGCCGCGGTGCGCGACGGCCGCACCCGGATCGTCCCCTCAAAGTTCGAGAAGGTCTATTTCAACTGGATGGAGAACATCCGGGACTGGGCGATTGCCCGCCAGACCTGGTGGGGCCACCCGATCCCGGCGTGGTACTGCCGGGACTGCGACGAGATCGTCGTTCCCGACGAGGACGGCCCCGATCCGGCCGAGTGTCCGCGCTGCCGATCGCACGATCTGAAACATGATCCGGACGTGCTCGACACCTGGTTCAGCTCGGCGCTCTGGCCGCACTCGACCCTCGGCTGGCCCGAGCGGACCGAGGATCTCGGGCGCTTCTATCCCGGAAGCATGCTCGAGACCGGGTACGACATCCTGTTCTTCTGGGTCGCGCGGATGATGATGATGGGCCTGCAGAACATGGGCGAGGTGCCCTTCCACACGATCTATCTCCACGGCCTCGTGCGCACCGGCACCGAGAAGATGAGCAAGTCGCGGCACAATGTGATCAGCCCGGTCGGCCTGATCGAGCAGCACGGCGCCGATGCCCTCCGGTTCGGGCTGGTGAACGGCGTTTCCGCCGGCGCCGACAGCCAGTTCTCCGCCGCGAAGCTCGACCACGCTCGCAACTTCACGAACAAGCTCTGGAACATCGGCCGCTTCGTCCTCGGGCGGATCGAGGCGACCCCGGATGCGCTCCGCGGACCGCTCGACCGCTCGCCGGCGGGCGATCCCGATCTGGTCGACGCCGATCGCTGGATCCTGTCCCGAACCGAGGCCGCGGTCGCGGAGCTCACCCGCCTGATCGAGGGCTACCTGTTCGGCGAGTACGCCACCGCGCTCGAGCAGTTCATCTGGACCGAGCTGGCCGATCTGTATATCGAGCTCGCCAAGCCGGCTCGCCGCCCTGCTGGCTCGGAGGAGGCGGCGGTGCGCACGCTCGCCTACGTCCTGGACCGCGTCCTCCGGCTCGGCCATCCGATCATGCCGTTCATCACCGAGACCCTCGCCCTCCAGCTCTGGGCCCACGGCGACCGCGACGACGCCGCACCGTCGCTGGTCGTCTCGCGCTGGCCCGAGGCGGGACGGCGCGATCTGCGCCTTGAGGATCGGTTCGGGACGGTGAGCGAGGTCATCCGGGCGATCCGGAACCTGCGCCAGGAGGCCGGGGCCGATCCCGGCCGGACGGTCCAGGTGACCCTGGCCGGCGACACCGCCGCGGTCGCCGAGGCTCTCGGCACCATCGGCTCGCTCGCGCGGGCCGAGGTCTCCCTGGGGAGCGGGGACGGCGCGCCGACGGTGGTCCGCGGCGTCGAGGTCCGGGTGGACCTGGGCGGCGACCCGGTTGCCGATCGTGAACGACTGGCGCGTGAGCTTGCCGAGGCCAAGAGCGCGCTCGCGCGCTCCCAGGCCCTCCTCGGCTCGGACTTCGCGTCCAAGGCGCCGCCGCCGGTCATCGCGAAGGAGCGGGCGAAGCTCGCCGAGCGCGAAGCCACGGTCGCGGCCCTCGAGGCGGAGTTCGGTCAGAGCCGCTCGGCGAGCTAGTCGCGGTGGGCGTGGAGATCTCCTTCGAGACCCATTCGATCACCGAGGACAACGAACGCGGGATCGCGACGGGGTGGCTACCCGGCCGGCTTTCCGAGCGTGGTCGGTCGCTCGCGCTTGAGCTGGGCGCGCGCCATCGATCACGCGACCTCGGCCAGGTGTACACCTCCGATCTCGCGCGGGCGGTCGAGACCGCGACGATCGCGTTCGCCGGGGCCAAGGTGCGGATCCGCGCAGATCGGCGCCTCCGGGAATGCAACTACGGCGAGCTGAATGGCGCGGCCGTCGACCGCCTGGCACCCCGTTCGCGCTACATCGCCGCGCCGTTCCCCGGGGGCGAGAGCTATCGGGATGTCGTCCTGCGCACGCGCGACTTCCTCACCGAGCTCGCCGAGCACGACATCGGCCAGGTCCTCGTGATCGGGCATTCCGCGACACGATGGGCGTTGGAGCATCTCTTGGCCGGGCGGCCACTCGAGGACCTCGTCGACGCGCCCTTTGCGTGGCAGCCCGGCTGGAGCTATCGGCTGGAATGACAGAGGCCGGAGCTTTGCGCTCCGGCCCCCTGCTCTCGCTTTCTCTGGATCGTCCGGTGCTACTGGTTGTCCTTCAGGATCTGGTTCGCCTTCGCGCCGGCGTCCTTCACCGCCTTGTCGATGTCGCCGACCTTCCCTGCGGCCACCGCGGTGAGCAGGTCCTCGATGACGGTCCGGATGTCCTGCTGGCCCCGGACGTTCGGCTCGGGATAGCTCGTGCCGATGAGGTCGAAGGCCTGCTTGCCCTGGACGTCCTTGGTCCAGGAGTTCTTGAGGACGGCCGCCTCGGCGGCGCTCTTGCGGACCGGCATGTAGCTGGACTTCACCGCCCAGGCGGCGGTCTGGTCCCGCTCGCTGAACCACTTGATGAACATCCATGACGCGAGCTCTTTTTGCGCGGTGCTCTTGAACGCGATGATGTTCGCGCCGTACTGGACGGTCTTCGCCTTGGCCGGGTCGGTCTGGGGGATCGAGCTGATCGACCACTCGATGGGCTGCTTGAAGCTGGAGACGAAGAACGGACGGCCGGTGCTCGACTCCTGGACGAACAGCACCTTTCCGGTGCCGAAGTCGGTCTGGTAGTCGAAGCCCTTCGGGACGTAGGAGATGCCCTCCTTCAGCATCCGGTCGAAGAGCTTGACCGAGTCGATGCCCTCCTTGCCGTCCCAGGCGACGGTCTTCTGGTCGTCGGACATGAGCTTGCCGCCGCGGGAGAGGACCCAGCCGTTGAAGGTCGAGGCGCTGATGTTCGACGCCCAGCCGTAGCGGGTGGTCTTGCCGTCCGCGCCCTTCTTCGACGCGGCCCGGGCGGTCGCCTCGAACTCGTCCCAGGTCTTGGGCGTGGCCTTGCCGATCTCCTTCAGGATCCCGTCGTTCTGATACATGATCAGGAGCGACTTGGTGAAGGGGAACGACAGGAGCTGATTGCCGAACTGGGGGAACCGGTTCGTGTCGAAGTAGCTCTTGTAGATGTCGTCCCGCGAGGCCTTGTCCAGGCCGTTCTTGGCGCTGTTCACGTAGGGGTCGAGATTCAGAACGACATCGGCCTTCTGATAGTCGGCCACGAAGCTCTCGTAGCCCACCGCCAGCTCGGGCAGGGCCGCTGCCTGGATGGCCGAGAGGGTCTTCTGGTAGAGCTGGGTATAGGTGCCCTGGTACTGCAGCGTCACGGTGACGCCCTTCCCGTTGGTCGAATTGAACTGATCCACCGCCGCGGTGAGCGCGGCCGCGTTCGCGCCGGTCTGGGTGTGCCACAGCGTGATCGCGACCGGACCGGTGAGATCGATGTCCGCCTCGGTGGATGCCGCCGGAGCCGGGGTCGCGGCCCCGCTGCAGGCCGAGGCGACGACCATGACCGCTGCGAGGATCGCGAGCTTGAGGCGCATCTATGTTCCTCCCACCATCTCTAGCGTTGATTGTCCGCTTTCGCTGTTGGTCGCTCGTCGCAGCCCGGTGAGCAGGCGGTGAATCACCCCCGGATCCCGGTCCGCGCGACGCCCTGGATGAGATGCCGCTGCGCGATGAGAAAGACGACGACGATGGGAGCGATCACGAAAGTGGCCGCCGCCATTTCGAGATGGTACTGCGCCCCGAATTCGGTGCGGAACTGGGCCATCCCGACCTGGATCGGGCGGACCGTGTCGTTGGAGGTCACCAGGAGCGGCCAGAGGAAGCTGTCCCAGACCCCGATGCCCTGGATGAGGGCGACCGTCACGAGCACCGGGACGGAGAGCGGCAGGACCACGCTCCGGAGAAAGCGCAGGTGGCCGGCGCCATCGATCTTCGCGGCATCGGCAAGCTCGTTGGGGATGGAGAGGAAGTGCTGCCGGAGGAGGAAGATCGAGAAGGCCGAAGCGAGGAACGGGACGATCTGGACGTGCAGGGTGTTCGACCAGCGCAGGTACTTGGTCACCAGGACGAAGTTGGGGATGAGCGTCGCCTCGCTCGGGATCATCAGGGTGGCCAGGAACAGCATGAAGATGAGCTGCTTCCCGCGAAAGCGCATCCGCGCGAAGGCATACGCCGCGAGGACCGCGGTGGCGACGTCGCCGACGGTCACGGCCGCGGCGATGATCACGGTGTTCAGGAAGTACCGGCCCCAGGGCGCAGCGCTCCAAGCCTGTGCGAAGTTCTCCGGATGCAGCGTGGTCGGGAAGAACGTCGGCGGGAACTGCGTCGCCTCGAAGAAGCTCTTGAACGCCGTCGTGAGCATCCAGTAGAACGGGAAGGCGATCACCACCGCGACGGCGCCGAGGATCAGGTGCTTGACGATCGTGCCGCCGCGCGGCCCGCGCCGGCGCGCCGGCAGGGTGAGGGAGCTCACGATGGCCGCGCCGCGGCCACGTTCGCTCGTGCGCCGGCGCCCCTGCGCGGTCGCCGGCCGCCCTCGCTCACGAGTAATGCACGCGGCGCTCGGCGACGCGGAACTGGAACAGCGTGAACAGGAGGATGAGGATCGTGAGGAGCACCGCCATCGTCGCGCCGAGGTCGATCCGGCCCTGCTGGAAGAAGACCTTGAAGATCTCGTACCCGAGCACGCGGGTCGTGTCGAGCGGACCGCCGTTGGTCATGATGTAGACCTGGTTGAAGGCCTTGAGCGCACCGATCGTCGCGACCGTCGCGACGAAGAAGGTCGTCGGGCTGAGGAGCGGCAGGGTGATCCGGGTGAAGAGCTGGCGCTCGGAGGCGCCGTCGAGCCGCGCCGCCTCGTAGTACTCGTTCGAGATGTTCCCGAGGCCGGCGAGGAAGATGACGATCTGGAAGCCGATGAACTTCCAGATCGTGAAGATGGAGACCCCCACCAGGGCGAGGCTGGGCCCGGCGGCCCAGTCGGGAAGCGCGATCCCGGCCGAGCCGGCGATGAGCTCGAAGAGGCCGCGCGGCTCATCGAGCCAGCGCTGCGGGCCGATCCCGATGCCCTCGAGCATCGCGTTGAAGAAGCCGTAGTTGGGGTTCATCAGCCAGTTAAAGATGACCGCCGCGGCCACCGTGGCGGTGACGTACGGCAGGTAGTAGAGCGTCCGGTAGATGCCGCGGCCGCGCATCTTCTGGAACAGGAGATAGGCGAGCACGAGCGAGATCGCCACCTCGATCGGCACGGTGATCAGGGTGTAGGTCAGGCTCACCGAGAGCGAGTGCCAGAACTCCCCGGCGCGCGCCCCCGCAAGGACGATCGCGTAGTTGTCGAGGCCCTTGAACGCACCCTGGACGATGTCCCATTTGAACAGCGACATGTAGACCGCGGCGAAGGCCGGCAGGAAGTGGAACACCAGCAGCACGAGCGCCGCCGGGAGCAGGAACAGATACGCGACGGCGTGCTCGACGGCGATCCGCCGCCGCCGCGTCCCGCTTCCCCTGAGCACCGGAATGGCAGCGACCCTCACCGGCTGCGATGATAGGGGAGCCGATGCCCATCTACGACTACCACTGCGATCACTGCGGTCATGCGTTCTCGGCCGTCCAGCGGTTCGTCGACGACGCGATCGCGGCCTGCCCGAGCTGTGGCAAGCCCCCTCGCCGGCTCCTGTCCAATCCGGCCCTCGTGTTCAAGGGCTCCGGCTGGTACAAGACCGACAGCCGCGGTCCCGAGAAGAAGGAGAGCGGTGCCGGCGGCAAGGACGCGGGCAAGGACGGCGGAGCGTCCGCCGATCCGGCGCAGAAGACCGCGGCCGGCGACCGGTCCGAGAATCCCGAGAAGGCAGGATCCGCGCCGGGCGAAAACGCAGCGGCTCGGAGACCCGAGCCAGGCCAGACCGACCGTTCCGGCAAGGCGGACAAGGCGGACAAGGCCGACGGGGCGGGCAGGGCCGAGAAGACCGGTGGCGGATCAGGTGGCGAGGCGTCGGCTCCGGCCAAGAAGCCGGAGAAGGCCGCACCCGCATCTTCGTAAGGGCGCGGCGTGTCGCGAGCTCGTTTGCCGCTGACGACTGCGCGTTCCTGGCCGGCGCGATCGCCTATCAGCTGTTCTTCGCGATCATCCCGCTCCTCGCCTTGGTGATCGGTGCGGTGGGCTTCGTCTACGGGCCGACGCGGGCCGAGCGGGAGCTCGCCGCGGTGATGCGCGATGTCTATCCGGCGATCAGCGGACAGGAGTTCAATCTGATCCGCCAGCTCGTGGACGGACGGGCGGTGTCCCTGGGTGTCGGGCTCGTCGGCACGCTGCTCTCGGCGACCGCGATCCTGGGGTCGCTCGACATCGCGATCTCGCACGTCCTCGGGCGGGACGGGAAGCGGAAGTTCGTGCGCGACCGGCTGAACGGCCTCGGCTTCATCAGCCTGGTCCTCGGTCTCGCGATCGTCTCGTTCGCGCTGTCCTACGGGGTCCAGGCGGCGGCCGGTGCGCTCGTCGGAGCCCGGGCCCTTCGGCTGATCCTCGAGATCGCCGGCCCGCTCGTTGGCCTGGGCGTTGGGTACGCCTTCTTCTACCTCGTCTTCCGGCTCGCGCCGCGACGAGCGATCCGCCACCGGAGTGCCCGGTACGCCGCGCTGGTATCGGCCGTGCTGTGGGAGGTGGCCAAGGTGGCCTTCGCCTTCCTCACCCGTACCCTCGGCACGTTCGAGGCCTACGGCTCGCTGGCGTTCGCTTTCGGCCTGCTCACCTGGGTCTATCTCACCGCGGTCATCATCCTCATTGGGGCGGAGGTCATCAAGACTGCCGATGCTTGAACGGCTCGAGGCGATCGCCAGCAGGTTCATCGAAGGCTGGACCGCGCGCATCTTCCGGGCGAAGCTCCAGCCGGTCCAGATCGGGAAACGGGTCATCCGGGCGATGGAGTCGCATCAGACCATTTCGCTCGCGAAGACCTTTGTGCCCAACTCGTATGTCGTCTCGCTCGCCCCGTCGGACTTCGCGCAGTTCGAGCAGTATCGCCGCAGCCTCGAGCGGGACCTGGCCGAGGCGGTGCTCGGGGCGGCCCGCGACCGCCGGTTCACCCTGCTGGCGTATCCGACCGTCGAGCTCGAGTCCGACGACGACGTGACCCCGGGTGACCTCCGGGTGGCCTGCGCCATGGTCGATGCGTCGGGCGAAGCGGTGCAGCCGGAGGACGGCGCCGCCCTGGGCGCGGTCGAGGCCGGCCACACGATGGTGCTGGACCGCGAGGCCCTCCTGCGCGACCGGCCTCGTGCGCCGCGCGGCACGCTCGTCGTGCGCGAAGGAAGCCAGCGACGGGAGCTGCCCCTCGGGAGCGCACCGATCGCGATCGGCCGTGACCCGCAGAACGACGTGACCCTTGACGACCGCCGGGTGTCCCGCCGCCACGCCGAGATCCGCCTGCGGCTCGGCCGCTACACCCTCTACGACCTTCAGAGCACCAACGGCACCCTGGTGAACGGTCGGCGGATCGCCGAGGTCGTCCTGTCGGACGAGGATCGGATCACCATCGGCGGCGCCGAGCTCGTCGTCCGGCTCGAGGGCTAGCGATGGAGATCACCTTCGCGATCGTGCTCTGGGCGGTGCGCCTGGCGTTCCTCGCGCTCCTGTACCTCTTCCTCATCCGTGCGTTCCGCTCGCTCCAGCGCGCCCTCGCGACCGAGAAGGTCGCGGCGGCGGCCACCCAGACCGGCCTCGCCTACCTCGTGGTGCAGCGGAGCCATGCCGGCGGGCCGCGGATGGGCGCTCGCCTGCCGCTCCGCGCGGTCACCACCATCGGCCGGGACGCCGGCAACGACATCGTTCTGAACGACGAGGCCGCGTCTGCGCGGCACGCGCTGGTGACCTTTCGCGACGGCGAGTGGTGGGCCGAGGACGCCGGGAGCACGAACGGCACGCTCGTGAACGCGACCCGGATCTGGGACGCCGAGCGCCTGCGGTTCGGCGACGAGATCGACATCGGCCGGATCGGGATGCGGCTCGAGCAGGCCGGGACGTCGTGACCCGATTCCATCCCGCCGGCCGCCTGGTCGAGCTCCGGCTCCTCGTCTGGGCGGCCGTTCTCACGACGACGGGCTTCATCGCGGTGGTCGCGGCGGATGCCGGTTCGTTCGCCCCCGCCGCGCTCATCGTTCCCCTGACCGTGCTCGCGGTGTTCGCGGTCCTCCACCTCTTCCTCGTTGGCACCGGCTTCCGCGGCGATCAGCTCCTCCTGCCGCTTGCCGTCGGCCTCACCGGGATCGGCTTCGTGCTCGTCCAGCGCCTCGCGCCGCTCCTCCTCATCCAGCAGCTGACCTGGCTGGTCATCGCCGCAGGCGCGTTCATCGCCACGATCCTCGTGCCGCGCGATCTCTCGGTGCTCGGTCGCTACAAGTACACCTGGGCGCTCATCGGCATCGTGCTCCTCGTGCTGCCGCTCGCGCCGGTCGTCGGTCGCGAGATCAACGGTGCGCGGATCTGGATCCGGGTCGGCCCCGGGCAGTTCGAGCCCTGGGAGGCCGTGAAGATCGTCCTCGTCATCTTCTTCGCCGGCTACCTCGACGAGCATCGCGAGGTCCTTGGCGCCGCGAGGCGGCGGTTCGGACCGATCCCGGTCCCACCGCTGCCGTACCTCGTGCCGATCGTCCTCATGTGGCTGGTC
>DATCNH010000014.1:0-7662 GCA_036565345.1 Candidatus Limnocylindria bacterium | reverse complement strand
CTGGGTGTTCGTCGCGACGAATCCGGCGGCACCCAGCCCCCGGGCGCGCGCCGCGTCGCAGATGACCTTTGCCGCACGCGCGCGAGCGAGCGGCGCGGCTTCGGCCGTCTGCGGGCTGTACGAAGACGGCGCGGCGGCGATGGGCCGCGGCGCCGGAAGCCCGCCGAAGCGCGGATCTTCGGGCGCCCGCGTGACCAGGTCGTTTGCCGTCGCGGCCGCCCGCCGGATTCCTTCGAGATCGAGACGGTCGGTCGTCACCATCGCGACGCGCGTCCCGCGCGCGACCCGAAGCCGCAGCTCGGCCTCGCGGCTGCTCACGTTCTGATGGATCGCGGCCTTCGCGAACCGGGTGAGCGAACCGGTGCGGGCGATGATCATCGCTTCGGCCTGCCGGCCGGTGGTGCCAACGGCCCGGAGCGCATCCTCGGCGATGCGCCGCAGCTCGTCCTCGCCCCAGGCGGTGGACGTGGAGGTCATCGGATCACTCCGGTCCGCACGCCGCGAAAGCGCGCCGGCGCGGCTCCGTGGCCGGTATGCCCGACCTGACCGGGCTGGCCCTTGCCGCAGTTCGGCGTCCCCCACATCACCCACTCAGACGGCGAGCAGACCGCGTCGCAGGATCCCCAGAACTCCGGCGTGATGCCGGTGTACGTCGGGTTGCGGAGCATCGCGCCTCTCTTCCCGTTCTTGATCTCCCAGCCGATCTCCGTGCCGAACTGGAAGTTGAAGCGACGGTCGTCGATCGACCACGACCGGTTCGTGTCCATCAAGATGCCGTCGTCGGTGTCGGCGATGAGATCGTCGAGCGTGCCGGCGGTGCCGGGCATGACCGAGACGTTGGTCATCCGGATCAGCGGCAGGCGCGCCCAGCCATCGGCGCGCATGGTCGCGTTCGAGCTCACACCGAGCGCCGCCGCGGTCTCGCGCGACATGAGATACGAGGTGAAGATGCCGTCCTTCACCGCCCAGCCCTCGCTCGCCGGTACGCCCTCGTCGTCGAAGCCGAAGGTGCCGAGCCCGCCGGGGGACGTCGAGTCGATACGGATGTTCACCTGGTCGCTGCCGTAGCGGAACGTACCGAGAGAGGCGGGGAGGAGGAAGCTCGTGCCGGCGAACGACGCCTCGCTGCCCAGGGCGCGATCGAGCTCGATCGGGTGGCCGCAGCTTTCGTGGCACTGCAGCGAGAGCTGGTTGCCGGACAGGATGAGCGAGGTCACCACGTCGTGCGGGCATTGCTTCGCGGTGAGGAGCGCGACCGCTTCCGCCGCGACGCGCGGCGCGTTGGCTACGAGGTCCCACTGCTCGAGGACCTCCCAGCCGCCGCCGTTCTGGTAGCGAAGGCCGTCGGGGTAGGTGCGGATCTGCAGCTCGCCGTCGCCGGTCGCCTCGGCCGCGATGCCACCGCCGACCTCGATGAGCCGCTGCGCGATGTCCGCGCCCTCCGTGGAAAGGAACAGCTTGTCCTCGCGCCAGATGCTGTACCGCGCGCGGGTCGTACGGACCCCGCGCTCGGTCCGCAGGCCCGCCTCCGCCCGAACAAGCAGGTCCACGCGGTCCTCGAAGGACATCGCGAACGGATCCTTCGCCACCGGGGTCTCGTAGGTGGCGACGGCCGGTGCGACCGGCGCGAGCACGACATCGCGCTGTTTGGTGATCGCCGAGGCCCGGGCGATCTCCACGGCGAGCGCCGCGACCCGGTCGGCCTCGACGGCGGTCAGGATCGCGGAGGCGGCGAACCCCCAGGCCCCGTCCGCGATGGCGCGAACGCCGAATCCGAACGCGTCGGCCCGGTCCACCGAATCGAGGCGCCCGTTCTTCACCATCGTGTCCTCGGTATCCCGGCGGACGAATCGGACGTCGGCGTAGGTCGCGCCGCGGGACCGTGCGGTGTCGAGGGCCCGGCGGCCGAGATCGCGCTCGACGCTTCCCAGCACTAGAGTCCCGCCCCGGGCACTACGCGCGAACTCGGTAGTTGGGGGCTTCCACCGTGATGCGGACGTCGTGGGGATGCGATTCGCGCAGGCCGGCTCCGGAGATGCGGACGAAGCGCGCGTTGGCGCGCAGGTCATCGATCGTCGCGGCGCCGGCGTAGCCCATGCCGGCACGCAGCCCGCCGACGAGCTGATGGAGCAGCGGCCCGAGCGGCCCGCGCGCGGGGACGCGCCCCTCGATCCCCTCGGGCACGAGCTTGCTGAACTCGGCGACATCTTGCTGTCCGTAGCGGTCGCGGCTCGAGCTGTTGTTTCCGCGCGCCTGCATCGCGCCGAGCGACCCCATGCCCCGATAGGCCTTCGCCGGGCCGTCCACGGTCTCGATGACAACGCCCGGCGACTCGTCCACGCCGGCGAGGAGTCCGCCGAGCATGACCGTCGACGCGCCCGCGCCGATCGCCTTGGCGATGTCACCCGACTGCTGGATCCCGCCGTCGGCGCAGATCGGGATGCCGGCCTTCGCCGCCACCTCGGCGCAGTCGAAGATCGCGGTGATCTGCGGCATCCCCGCCCCGGCGACGACGCGGGTGGTGCAGATCGCGCCGGGGCCCATGCCGACCTTGATCCCGTCGGCACCGGCGGCGATGAGCTCCTCGGTCCCAGCGGCGGTGGCGACGTTACCCGCGACCACCTGGACGCGATGGCGGGCCTTCACCTTTTCGACCATCCGGATGACCGCGGCCGAATGGCCATGCGCGGTATCGACGAAGACCACGTCGACGCCTGCGGCAACGAGGGTCGCGACGCGCTCATCGGCGTCCCCGGACACCCCGACCGCGGCGCCGACCCGGACACCCGCCTCCTTCGCGGCGCGGACCTGCGCGGCCTGATCGGCGATGGCGAGGTTGCGATGGAGCACGCCGAGCCCACCCAGCGCACCGATCGCGATCGCCATCCTCGCTTCGGTGACGGTGTCCATTGCGGCGGCCAAGATCGGGATATCGAGCGGGACGTCGCGGGTGAGGAAGGTGCGGGTCGAGACCTGCCCGGGGAGGACGTCGCTGCGGGCGGGGATGAGGAGCACGTCGTCGAAGGCGAGGCCTTCGCGGCCGAATTTCTCCTCCGCCTTCACGCCGCCCTCACCCGGTCGATTGTACCGAGGGCGCCCTGGTCCGCCGATCAGCGGGCGGCGGCGCTCGCGATGTTGCTCGCCAGGCTCAGGTTGCCGGCGGCGTCCTGGGTCTGGAAGTAGGCGCAGTAGCGCTGGTTCTTCGTCCCGGTGAGCTGATAGCTCGTCACGTTCCCGAGCGACACGAGGTTAGGGAAGCTCGCCGTCGTGGCGGTCGTCGGGCAGGTGGCGGCCTGGACCCAGTGGAGCTGGTACCCGGCCACGCCCGAGAGCGCGTCGGTGCCGGCGGTCCAGGCGAAGTCGACCGTCGCCGGCGCGCCGGGCACGCCGCGGGCGGCGCTGAGGGTGCCGACGGTCGGCGCGGTGCCGTCGATCCGGATCGTCTGGGTCGCGTTCGCCGCGGTGTTCGTGACCGCGTCCCGGCCGGAGTACACGACCGTGTGGCCGGCGCTGTCTCCGCTCACCGCGAAGCTCACCGAGCTGCCCGCGGTCGTGATCGCCCCGGCGCCGTCGACGTTCCGGGTGACCGCGCCCATCCCGACCCCGGTCCCGTCGCTGCCGCTCACCGCAACGGTGACGGCCGCGGTGTACCAGCCTGCGGCGCAGGCGACGGCGTTGCAGCTGATCGACATCGTCGGCGCGGTCCGATCGGACTTCGCGTTGCGCACGATGCTGTTCGGGCTGGTGAACGATCCCGCGCCCTGCGCGATCTTCGTCTGGATGACCCACTCGTAGGTCCCATCAGCCGGCGGCGTATCGGTGTAGGCGAGGGTCGAGGTCGTGCCGACCTGGGCGTAGGGACCTCCGACCGGGCCCCGCAGGACGAGGTAGGACCTGGCCTGCGTCCCGACCGGGGTCGTCGGGCTCGCGGTCCAGGCCAGGCTCACCGCGCCGGCCGCGGCCGAGGCCGCAGCGTTCTGGGTGGCCGGAGGCTGGACCGACGCGGTGTTCCACGACTGGCCGGGGTTCGAGGTGGTGCCGGTGAAGCTGGCGCCGGTCTCGGCGGTCGAGAACCCGATGATCGCCGAGCTCACCAGTGAGACGAACGCGGCCGCCAGGAGGCGGTCGCGGGCGAGCCGGCGAGGCTCGCGCGGGCGCGGGCTGGACATCAGGCGGCCCGCGCCCGGCGCGAGGTCTTGCCCCGGAGCCAGCGCTCGTGATCGGCCCAGACCCCGCCCGGGTCCTGCGGCGCGATCCGAGCGCCAGGGACGGTGGCGGCCGTCGGCGCGATCGCTTCACTGCTCTCGCGGCGAAGCAGGATCAGCCCGGCGCAGGCGAAGAAGATGATCGCTGCGACCAGGGTGGCGCCCAGCCGCCAGAGATACTGCATCCAGGCGACGACGAAGCCAACACCGGGAACGGCGAGCTTCACCAGCCCGACGCGGCCGGGGAAGGTCATCGGCTCCGGATCGCCGACGGTGTTCGCGTCGCCCTTGGTCGAGAAGAGCGTCCCGTTGGCGGAGCCCTCGACGCCGACGATGCGGTGGGTGGTGGTCTGGTCGGCGCGGTCGTAGGTGATGACATCGCCGAGCCGGAGCTTGTCCGCGGCGACCGGCTGGTCGATGACCAGCGATCCCTTGTGGATCGTCGGCTCCATCGAGCCCCCGGTGACCACGAAGGTCGCGAATCCGGCGGCGCGGAGACCGACGAAGGCGATGCAGAAGGCGAAGAGCACGGTGGTAACGATGGTCACGATGGCCTTGAAGGCTGCGCTCATCACCGTGCTCCTTTCGTTACTGCTTATCGGTCAGCGGTGGGGGGTGGAGCGGCCCCGAGATCTCCTCGGGGTCGCTCCGGAAGGGGGATACCGGTTACTTCGCGCTGCCAGGCAGCTGCGTCGCGGTGTAGGTGACCGTGAAGTCCTGGGTGAGGGTCTGGAAGGTGTTCCCGGCGGTCGTCGGGAGGGAGAAGTCGAAGGTCAGGGTGTCAGTTCCTGCGGCGGCGATCGTCGGCGAGGCGCCGATCGCGAGGCCGGAGAGCGGCCCGGTGTAGAGCGTCGTCGCACCGCGCTTGACGGTGACCCGAAGGCCGTTCGTCGTGTCGGTCCAGAGGGCCGTCGCCGCGGTCGCCGAGATGGCGGTGGTGTAGGTGAACGGGGCGTTCCCCGAGTTGCTGATCGTGACCGTCCGGTTGGCCGTGTCGCCGGGCACCAGGCCCGAAAGCGAGACCAGCGACCCTGCGGCGGACTTGTCGTTGCTCATCGTGAGGGTCGCGGTGGCGAACTGGTTGCCCGGGTTCGTGGTCGTGGCGGTGAAGCTCGCGTTGGTCTGGTCGGCCGAAACGGTGAGGCCGACCATGACCAGCGCCGAGAGCGTCATGCCGGCGAGAAGAGCGGTGGACCTGCGCATCGGGGTGGTTCCCTTTCCTCTCCGCCGGCTTTCCGCTGGCGGTGTGTTCGTGCTGAGGGAACTATCGCCGCCGCGCCCGGGCGCTCCATCCAGCCAGAGGGGGAGACCGCGTCGCTCGCTGGTACTAGTCCTACCGGGGTCCGGTCCTGCCCTCACCCGATGGAGGGGCGCTAGGGGTATTGGACCGCGGTGAGCACGATCGTCAGATCCTGGAGGAGGCCCTGGAACGCATTCGAGGCGCTCGCCGGCAGCGAGAACTCATAGACCAGGGCATCGCTCCCTCCGGACGGAACGACGTTCGGCGCAGCGACCACGCCCAGGCCGGCCAACGATCCGCTGTAGAGCACCACGCCGGCGGGGGTGCGCAGGGTGAGCTGCAACCCGTCGATCGGGTCGGTCCAGAGCAGTGTCGCCGCGGTCTGCGTCACCGAGACCGTGTAGCGAAAGGCGCTCGTCCCGGTGTTCCACACCGCCATGGTCCGGGTGACCCGGTCCCCGGGAACAAGGCCGCCAAGCGAGATGAGCGCGGTCGCGCCGCGGTCGGTGACGAGAGCGACCGGGTCTGCCGGGGCCGTCGGGCCGGGCGGAGGGGTCGGGACCGGCGTCCCGGCCGGCGTCGGAGCGGGGCTCGCGGTGGGCGGCACCGAGGGGCCTGGGACGTTCGGGGTGATCGGGGTGATCGGGGTGTTCGGGGTGTTCGGGGTGTTCGGGGTAGGGGTCGTCGACGGCCGCGGACCCGCCGAGATCGCCGTGGGCGGGGTGAGCCCGGTCGCGCCGGTCGATACCTCGGCGACCGCGAGCCCGGACGTCGCGGTCGGGGCCGGCCTCCCCGGTCCCGCGGTGAAGACCGGCGGGGATCCGACCCGGCCGGGCTGGGCCGAGGGCCCCGGGATGACCGCACGCAGCCCATCGATCCCGCCCGCATTGCCGCGATCGGTGGTGACGGTGAGGGCGACGGCAACCAGCCCGGCGAGCGCCAGGCCGGTGAACAGGCCGCCCCGTGGTCCGATCCACAGCAGCAGCCGCCGCCGTCTCCGAGTCATGTCGGGGAACGTAGGTCCGCGGGGCAGCGGTGGCATCGGACCCGTGGGTGAGTTCCCTCACCCGCTCGGACTAGCTGCGGTCGGTTCCCGCGCCGGTGCGGACCGCGCGGGCCCGCGCCCGGAGCGTGGCCGCATAGTCCCCCGAGTCGGTGCCCCAGGCGGCGAGTCCGGCGATCCGGGCTCGGGTCCAGGAACGCGCGCGCCACGCGAACACCGTGGTGGTGGCGAGGCTCACCGCGGCCGCCGCGGGGAAGACCGCGGTCTGGAGCGCGAGGAAGACGTCGAGGCGGTGCGCGACGACGCCCAGTGCGATCAGGACGAGGAGCTCGATCTCGGCGACGAGCACGAGGAACACCAGCGCGAACGAGGCGGCGCCGAAGCTCCGGTTGGCGCGGTAGGGGAACGCGATCTCCTTCAGTCCCACTGCCAACGAATGATGCGCGTTCGGGTGGGACCCGGGATACCCCCTATGAGAGGAGGGTTGCCTCCGAGGTGACGATTCCCGACCCGGAGCCGAGTGGGGCCGCTGTGCCGCGGGCGGGGAGGCGCGTCGCAAGCAGTCCGGAGCAGGCGGTGAGCCCGGCCACGACGAGCAGCGCCGTCTCGATGCCGGACCGGCCCACGACGACCACCGCTCCCAGCGCCCCGCCAGCCACACCGGCATCGCGCCAGAAGCGATACACCGCGATCGCCCGCGGCACATCGCCGCGCGGTGCCGCATCGGCCGCCGCAGCCACCAGGCTCGGGTAGACCATGCCCGTCCCGATCCCCCAGACCAGGGCCAGCGGCAGCGCCGGCCCCCCGGCGGCCAGGCCGGCGATCGCGACCGACTGGAAGAGCATCCCGCCGACGACGAGCGTCCGCCGCCCGATCCGGTCGGAGAGCGGCCCGGCGCCGAGCTGGGTGATGCCCCAGGCCGCCGGGTAGACGGCCGCGACCGCCCCGACCGCCGCGAGATCGGCGCCGCGCGTCGCGAGCAGGACCGGCACGAACGCCCAGGCCAGCGCGTCGTTCGCGTTGTTCATGAAGCCGGCCTGGTGAATGACCGCGCGGGCCGCCGAGCCACCCGGCCGGCGGCCCTGCGGCGCGACGGCGGCGGCGGGTGCCACCTCCCGCGAGGCGAGCGAGAGCGCGATGCCCAGCGCGATCGCGCCGGCCGCGACGAGCGCCGGGCCGCGGCGCGCATCGAGCAGGCCCGCCGCGATCGCGGC
>DATCNH010000013.1:0-8568 GCA_036565345.1 Candidatus Limnocylindria bacterium | reverse complement strand
CGTCCCGTCGGGAAGGGTCACCGTCGCTCTCCCTTCCCGGACAAGGTAATAGCGATCGGCCGGATCCCCTGCTCCGAACACCTGTTCGCCGTCGCCGTAGCGGATCGTCCGTAGGCGCGCGGCGACCCGTTCGAGCGCCTGTCCGGAAAGCCCCTTGAAGAACGGCAGCCCGGCGAGGGACTCCCGCTCGTCCCGGTAGGCCCGGATCCTGGCCGCGACCTCCACCCGCTCCTTCACCCAGCGGTGGAAATGGCCCCGCCCGAGCGACCACAGCTCGGACGGCTCCAGCGCGGTGACCGTCGCGGTGCGAACGCCGCCATCGAGGAGGGCCAGCTCGCCGAACCCCTCGCCCGGGATGATCGTCCCAAGGACCCGGCCCGCCGCATCGGTGGTCTGGAGCCGTCCCGAGCGCAGCAGGTAGAACCGGTCGCCGGGCGCGCCGACGGTCACGATCGGGCTCCCGGGATCGGCGCGCTCGACACGGAAGTGCGAGGCGATCGCGTACAGCGCCGGGCGGCCGAGCCCAGCAAAGAAACGGACCCGGGCCAGCAGCGCGGCACGCTCAGCGAGCTCCCGGGCCGCCGCACCCGATCGTCGCGCCGCAGCCAGTCGGGCGGCGGTCCGGCCGATCCCGACCAGCCGGCCGATGACCGCGACGGCGAGCGGCCCGACGAAGACGAGCACCAGGAGTGCGAACGCGATCAGACCGACCGGACCGACGGCGAGGAGCTCATGGGCAGCGATCCCGATACGGGTCCGCCACAGGTAGACGGAGAACACCAGCGTGAGGAGCGAGACCACGATCGCGGACGCTCCGAAGACGGCGAGGCCGATCTCCTCGCGGCTCCACCGCTGGCGACGGCGAAGCTTGCGAAGGGCCGGGCCTCGGACGAAGCCGAGCGCGCGCTGCCGCAGGAACGGCGCCTCCAAGGCGTCGACGAGCACGTGATAGCCATCCAGCTCGAGGATCGGGAGCAGGTTAAGAACGAACTGGAACACGAAGAGGCTCGCGGACTTGAAGGCGATCCCGCCGGCGAGCCCTCCCGGATCGGCCGCCGCGACGACCGCGCAGGCGGCACCGACGAAGAGCCCGCCGAACGGGCCGGCGAGCGAAACGATCACCCGCTCGCGGCGCGATCCCAGGCTCATGTCGGTCGAATCCACGTAAAAGCACGGGAACAGGTAGTACATCGCGACACCGCACCGGCGGATGTGCCGGCCGAAGTGACGGATCGCGAGGGCGTGCCCGGCTTCGTGAATGGTGATCGAAATGACCTGCAGCACCACCAGCGCGAGGATCCCAAGGACATACGAGCCATCGATCGTGACGAGCTGATGCCGGGAGGCGCTGAGCTCGCTGACCCAGAGCGCGAGGCCCGCCACGCTGAACGCCACCAGGACGACCGCGCCGGCACGGGTGAACGCCAGACGGCCGCCGGCACGGTAGAGCGCATCGACGAAGCCATGGGCATTGGACCAGTGCGCGATGTCCCAGAGGACCAGCCGGTGAAGCAATCGGGACGCGCGGAGGATCGGATCGCGCCGCGCCCGGCGGGCCCGGAGCTTCTCGTAGAGCGCCGGCGGGGCTTCACCGAAGAAGCCATTGGCGCGCAGGGCCGACGTGAGCCGGCTCAGCCGCTCGAGCGCGAAGACCCCGGAGCGCTCGAGGTGAGTGACCAGCACCTCTTGGACCGATCGCCTCCCGTCCATGAGCTCGAAGAGCGCCACATCCGCCGGATCGAGGCGGATGTAGCTCCCTGCACCGCCATCGCCGGCGGGGTTCTTGAGCATCGTGTAGGGGCTGCCGTCGCGGCGGCGCAGCTCCGAGCGGACGATGTCCGGCCGCGGCGTCGGAACGAACGACGCGTAGTCCAGCCGCGCGCGGAGCGCATCCCAGAGATCCATGACCCCTCCTGGCGGCACAGCCTACGGGTTGGACGCGCCGCCGCGAAGAGCACGCTCGGCGCGTGACGGCGCGGACAGAGCCGGCTGGCCGGAAAGCCGGCCGGGCCGCGATACTGCGCTGACGGTGACGACGCAGCCGCGAACGCCAAAGGCCCCGCGCGAACGCCGTCCGGCGGCGGCGCCGAACGACGCCCGCGAGCAGCTCGCCGCGGTGAGCGAGGTCCTCCGGGCTCTGGCCGGAGCGGCCGACCTCGAGCAGGTGTCGGCGATGATCGTCGCGGCAGCGGCCCGCCTGTGCAAGGCGAACAACGTCCTCCTGTTCCGGCACGAGGGCGACGGCTGGGTCTATGCGGCCACGCTCACCGGGGTCGGGCCGCCGGTCGAGATCGGAACGCGCGTCGCGCCGACCCACGACACGGTGTGGGGGCGGGCCGCGCTCGACGGCACGATCTCGAATGTCACCGACGCGCTGACCGCGGTGCCGCCGCTGCCGAACGCGGCGACCGGTCCGCGGACACGAATGGCGGTGCCCGTCCTGCGCGCCGGCCGGCCGATCGCGGTCCTCGTCGGGTCCCGCCTGGAGCCGGGCGGATTCACCGAGCGCGAGCAGGAGCTCCTGGTCACCTTCGCCGACCAGGCCGCGATCGCGATCGAGCACGCGCGCCTGTTCAGCGAGACGAAGAAGACGCTGGACCAGCAGACCGCACTCACCGACGTCCTCGGCGTCATCAGCCGGTCGCCGTTCGACATCCAACCCGTCCTGGACGCGGTGGTGAAGAACGCGGTCCAGTTGTCGCGGGCGGACAACGGCAGCGTGGTCCGGATCGCCGATGGCCGCGGAACGATCGCCGCCAGCTTCGGGGTGACCGACGAGGCCCGCGCCGCGATGACCGACTTCTACGGGCGACACCCGATCCTTCCGGGCCGCACCTCGCTCGCCGGTCGCGTCTTGCAGGCGGGCGCCTCGGTGCAGATACCGGATTCCCAAGCCGATCCCGACTACGTTAACCCGCCCCTTTCGAACCGGCCCGGCGGTCCGCGCGCGCTGCTGGGCGTCCCACTCCTCCGACCGGATGGGATCGTCGGTGTGATCGTCCTCCGGCGGTCGACGCCCGGCGCCTTCTCTGCAGGCCAGGTGAGACTCGTCGAGGCGTTCGCCGACCAGGCTGCGATCGCGATGGAGAACGTGCGCCTGTTCCGCGAGACACAGGAGTCGTTGGAGCGGCAGACCGCGACCGCGGAGATCCTCCAAGTCATCTCGGCCTCGCCGACTGACGTCCGGCCGGTCCTCGATGCGATCGTCGACAACGCCCTGCGGTTCTGTGCCGCCGAGGATGCGGCGATCATGCTTCCGAGCGGCGAGCACCTCCGCCTCGCGGCGCATCGCGGAACGGTGCCGGTGAGCGCGGATCTGCGCTACCCGAACGACGGGACCTCGGTGAGCTCCCGCAGCTTCCTCGAGGCGAGGACGATCGCGGTGGAGGATCTCCAGACCGCGGCCGAGTTCCCGCTCGGCGCGGAGAACGCGCGGTCGGGTGGCTACCACGCCATCGTCGCCGCGCCGCTGCTTCGCGATGGAGCGGCGCTCGGCGCGATCGTGCTCCGGCGCTCCGACGCCCGAGCGTACAGCGACCGCCAGATCGGCCTACTGGAGACGTTCGCGGCGCAGGCCGCGATCGCGATCGAGAACGTCCGGCTCTTCAACCAGACGACGGAGTCTCTCGAGCGCCAGACCGCCACGAGCGAGGTCCTGAAGGCGATCAGCGGGACAGCATTCGATCTCGCTCGCGTGCTCGAGACGGTCATCGCGCACGCTACGCGACTCACCGAGGCCGAGAACGGCTTCCTGTACCAGATCGAGGGCGACGTCCTCGCGATGCGCGCGTCATTCGGCCCGCAGGCGCACGAGATGCGCGAATGGCAGCGCGACCATCCGATCCAGTCGGGCTACACCGGGTCAGCCACCGGACGAGCATTCACCGAGCGGCGGACCGTTCACATTCCCGACGTCGACACCGATCCGACGTACACCTACACCGACGCGCGGCGCCTCGGCGGGTTCCGGGTGCTCCTCTCGGTCCCGCTCGTGGGCAACGGCACTGCGATCGGCGTCATCGCCTTGTGGCGAACCGCTCCGAGGCCCTTCTCGCCGGAGCAGATCGGCTTGGTCGAGAGCTTCGCCGACCAGGCGGTCATCGCCATCGAGAACGCACGCCTGTTCAAGGAGACCGAGGGAGCGCTCGCGCGGCAGACCGCGCTCAGCGAGATCCTGCAGACCATCGCCGCCTCGCCGACCGAGCAGCAGCCGGTACTGGACGCGATCGTCCGCAACGCCGTCCGTTTCTGCGGCGGAGAGGATGCGGTCCTCGCGATGGCTGTTGAAGGCCAGTTCAGCACCCGAGCACACCACGGGCCGATCCCGATAGCCCAGACACCTGAGACCACCTGGAATATCGACCGCACGTCGGTTGGCGGTCGAGCCCTCCTGGAGCGCAGGGTGCTGCAGTCGGCGGACGTCCTTGAGGACCCGACCTTCACGCTCTCGGCGGATCGGGCGCGACAGCTCGGGTTCCGCGCCGTGCTCGCCGCGCCGCTTCTCCGTGAAGGCGAGCCCATCGGCGTCATCACTTTGCGACGGAGCGCCACCGGCGCGTTCGGCATGGACGATGAAGAGCTGCTTCGGGCATTTGCCGCACAGGCCGTCATCGCGATCGAGAATGTGAGGCTGTTCAACGAAACGAAGGACAGCCTCGAGCAACAGACCGCGGTCGCCCGGATCCTCGCGGTGATCAGCCGGACGACGAACGAGCTCGAGCCGGTGTTCGCGACGGTCGTCGACGCCGCCGCAGAGCTGTGCGGCGCCGATCAGGGCGGCGTGTATCGGGTCACGGCGGAGGGCCTGCGACTCGAGGCGCTCCATGGGCCACACCCGGGCGGGTTCACGGTTGGTGCACGGCCGCCGATGCGCGGCGGACCGGTGGAGCAGACCGCCGCCCGCGGCCGGCCGCTGCGCTTCGAGCACGAGACGCCGAACGTCGCTGGCGTTCTGTCCTCGCTCTACGTTCCGATCCTCAAGGACGACCGAGTGCTCGGCGTCGTCGCGCTCGGCCGGCGAACACGACACGGCTTCTCGGAACGGGAGGTCGAGCTCGTGACCACGTTCGCCGACCAGGCCGCGATCGCGATCGAGAACGTGCGGCTATTCAATGAGATCCAAGAGAAGTCGGCGCAGCTCGAGGTCGCCAACCGGCACAAGACCGAGTTCCTGGCGAACATGTCCCATGAGCTCCGGACCCCGCTCAACGCGATCATCGGCTTCTCGGAGGTCCTGCAGCAGAAGATGTTCGGCGAGCTGAACGATCAGCAGACCGAGTACCTCGGAGACATCGTGAGCTCCGGCCGGCATCTCCTTTCGCTCATCAATGACATCCTGGATCTCTCCAAGATCGAGGCCGGACGGACGGAACTGCAGCCGACCCCGTTCTCCCTCGTTGCGGCGCTCGCCAACGCTGTCACCCTCGTCCGGGAGCGCGCCACCAGCCACGGGATCGCGCTCGACCTGAGCGTGGCGCCTCCGCTCGACACCATCGTCGCGGACGAACGGAAGGTGAAGCAGGTGGTCGTCAATCTCCTGGCCAACGCGGTGAAGTTCACTCCCGACGGCGGGCGGGTGAGCGTGCAGGCGGACCAGCTGGACGGCAACGTCCGGATCGCGGTGCGGGACACCGGCATCGGGATCGCACCGGAGGATCAACGGCGCGTCTTCGAGGAGTTTCAGCAGGCCCGGCATCAGACCGCTCAGTCGCGCGAAGGCACCGGGCTTGGCCTCACGCTGTCCAAACGGTTCGTCGAGCTGCACGGCGGCACGCTCACGCTGGAGAGCGAGCCGGGTAAAGGCAGCACGTTCACCGTGATGCTCCCGTTCGTGAAGGAGTCCTGATGCCGAATGAGCTCATCCTCATCGTCGAAGACAACGAGAAAAACCTGAAGCTCGCGCGCGATGTCCTGCGCTTCCACGGATACCGGATCAGCGAGGCGCCGGATGGCGAGACCGGCGTGCGGCTGGCGGCGGAACAGCTCCCGCAGCTCATCCTCATGGACATCCAGATGCCGGGCATCGACGGGATCGAAGCGCTCCGTCGGATCCGGGCCGACCAGCGCAGCGCACGAATCCCGATCGTCGCGCTCACCGCGTCGGTGATGTCCGGTGACCGTGAGCGCTTCGACCGGGCTGGCTTCGATGGATTCATCTCGAAGCCGATCGACATCAAGACGTTCCCCGATCAGGTGCGGGCACACCTCGAGGCGAAGCGGTGACCCGGATCCTCGCGGTCGACGACATCCCGCAGAACCTGCGGCTGCTCGAAGCGGTCCTCGTGCCCAACGGCTATGAGGTCGTGACCGCCACGACCGGCGAGGAAGCGCTGCTCAAGACCCTGACCGAGAAGCCGGATCTGGTCCTTCTGGACATCATGCTGCCCGGGATCGACGGCTACGAGGTCTGCCGCCGCTTGCGCGCCGACCCGAAGACGAGCTTCGTGCCGGTCGTGATGGTCACCGCGAGCGGACTGCCGGAGAAGGTAATGGCGATCGAGGCCGGCGCCGACGACTTCATCGCCAAGCCCTTCGATCAGCCGGAGCTCCTGGCCCGGGTCCGTTCGCTCCTGCGGGTGAAGATCTATCACGACGAAATCGAGCGCCAGAAGGCAGAGCTTGCCGGCTGGAACGCGACGCTCGAGGCGCGGGTGAACGAGCAGGTGGACGAGCTCGCGCGCCTCGGTCGGCTCCGCCGCTTCCTCTCGCCACAGATCGCCGACCTGGTGATGTCGCAGGGCGGCGAGCAGCTTCTCGAGGGTCACCGTCGCGAGATCACCGTGGTCTTCGCCGACCTGCGCAACTTCACCTCGTTCTCCGAGACCGCGGAGCCCGAGGAGGCGCTCGGCGTCCTCCGGACCTATCACGCGGCGATGGGTGAGGTCATCTTCAAGTACGAGGGGACCCTCGAGCATTTCGCCGGGGACGGGATGATGGTCTTCTTCAACGACCCGATCGTCTGCCCCGAGCCGCAGCTACAGGCGGCCCGGATGGCGCTCGCGATGCAGACGAAGTTCGGCGACCTCGAGGCCGGGTGGCGGAAGCGCGGCTACGAGCTCGGCCTCGGGATCGGGATCGCCGTCGGCTACGCGACGCTCGGCCGCATCGGATTCGAGGGACGCTTCGACTACGGCGCGGTCGGCAACGTCGTGAACCTCGCCTCGCGCCTGTCCGGCGCCGCCGCGCCCGGGCAGACGCTCGTGCAGCAGCGGGCCTACGGCATGGTGGAGGGCGAGGTCAACGCCGAATCGATCGGCGAGCTCGAGCTGAAGGGATTCCACAAGCCCGTGCCGGCCTACGCTCTGATCGGCCTGCGCTGATCACGATCGGCGGCGGCAGATTCGCCAATGCCTCAGGCCCCGGCCGCGACGAATGACCAGACGTCGAGGTCCGGGCGACCGGCGGTGATCCCGTGCGCGCTCAGCGTCGTCTCGACCTGGGTCCGGTGATCGTTTCCGTGGTGGATGAGCTGCGCGAGGATCGTTCCGGCCTTCGCCGTCAGGACGGTGCCGTCGCGGCGGCGGCGCTCCAGGACCCGCTCCGGATCCAGGTCCGCGACTTCGAGAAGCGCTGCGCCGAGTGCCTCTGAGCGGCGGCGCAGCTGAGCGAGGTCGACGGCGGCGGTCTCCTCGACCGCACCGGCCGCGGGCGGCTGGCTCGCGAGCGTCTGGTGATAGCGCTCCTTCGCGCCGACCAGATGCTGGAGCGTCGCTTCGATCGTCCCGTAGGTCCCGGGAACGGTGAGCGCCCGCTGCTGGGGAGTCAGCCCCTCGCAGAACGCGAGGAGCTGGTCGGTGGCCCAGGTCTCGTGGCGTACGAGCAGGTGATACACGCTCATGTCTGCAGCACCGGGCTGCCGCGCTTGATGAACTTCCCGCGGCCCTTCTTGCCGACGAAGCGGTCCTTCTCCACGATCACCTCTCCCCGCGACAGCACGGTCACGGCCTTCCCCTTCACTTTCCGGCCTTCGTACGGGTTGTAGTCGACGCGCATGTGGTGGGTCTTGGCCGAGAGCGTCTGGGTTGCCTTCGGATCCCAGATGACGATGTCGGCGTCGCTCCCGACCGCGATCGTACCTTTCCGCGGGAACATCCCCATGATCTTCGCCGGCGTCGTCGAACACAGCTCGATCCAGCGGCTCGCGGTGATCCGGCCGGCGACCACTCCGCCGTCGAACATGAGCGCCATCCGGGTCTCGACCCCCGGCGCCCCGTTGGGGATCTTCGAGAAGTCGCCCTTCCCCAGCTCCTTCTGCTTCGGCTGGCCCTGGAAGCCCTCCTTCATGCAGAACGGGCAGTGGTCGGTGCTCACGACCTGAAGGTCGTTGCGCGCCAGCCCTTTCCAGAGCTCCTCCTGATGCCACTTCTCGCGGAGCGGTGGAGACATGACGTACTTCGCCCCCTCGAAGCCGGGCTCCTCGTAGTTGTCGAACGACAGGAACAGATACTGCGGGCAGGTTTCGGCGTACGCGGGCAGGCCGCGATCGCGGAACAGCCGGACCTGGTCGAGCGCCTGCGCGGCGGAGAGGTGGACGATGTAGAGGGGCACGCCCCCGGCCATCTCCGCGAG
>DATCNH010000012.1:0-31391 GCA_036565345.1 Candidatus Limnocylindria bacterium | reverse complement strand
CAGGTCCCGCGCCGCGCGACGGGCATGGTCCCATTCGAGGTGATGCTGTCCGAGTCGCAGGAGCGGATGCTCGTCGTTGCCCGCCCGGGTCGCGAGGCCGACGTGGAGCGCGTCTTCACTCGCTGGGAGCTGCACGGCGTCCGCATCGGCGAAGTGATCGTCGAAGAACGCATGGACCTCATGGCCGGAGGCGAGCTCGTCGCCTCGCTCCCGCCGAAAGCACTCGCCGATGACGCCCCCGAATACGACATCACCGCCTGGGCAGCGGAGCCTTCGTCCACTGCGCCCACGAGCCTCGACTCGGTCCGCGAGCGATCAGCAAGCGTGCAAAGTTTGCGGCCCGAAGGGCCGCAGAAGATCGGCCTGGAGCTGCTCGCGCTGCTCGCCTCGCCACAGGTCGCGTCGCGGGCCGCGCTCTATCGGACCTATGACCAGATGGTCGGGACCGACACGGTCGTCGGTCCCGGCGGGGACGCCGCGGTGCTGCGGATCAAGGGACGGCCGGACGGCATCGCCGCGGCGATCGACGCCGCACCCCGCATCGCCGCGATCGACCCTTACGTCGGCGCCGCGTCCGCGGTCGCCGAGGCGACCCGGAACCTCGTCTGCATGGGGGCCGAGCCGCTGGCGCTCACCGATTGCCTCAACCTCGGCAACCCCGAGCGCCCGGCGGGCGCCTGGCAGCTCGTCCGCACGATCGAAGGGATCCGCGCCGCCTGCCTTGCCCTCGCGGTGCCGGTGGTCTCGGGGAACGTCTCGCTCTACAACGCGACCGCCGGCCGGGACATCTGGCCGACCGCCACGATCGGCGCGGTCGGGCAGCTGCCGGACGTCACCACGCATCTGCCCGTCACGACCGGCCGCGCCGGCGATCTCGTATTGCTCGCGGGGAGCGCCGACGTCGCTATCGGCGCGTCGGTCTACGGCGCGTCGCGCGGGATCCATGAGGGACCGGTACACATCGATCTTGCGCTCGAGGCGCGGCTGCAACGCTTCGTGCTCGCGGCCCACCGCGCCGGCCTGCTCCGCGCGGCGCACGACCGGAGCGACGGCGGGCTCGCGGTCGCCCTTGCCGAGCTGGCGCTGCGCGACGGGATCGGGATGCGGGTGACGCTCCCGGCGGTCCGCGGCATCGACAAGCGGGTGATGCTCTTCGGCGAAGGTCCCTCCGGCATCGTCCTGGTCGTCCCGCCCGACCGCGACCCCGAGCTCCGCGCGCTCGCCACGGCGGGCGACGTGCCGCTCTGGACCCTCGGCGCGATCGGGGGCGACCTCCTCGAGGTCGCGCCGGTCCTCGGCCTCCCCATCGCCGCCCTCGCGCGGGCCCACGGCGACGGTCTGGCGCAGGCTCTCGGACGGTCCGCATGACAGAACGAACGAGGAGCGGCTCCGCCGCGACGAGCGAGTACGACCCGCCGGGGCAATTCTCCCGGCGAAGCCGGAGATTGAACGCGAACGAGTACGACCCGCCGGGGCACGTCTCCCGGCGAAGCCGGAGATAGACAGAACCATGTGCGGCGTCTGCGGCATTTGGTCTCCGGCGGGAGTCGATCCGACCGAGGCGGCGCGGCTCATGTTCTTCGCCCTGTACGCGCTCCAGCATCGCGGGCAGGAGTCGGCCGGCATCGCCGCGACCGACGGCAGCGATCTGCGGGTGCTCCGGCGGATGGGTCTGGTGGGACAGGTCTTCAGCGAGCCGGACCTCGGCACGCTCGGCGGCCGCGCGGCGATCGGACACACCCGCTACTCGACGACCGGCTCGTCGCGCATCGAGAACGCGCAGCCGATGATCGTCGCCGACCGTACCCTCGGCGAGCTGGCGCTCGGGCACAACGGGAACTGCATCAACGCCCACGAGATGCGCGGATCGCTGCAGGCACAGGGCGTGTCGTTCGTCACCTCCAGCGATACCGAGGTCGTCGCGCAATCGATCGCCTCCGCCACGGGCGCGAGCTGGGACGAGCGGATCCTCAGCGCGCTGCCGAGGCTCGCCGGCGCCTGGTCGCTCACGATCCTCACTCCGACGGCGCTCTACGCGATCCGCGACCCGCTCGGCGTTCGGCCGCTCAGCCTCGGCCGGCGGGGGGACGCCTGGGTCGTCGCGAGCGAGACATCGGCGCTCGACACGATCGGCGCGGAGTTCGTGCGCGATGTCGCGCCGGGCGAGGTGCTGCGCATCGA
This sequence comes from Candidatus Limnocylindria bacterium, assembly GCA_036565345.1. Classification (GTDB taxonomy): domain Bacteria; phylum Chloroflexota; class Limnocylindria; order P2-11E; family P2-11E; genus UBA4735. Next base: position 29,210 of record DATCNH010000012.1, on the reverse strand, counting down.
CGATCGTGGCGCCGTCCCGATCGGCGACCTGGCCGCCGAGCGCCGCGGCCTCTGCGTCTTCGAGCATGTGTATCTCGCCTCGGCCTCGAGCCGGATCGGCGGCTCGTCGGTGTATGCGACCCGCGAGCGGATGGGCGAGATCCTCGCCGACGAGCAGCCGGCCGACGCGGACGTCGTCATCCCGGTCCCCGACAGCGCGATCCCCGCGGCGGTCGGCTATGCGCGCCGGATCGGGCTCCCCTTCCGCGAGGGGCTCATCAAGAACCGCTATATCGGGCGGACGTTCATCCAGCCGACCGCGGAGCTGCGGAAGAACAGCATCGCGCTCAAGTACAACGCGCTGCACGATGTGCTCGCCGGCCAGCGCGTCGTCGTCATCGACGACAGCATCGTCCGCGGCTCGACGAGCGGGCCGATCGTCGCGCTTCTGCGTAAGCACGGCGCGAAGGAGGTGCACCTGCGGGTCTGCTCGCCGCCGATCCGGCACCAGTGCTTTTTTGGCGTGGACATGGCGCGCCGCGAGGATCTCATCGCGTCGCAGCTCGACATCGAGGGCATCCGCCGGCACGTCGGCGCGGACTCGCTGGGCTACCTCTCGCTCGAGGGAATGGTCCGGGCGACCGGCGGCACCGAGGGGGAGCTCTGCACCGCGTGCTTCACCGGGGACTACCTCGTCCCGGTGCAGCTGGACCTGGGCAAGGATGTCCTGGAGGCGATCCGCTCGTGACGACCTACAAAGAATCCGGGGTGGACGTCTCGCGGGCCGCGGATGCGCTCGCGCGGATCAAGGAGCGGGTGGGGGCAACGAAGCGGCCGGAGGTGATCGGCGATATCGGCGCCTTCGGCGGCCTGTTCCGTTTCGGTGGCCTGCGCGACGCGGTGCTCGTCGCCACGACCGACGGGGTCGGGACGAAGCTGGAGCTCGCGCGTCTCCTCGACCGGCACGAGGGCGTCGGCGCGGATCTGGTGAACCACTGCGTGAACGACGCGCTCGCGATGGGCGCGGAGCCGCTCTTCTTCCTCGACTACTTCTCCACCAGCCGCATCGATCCCGCGGTGTTCGCGCGGGTCGTCGGCGCGATGGCCGACGCCTGCCGGGCCCAGGGCGTCGCGCTCCTCGGCGGCGAGACCGCCGAGATGCCGGGGATGTACGCCGACGGCGCCTACGACCTCGCCGGATTCCTGGTCGGCGCGGTGGAGCGCGACCGGGTCCTCGATCCGGCCGCGGTCGTTGCGGGAGACGTGCTCATCGGCCTGCCCTCGAGCGGGCTGCACACGAACGGCTACACCCTCGCGCGCGCGATCTGCGAGCGAAGCGCGGCCCGCGAGGAGCGAGGCATCATCGAGCTCTTGGACGCACCGCGGCCCGAGCTGCGCGGCGGCTCGCTCGCCGACGCGCTCCTGGCGGTGCACCGCTGCTACCTCGCGGAGATCCGCGCCCTTCGTGCCGCCTCGGCGGTGCGGTCGATCGCGCACCTCACCGGTGGCGGCTGGGAGGGCAACCTGCCGCGCGCGCTTCCGGACGGGCTCGGCGCGGCCGTCGACCAGCAAGCCTGGACGGTCCCGCCGCTGTTCCGCTGGCTCGCCCGGGCCGGTGCGGTCGGTGAAGCCGAGTGCTATGACACCTGGAACATGGGGATCGGACTGGTCGCGATCGTCGCAGCGGCGGACGAGCGCGCGGCGCTCCGCGCGCTCCCCAACGCGATCCGCCTCGGCGTGGCGGAGCCGGCGCGCCCCGGCGCGCCCCGGGTCCGTTGGGCGTGACCGCCCGGATCGGCGTTCTGGTCTCCGGCCGGGGCACGAATCTCCAGGCGCTCATCGACGCCTGCGCCGATGGCCGGCTCGATGCGCGGATCGTGTACGTCGGTTCGAGCCGCAAACATGCCCCCGCGCTCGAACGCGCCGCGGCCGCGGGGATCCCGGCCGCCGCATTCCCGCCCGCCGCGAACGGCGGTCGCGAGGCCGCACAGCTCCTCATGGCCGCGCGTCTGGCGGCGGAGGACGTCGACCTGGTCGTCCTTGCCGGCTTCGACCGCATCCTCGGCGACCGGTTCTTCGAGCGGCTCGGACCGGTGCCGGTGATCAACATCCATCCCGCCCTCCTCCCGGCGTTCGGTGGGATGCACGGGATCGCCGTCCACCAGGCGGTCCTGGACGCCGGCGTTCTGGAGACCGGCGTGACCGTGCATCGCGCGCACCCCGGGCAGCTCGACGCGGGCGAGTTCCTGGTCCAACGGCGGGTGCCGGTCCTCGCCGGCGACGACGCCGAGACCCTCGCCGCCCGGGTCCTCCGGACCGAGCACGAAGCGATCGTCGATGCGGTCGCGGGCTTCTGCCGGCCCGCGGTGCGGGTCTAGGCGGTGGCCCTCGCCCCGGCACAGCCGCTCGGAGGGACCACGCGCTTCGTGCGCTACGCGTTCATGCCCAACCGGCTGCAGTACTGCGGCGGCGACGACAACCGCACGATCCTCGAGTACGCAGTCGCCGACGTGCGCGAGCCCCCGCTCGACGGGATGCTGAAGAAATTCACCGGCGCGGTCCCCTATCTCTCGCTCATCGCGCGCGGCAACGGGATCGCCGACCCGTTCGATGAACGGGTCGTCGAGGCCTACTGGCTCGGGAACGAGCTGCTCGAGCGGGTCGAGGCGCGGTCGCTCTACGACGATCTGCGAGCCCGCTACGGCACGCAGCTCTCGCCGAAGGTGATGGGGCGGGTCGCGGCGAAGGCGCCCGCCGGCGCACGGCCGCACCACAGCTTTCACGTCCTGGACGTCTGGCGCCAGGCCGACCGCGGGAAGGCCGAGGTGCTCGCAATGGTCGACTCCTGCCGCATCAGCTGGGGCACGGTCACCGGCATCGACGGGGGCGAGCTCATCGTGCAGCGCGCGCCGGTCGTGCTCCGCGACGGTCGGCTCGAGCTGGATCCGCCGCGGTCCGAGCGGGTCACCCGGTTGCTCGAAGGCCGTGGCTTCGTCGCCGGAGCGAAGATCGGCGATGTCGTCTCGCTCCATTGGAGCTGGGCCTGCGAGGTGCTGACCGCGGTGCAGCAGCGCACCCTGGAGCGGTACACGCGCTTCCACCTGGCACTCGCCAGCCAGACTCTCTAACGAAGTCGCGCGCGTGACGGGGCGCATGGGGCGCCGGACCTTCCTCGCCGGGCTTACCGGCCTTGCCGGCCTGGGCGCGACCCTCGTCGCCTGCGCTGCGCCCGAGACGCGCGAGGCGGGCGTGACGAGCCCGGCCGCGCGCCGTGGCCGGGTGACGCTCTCCTGGCCGGCCGACACCGGATACCCCAGCCCGTTCGCCTTCAGCCCGGTCGGTCCGGGTGGCGTGGTGAAGCTCATGCTTGCCTACGACACGCTCACCTGGAAGGACCGCCGCGGCGTCATCCCCTGGCTCGCCGAGCGCTGGAGCGTCGCCGCCGACGGCCGGTCGTACACCTTCACGATCCGTGACGGGGTGCGGTTCCACGACGGGACGGCGCTCACCGCGGAGGATGTCGCCTTCACCTTCGGGTACTTCGCCCGCTTCCCGTTCAAGTGGACCTCGACCACGGTCGTTGAGCGGGCCGAGGCGATCGATGGGCGCACGGTCCGGATCGGCCTCGCCGCGCCGCACGCCCCGTTCCTCGAGGACATCGCCGGAGGGGTGCCGATCCTCCCGCGCCATGTCTGGGAGCCGGTCGGCGACCCGCTCGCCTTCCGCGGCGCCGGCGCGACCGTTGGCAGCGGGCCGTTCGCGTTCGTGTCGTATGCCGACGGCCGCGGGGAGTACCTCTACCGGGCCCAGGACCAGCACTTCGGCGGCCGGCCGGCGATCTCCGAGCTCGCCTACGTGCTCGTCCCGGATGCCCAGCGGACCATCGCGCTCCAAACGCACGCCGCCGATCTGTTCCTCGCGACCGAGTACGAGCTGGTCACCGCGTTCGCGAACGGCGAACCATACAAGGTGTTCACCACGCCCGGACTGAGCGTGATGCGCCTCATCCTGAATGTCGATCGCGCGCCGCTCTCCAACGTGCAGGTCCGCCAGGCGATCGCCTACGCGCTCGATCGTGGGGACATCGCCGCACGGGTGACCCACGCGCCGGATGTCATCGTCGGCAGCGCGGGCCTCATCCCGCCAGATGGCCGCTGGGCCTCGCCGACCGTGCGCCGATATCCGTTCGACCCGTCACGTGCGCGCGCGCTCCTGGACGGGGCGGGCCTTGTCGATCGCGACGGCGACGGGTTCCGTGAGCTTCCCGGCGGCGCGCCGCTCACGCTCGATCTCATCGCCAATCCGGCGATCCCCGACGCCGGCCTCGTCGTCGCTCAGCTGCGGGACGCGGACCTCCGGGTCCGGATCGTGAGCGGCGACGCGAAAACACGCACCGATCTGCAGCAGCGCCGGGCGTTCCACCTCGCGCTCACCTCACATATCGGGATCGGCGGCGACCCTGACTTTCTCCGGCTCTGGTTCTCCGGCGCCGCGACCAACGCCTTCGCCTATGGCGACGGGCTGCACAGCGCGCGGTTCGACACCGTGGCCGCGTTGCAGGCGCGCGAGCAGGATCCCGCGATGCGGCGGGCGCAGGTGGCCGAGCTGCAGGACATCCTCGCGGCGGAGCTGCCGACGCTGCCGCTGTACTACCGCCGCTTCTACTTCGTCTACGACCCGCGGGCCTGGGACCGCTGGTCGAACACCGCGGGCGGGATCATGAATGGGATCCCGCTCATCGACAACAAGCTCGCGTTCCTTGACTAGCTTGAGCGCGGTCGCCCGCGCGCTCGTGCTCGCGGGGATCCTCGTGGTTCTGAACTTCCTGCTGCCTCGCGCGCTTCCCGGCGATCCGCTCGCGGTCACCCTGTCCGGGAGCGCCGCCGCGCCGGTGCAGCTCTCGGCCGCCGCACGCGCGGACCTCGCGGCCTACTACGGCCTCGATCTGCCGCTCGCCACACAGCTCGAGCGGTATCTCGCCGGGCTCGCGCACGGCGATCTCGGCCGCTCGATCGCCGCCGGGCGGCCGGTGGGCGAGCTGATCGCCGGCCGGATCGGCTGGTCGGTGCTTCTCGCCGGCCTCGCCCTTGCCGTTGCGGCCCTCGCCGGGACGCTGTTGGGAGTTCGCGCGTCGCTGCGCCAGGGCGCTCGCGGCGAGCGCACCCTCACCGGCTGGCTCGTCCTCGCGGGGTCGCTCCCGGAGTTCGTCGTCGGCCTCGTGCTCCTGGCCCTGTTCGCGGTCTGGCTGCGCCTCCTTCCGGCCGCCGGTGCGCAGGCGCCGTTCACTGCGTGCACCGGGCTCGCCGGCGCCCTCGCCTGCGGCGGTGACGTGCTGCGGCACCTCGTCCTGCCGGTCGCGACGCTCACCGTCGCGCACCTCCCGGGGTTCTACCTCGTCGCCCGGGCGGCGGCCCTCGCCGAGCGCGACAGCGCGTACCTCGTGGCGGCCCGGGCCCGTGGCCTCACCGAGCGGCGGATCGCCTTCGGCCATCTCGGGCGCAACGCGCTCCTTCCGGTCGTCGCCCTCCTCGGCGCGCGGGCCGGACTCGTCGCCGGCGGGGTCGTGGTCGTGGAGACGCTGTTCGCGTATCCGGGCATCGGGCAGCTTGCCTTCGAGTCGCTCATCGCCCGCGACTACCCGGTGCTCCAGGCGGTGTTCCTCGTCACCGGCCTCGCGGTCATCGCGACGAACGCCGTGGCGGACCTGGTCCTTCCGCGGCTCGACCCACGGCTCTCGACTCCGGCGGTCGCCTGATGTCGATCCTCGCGCCGGCGGCGATCGTCGTCGGCGTGGTCCTGCTCGCGGCCCTCGGCCCGGCTGTGGCGCCGTTCCCCGACGCCCTGGTCGGACGCCCGCTCCTTCCTCCGTCGGTGGCCCATCCGTTGGGGACGAACGGCATCGGCCAGGACCTCTTCGCGCAGCTCATCGCGGGCGCCCGAGCGTCGGTGCTGGCGGGGGTCCTGGGAGCAGCGGTCTCCACCGTCATCGCGATCGTCATCGGCCTGGCCGCGAGCGCCGGCCGGCGGGCGGATGCCCTGGCGCGTGCCGCCGCAGACCTGTTCCTGGCCCTGCCGCTGCTGCCGCTCGTGATGCTCGTGGTGGCCCTCGCCGGACCGTCGCTCACGACGATCGCGGTGGTGCTCGGTCTGGTGTCCTGGCCGTCGTTCGCCCGGGTCATCCGGGCGCAGACGATCGGCGAGCTTGGGCGTGGGCACGTGCTCGCGGCTCTCGCGATCGGCGGCTCGGGGCCGCACATCGTCCGAAGGCACTTGCTCCCGGCGATCGCGCCGTTCGCCCTCGCGAAGGCGGTCCTCACCGTCCAGTACGTCGTGCTCGCGGAGGCGAGCCTCGGGTTCCTCGGCCTGGGCGACCCGGTGGTCACGAGCTGGGGCGCCGCGGTCGGCCGCGCGCTCGCGTATCCGCTGCTGTTCACCAGCGGCGCCTGGATCTGGTGGCTCGCGCCGCCGGCGCTCGCGATCGCGCTGTTCGTGGCGTCACTCGCGCTCCTCGGAACATCGCTCGACGGGAGCGGCGGCCGTGGGCGCCGCGGGCGGGGCCGGCTCGGTCCGATTAGGGGAGGGTGACCGCTCCCGCGGCGTAGTAGCGAGCGGCCTGCTCTTTGAAGTAGCCGCCGTCGTCGTCGGCGGAGAGCGCGGCGCGGGTGTTGCCCGCGATCGCCGCGGGATCGGTGACGCCGTCGCCGCGCGCATCGCAGGCGCAGGTGGTCCCATCGGCGCCGCCACCGAAGAGGAAGGCGATCACCCCGGCCTTCACGTAGCGGTCTCGCAGGGCCGGATCGGCCAGGACGGTCTGCACGAGGTTGTCCTGGTAATGGCCCCAGGTGTTGTCCTGGGCGCGCATCACCGTGTTGCCGAGAGGGATCTGCCACTCGACGACCCGCACCCGTGCCTCGGTCACGAACCGCGAGAGGAAGGCGAGATTGCGGTCATGCGCCGCGCCGTCCCACCAGTGCCCGGGCTCGCCCCGCACGATCCGGTAGAAGTCCGCGTCGCGGTCGCTGAACTCCGCGGTGGCCAGGTCGAACGGTGCCTGCAGCGATCGGTAGAAGGCCGCGGAGCTGCGGGCCAGCAGGTCGGCGGTCGCGAGATCGGGTTTCTCGAGCAGGAGGTCGTGGTTCGTTCCCCAGACCGAGAGGTGGTAGGAGACGAGCACATTCGGGGCGTACCGGTCGCGCAGGCGCAGGACCGCTTGGGCGAATCCGCGCGCCGAGTCAGGAAGACCGGCGACGTCGGCATTGCCGCTCGAGCCCACGACGATCGGAGCGGCGCCGGCATCGTCGCCCCAGCGCTGCTGGATGTAGCCCCAGAGATCCGGCTCGACCTGGAGCACGACGGTCGTGTCGGGGAACGCGCCGGCCTTGCTGAAGAAGAGGGTGAGGTCGTCATACACCGCGCGCATGGTCGCGGCCGTCGCCAGATTCGTGTAGTTGCCCAGCGGCTCGGAGAGCGCGCCACCCGGCGCGCTGCCCAGCAGCTGGTAGTAGCTGAAGAACGGTGTGATCCCGGCGTCGCGCGACTCGCGCACGTACGAGCTGACAAAGCCTCCGTCGGGGTTCCAGGTGGCCCAGCCCTGGCCGGTGTTCGCGCCGCCGGCGAGGTACTGGTAGCGGAACCCGAACGGCGCCGCCGCCCGCAGTCCGCCGGCGCCCCCGGGTGCATCGGCCAGTCCGAGCTGGAGCGTGCGTGGCCAGCGCGCCGGCGCGGGGGGGAGCACCGCGCCCGCCGGGAGCGAGCCATCAGCGCCGAGCACGACGATCTGCCAGAACACGCCGACGTCCTCCATCCAGGCCGCGCCCTCCACCAGCGGCCGCAGGTGCAGCCGGTAGACCCCGGGCTGCGTGGGCGCCTGGACGGTGAAGCTGAACCAGGCGACCTGGTCGGGACCGACGTACGCCGCGGGCTGCACCGCGATCCGGTCGTACCGTGGCCAACCGGTGGCCGGGCCGCCGTTCGTGCCGTCCCCGCCGAGCGGCGAGGGCCGGTCCTGTCCCGGCTCGGGGCCCCAGGTGCCCAGGTACGCCGCCTCGCCCATCCGGTCGGCGACCCAGCCATTCGACCCGGAGTTGCGGTAGGCGACGACCGCGGTCGACCGCTCGCCCGGGCACAGCCGCATGTAGCCGGACTGACCCCACCACGCGGCATGGAAGCCGTCGATCCCTGACGATGCCGAGGCCGGGGGCGGGATGCCCGGCCCGACGCTCGACGCGCAGGCCGCCGCGGCTGGCGCGGCCGGACCGGCGCCGAGGCCGGCGATCGCAAGGACCACGGCGAGCAGCAAGGGGCGCAGCACGATCATCTAACGCCGCGCCGGTCCGTTCAGCACTCCCTGGGCACTCCCTCATTGTGACCGGCGGCCGGACGCTCGGCCGTTGGGCAGACGGGTCAGCAGGCCAGCGGATTTATCCAGCGGTGAGCAGAATTGGCGCACACCCGGCCGACCCCGGCGAACATGCAGGGGTGGACCTGCACCCCGCACGGCGCGGACACCCGACTCGGCGGTCAGGCGGCGTTCGCGTCGACCCCACCGCGCCGTCGGGCCGCGGCGCGCTCGAGCTCACGACCGACGCGAACCCGGAGTCGAAGGTGACCCGGCGTACCAGCTCGCGGCCTGCCTGACCGGCGCCAGCGCGACCGGGTGCAACCCGCAGTTCGGTTCGACCACGATGCCGCCATCGAGCTCCCGATCCAGAGCCCTGAAGTGGCGCCTCGACCTATCTCACTTGGGTCCGTGTTCATGGACCGCACGCAGCAGATCGACGCTCGCCGGCACACCCTTGGCGTAGCCGATCCGCGCACCCTCGAGGAAGCCGAACGACGGACCGGCGAGGACCGTGCCCAGGCGCTGGCCGAGGGCAACGATCGGCAGCTCGATGATCCCGCCATGGGAGATCACCAGCACGCAGTCCTTCGGACCGACCCGTGCGACGAGGCGCGACCAGGTCGCAAGCTGCTCGTCGGCGAGGGCGCGGGCCTCGGCGTCTTCACGGAGCAGCCGGCGCCAGTCGGCGAGCGCGCCCATGTCGCCGTAGATCCCGGCGCCGCCGATATCCGGGAGCAGCCCCGGCTCGGTCGCATCAAGCCGACCGCCGATGAGCTTCGCGGTCCGCTTTGCCCGCTCCAGCGGGCTGGACACCACGAGCGCGTAGCGGACTCCGGCCAGCGCGCGCGCGGCGGCGATACCGGCGTCGGTGATCGCGCCCGTCGGCCCGCGCTCGGTGTGCCGCCGGACCTCGAGAACGCTCAGGCGGTACCCATCCGGACCGAACGCTAGCGTCGTCGCCGCGTCGCCGCGGCTCGCCTGGTGCCGGCCCGAGCTGGCCCCAGCTGGCCCAAGGCTGGCGACCGGCCGAGCGTCCAAGCGAGCCGCGGCAGGGCCTTTGCTAAAGTCCCGCAGATGCGCGTCATCATCACCGGGATCACCGGCATGGCCGGGAGCCACCTCGCCGAGTACCTCCTGTCCGAACACCCCGAGGTCGCCGTCTACGGCACCTACCGGTGGCGGTCGCGGATGGAGAACCTCGAGCCGCTCGTGCGCGCCGGCAAGCTCGATGTCATCGAGGGCCGCTTCAGCGACGGCGCGGGTCTGCGCGACGACCAGAAGAAGGGGCGGGTGACCCTGCTCCACTGTGAGCTCACCGACGCGGGCGCGGTGGAGCACCTCATCAGCGCCGTTCAGCCGCAGCGCATCTTCCACCTCGCGGCGCAGTCGTTCGTCCAGAGTTCATTCGACGAGCCTGCCGCGACGATCCACATCAACGTCATGTCGCAGCTCAATCTGCTCGAGGCGATTCGCCGCCACGACACCCAGATCCGGATGCACATCGCCGGCTCCAGCGAGGAGTACGGGATGGTCTATCCGGACGAGGTGCCGATGAAGGAGACGAACCCGCTCCGGCCACTGTCGCCGTACGCCGTCAGCAAGGTGACGCAGGACAAGCTCGCCTATCAGTACTTCAAGTCCTACGGCCTGCATCTGGTCTGCACCCGCGGCTTCAACCACACCGGGCCCCGGCGCGGGCCGGTGTTCGCCGACAGCAGCTTCGCCAAGCAGATCGCCGAGATCGAGGCCGGCTTCCATGAGCCGGTGATCTATCACGGCGACCTCACCAGCAAGCGCGACCTCTCCGACGTGCGCGACATCGTTCGCGCCTACTGGCTGGCGCTCGAGAAGGCCGAGCCGGGGGAGAGCTACAACGTCGGGAGCGGGAGCACCCACACGATCCAGGAGATGCTCGACATCCTCGTCGCCTACTCGACGGTGAAGATCCGCACCGCCGAGGACCCGGCCCGCCTGCGACCAAGCGATGTGCCGATCCTCTGGGCCGACCCGTCGAAGTTCCGCGCCGCGACCGGCTGGGAGCCGCGCATCGCCTTCGAGCAGACGCTCCACGACGTGCTCGACTACTGGCGCGAGCGCACTCGTATCGAGACCGCGCGACTTTCGGCGGGGGTGTAGCTGATGCCGGACATCGGCGCCGCCTGGACGGCCTTCGTCGACAGCGCGATCGTCCAGTTCGGCCTGCGCTTCATCGGGCTCTACATCTTCGCGCTCTACATCGCGATGGTCTTCTGGACGATCCGCGATGCGCAGAACCGGACCGAGAACCGCATTCTGCCGTACCTCGCCGGCCTGCTGGTCGTCGTTCTGAATGTCCTCGGGCTGTTCCTCTATCTCATCATCCGGCCCCGTGAGACGCTCGGCGAGAGCTATGAGCGGCAGCTGGCCGAGGAGAGCCTCCTCGCCGAGGCCGAGCAGCGCGTCGTGTGTCCCACCTGCCGTGAGCGCGTGGGCGAGGACTACATCCTCTGCCCCACTTGCCGCACCCGCCTGAAGCGGGTCTGCCCGTCGTGCGCCAAGCTCATCCGGCCCGAATGGAGCATCTGCCCCTATTGCGCGAAGGACTTCGACGAGCGCGACTGGACCGTGCACACCGGGGGAAAGACCGCCGGCGAGACCGCCGCGACGCCAAAGGTGGTCACCGAAAGCTAGCAACGACCCGCCGATCTAGTGGCGTGCCGATCCGCGACTGGCCCGAGGCGATCCGGCCCCGCGAGCGGCTCCTCCGCGAAGGCCCGCCGGCGCTCTCCGACGCGCAGCTCGTCGCCCTCGTCGTCGGCAGCGGCACCCGCACCCACTCGGCGCTCGCCGTGGCCGAGCGGGCGATCCGCGAGCTCGGCGGCGTCGCCGGCTTCGCGCACGCCGACGCCGGGCGGCTTCGCGCCGCCGGTCTTGGCACGGCGACCGCGGCGCGGATCCAGGCCGCGGTCGAGCTGGGGCGCCGGGCACTCGCGGCCGAGCAGGACGGTGCGCTCCTCGACACCCCGGCCGCGGCCGCCCTGGCCCTCGCGCCGCATGTCGCGCATCTCGAGCGCGAGGCGGTCGTCGTGGCCCTCCTCACCCGCAAGCAGCGGCTCATCGGGGTGATGCCGGTCTATCAGGGGAACGTCTCCGGCACCTCGGTCCGGATCGGCGAGCTCTTCACCGAGGCGATCCGGCGGAACGCGGCCGGGATCGTCCTCGCCCACAACCATCCGTCCGGAGATCCGGAGCCGTCGCCGGACGACGCCCGGACCACCCGCGATGCCGTCGCCGCGGGCCAGCTGCTGGGGGTGGCGGTGGTCGATCACCTGGTCATCGCCCGCGGGCGCTGGGTCAGCCTGCGCGAGCGCGGGATCGCCTTCCCCGCAAGCCCGCGATGACGCGCGAACCGAGGCGCTGACCGCTCGCTCTGGGCCCGCCGGGCACCGGCGTCGCAGCGGCCCCGTTATCCTTCGGTCGCTCACCCGTTGATTTCCCCGCGCGGCCTCGGGCGGGCGTTGGAAAGGGAAGCTGCTTCTTGTTCGAAGGTCTCATGGGGCTCTTCTCGCGTGATATCGGCATCGATCTGGGCACGGCGAACACCCTCGTCCACGTCCGGGGACGCGGGATCGTCATCAGCGAGCCGTCGGTCGTGGCCAAGGACACCCGGACCGGGCAGATCCTCGCCATCGGCGCCGAGGCCAAGCGGATGGTCGGGCGCACCCCCGCGAACATCATCGCCGTCCGCCCGCTCAAGGACGGCGTCATCAGCGATTTCGACATCACCGAGGCGATGCTTCGGTACTTCATCAAGAACGTCCACGACAAGTTCGCGCTCTTCCCGCGTCCCCGGGTGGTCATCGGCATCCCGTCCGGCGTCACCGAGGTGGAGAAGCGGGCGGTGCAGGAGGCCGCGGTCAACGCCGGTGCCCGGTGGGCCCGCCTGGTGGAGGAGCCGATGGCCGCCGCGATCGGCGCCGGTCTGCCGGTGCACGAGCCGTCGGGCTCGATGATCGTCGACATCGGCGGCGGCACGACCGAGGTCGCGGTGACCTCGCTCGGCGGCATCGTCGTCGCGCGGTCGATCCGCATCGGCGGCGATGAGATGGATGCGGACATCGTCGCCTACGCCCGTCGTGAGTTCAATCTGCTCATGGGCGAGCGCACCGCCGAGGACATCAAGATCGCGATCGGCTCGGCCTACCCGCTCGATGAGGAGGTCTCCACCTTCTTCCGCGGACGGGATCTCCTCACCGGCCTTCCCCGCAGTATCGAGGTCACGAGCGCGCAGATCCGCGAGGCGATCGAGCCGTCCATCCTGCAGATCGTCGACTCGGTGAAGGACACGATGGAAGAGACGCCGCCGGAGCTCGTCGCCGACGTCATGGATCAGGGCATCTACCTCGCCGGCGGCGGGGCGTTGCTCAAGGGCCTCGACACTCGCATCGCCGAAGCGACCCAGATGGCCGTGCACATCGCCGAGGATCCCCTCACCTGCGTGGCCCGCGGCACCGGCATCGTGCTGGAGAACCTGGTGAAGTACGAGCGGAGCCTGGTCACCGAGACCTACTCGATCATGCCGCGCTGATGGCGACCCCGACCTATCTGGGAGGCTCGCTCGGCCGCGCACGCACCCGTCGACCGAGCGTCGGCCGCCCGTTCGCGCTCCTGTTCGTGCTGTCGCTGCTGCTGTTCTTTCTCCGGAACACCGACCTGGTCCGTGGGCTCTCGACCCTCGGTACCCAGGCGCTCGTTCCGGTCCAACGGATCCTCGCCGACACCGGCATCTCGACGAACCGCTTCGTCCAGGCGATCGGCGAGATCGAGCGCCTGCGCACCGAGAACACCGATCTGCGCGCCGCGAACGACCGTCTCACCCTGGAGAACGTCCGTCTGCGCGAGCAGGCGGTCACCGCGCAGCAGGCGACGAAGCTCGAGGGTCTGCAGAAGACCCTGCCGTACCGGACGATCGCCGCGCCGGTCATCGCGCGTGACCCGAGCGGGATCCTCAAGTCGCTCGTCATCGGAGCGGGGACCGAGCAGGGCGTGAAGGCCGGCGACATCGTCCTCTCCGATCTTGGGGTCGTCGGCCGTGTCGCCGAGGCCGGGAGCAACTACGCGAAGGTGCTGCTTGTCACGGATTCGTCGTCGGCGGTCTCGGCGCTCGTCCAGACCTCACGCGCGAATGGGATCGTTCGCGGGCAGTACGGCGACACGCTGGTGATGGAATGGATCCTTCAGAGCGACGCGGTGAAGCCCGGCGACATCGTCGTCACCGCCGGCCTCGCCTTCGGGAACGAGATCCGCTCGCTCTACCCGAAGGGGCTGGTGATCGGCACGGTCACCGACGTGGCGAAGGCCGAGGTCGCGGCGTATCAGCGGGCGATCATCGCGCCGGCGGTCGATCTGCGGAAGCTCGAGAACGTCCTCGTCATCGTCGCCGCCGCGCCCTGATCGGCCTGATCGGCCCGATCGGCCCGATCCGACCTGATCGGGGGTCTCATCTGGGCTCGAACCAGCGGAGCCGCATCAGCGGGAATCGCATCACGCTCGCCGGCCTTAAGGAGTGGCAGGCGTGGCTCGCGAAGGAGGAGGCGGTCTGACGGTGCATGGGCCAGCTACGATTCCGCCCGTGCCGGACCGAGGCGACGACTATCTGGCAGCAAATGATGCATCTCGCGATCGCCTGCATGCGTTGACGGCACGTCTAACCACGCAGGAACTCGCGCGGAGAGTCAGCGGCGACTGGACTGTCGCGGCGTCGCTCGCGCACCTAGCGTTTTGGGACCGGGCCACACTCATCCGCTGGCAGCGCCATCGAGCGGGGGTTCCGTTGGTTTCGGTTCCGGACGACCTGACCGACGTTCTCAACGACGCAGGACTTAAACAATGGCAAGCCCTGAACCCAGACGCCGTCACGCGTGACGTGGTGGCTATCGCCGAAGAGCTGGACGCAGAGATTGCATCTCTGCCGCCTGAGCTTGTTGCGAATGCGACGGAGCGCTTCCCGCGCTTGCTGGACAGAAGCGCTCACCGCCTAGAGCACATCGTGGAGATCGATCGAACGCTTACGAAGAAGTAGGGCGCACGGCGGGCACGGCGCCATGACACTACCCCGCCGAGCGGTCGAGGGGGCCTGACCCGGTCTCATCTGGGCCTGATCGGCGAGACCGGCCCGCGCGGGGCATAACCTGGGGCGATGCCGGCCGTAGTACTGAGCAGAAGAATGGCAAACCGGTCGGGTCGTTGGGTCGTGCTGCTCGCGGTGCTGCTGCTTGGCGGGCCCCTGCTCGCTCGTCCGGCTGACGCACGGAATACCGCTCTATCGGTCGGTGCGATCGCCGCCCCTGCCGCCGTCACCGTCCCGCGCAATGCCCCGCGCCTGCTCGTGCGGTTCGCCGCAGGGGCGTCCGCCGCCGAGCGTGCGGCTGCGGTCGTCGCCGTCGGCGGGACGATCGACCGCGATCTGCCGGCACTCGGCGCGGCCCGGATCGCGCTCACCGACCAGGCCTCCGATCTCTTCGGCGACACACCCGCGGCCGTGGCGATCCTGGCGCGCGATCCGGCCATCGCGCGGGTCGAGGCCGACGGGGTGGTCCGCACCCATTTCACCCCGAACGACAGCTTCTTCCTCACCGATCCGGGGTTTGGCGTCGGCCAGTGGGGGCTGCGCAAGACGCTGGTCGACCGGGCCTGGGACGGTGTGCGCGGGTCGGCCGCGATCACCGTCGCGACCGTCGACACCGGCATCGATGCCGCGCATCCGGATCTCGCCGGCGCGGTCCTTCCCGGAGCGACCTTCGTCTCATCGCCGTCGTCGGGCTGCAGCCCGGGCACGACGTTCGACGACAGCGGGCACGGCACGCACGTCGCGGGGATCATCGGTGCGAACGGGAACAACGGCCAGGGCATCGCCGGCGCCGCCTTCGGGGTGCGCATCCTCCCGGTGAAGGCCCTCGACTGCCAGGGCACCGGCCTCCTCTCGGACGTGGCATCGGGGATCATCTGGGCGGTCGATCAGGGCGCGCGGGTGATCAACATCTCGCTCGGGTCGGACTCCGACAGCCCGACGCTCCACGACGCGATCCGCTACGCCGTCTCGCACAACGTCCTCGTCGTCGCGGCCGCGGGCAACTGTGGCGACCCGTCGCGGACCTACCCGAACGCCAGTTGTCCCAGCCTGAACGCGGTCGAGTATCCCGGCGCGTATCCGGAAGTCCTCGCGGTCGCCGCGACCGACGGGAACGACGCCCACGCTGCGTTCTCCAACACCGGCGCGTATGTCGGCATCTCCGCCCCCGGTGTCACGATCCTGAGCACCGTACCGACCTACCCCACGACCCTGTCGCGCGCGACCGGCTTCACGAGCTACGCGGCGCTGCGCGGCACCTCGCAGGCCGCGCCGCTGGTCGCCGGCATCGCGGCGCTCGTCCTGGGCCGCGAGCCCGGGCTCACCGTGCCGCAGATCATCGACCGGCTCAAGACCACGGCCGACGATCTGGGCGTCCCGGGGACCGACCCGGTATTCGGGGCGGGACGCGTGAACGCGCTCCGCGCGACCACCGCGCCCACCCTCTCCGGAGCGGTGACCTACGGCGCGACCTACGACGCCAGTGCGGTCCCGTCCCGCGCGACCGCGGGAACGCCGTTCACCGCGACCATCGGGGTCACGAACCGCTCGAGCTTCCCCTGGAACGCCGGGAGCGCGGGCGGCACGGGCCCGGTGCGCCTTGCCTATCACTGGAGCGACACCGCCGGGAACACCGTCGTCTGGGACGGCCAGCGCAGCGCGCTTCCGGCCGATGTCGCGATCGGGGCCTCCGCCGCGGTCAGCGCGACGATCGCACCGCCGGCCCTCCCGGGGACCTACGTCCTGCGCGTCGACCTCGTTCGTGAGGGCATCGCCTGGTTCTCGGGCCAGGGCGTCCCCACCGCGAATGTCACCGTGGCGCTGAACAGCGGCCTCGGCGCGACCTATGCGCCGGCCGCCGGCGCGGCCTCCACGTTCGCGTTCGGATCGAACACCTACGGCGTCGCGCTGACGAACACCGGGACCCGTACCTGGAGCGCCGGCGGAGCCGCACCGGTGCACCTTTCCTACCACTGGCTCACCCCGGCGGGCGCGATGGTCGTCTGGGACGGCGCGCGCGCCGCGCTGCCGTCCGACCTCGGCCCCGGTCAGTCTGTGGTGGTCGCGCTCCCGGTGGTCGCGCCCGCCCCCGGGAGCTATCTCCTTCGGCTTGATCTGGTCGAGGAGGGCGTCGCCTGGTTCAGCGGGCAAGGCGTTCCGACCCGCGATGTCGCGATCAACGTGTCGAGTGGCATCGCCGCGACCGTCACCTCCGTCAACCAGGGCGCGCCGCTGCCGCCGCTGCTCCCGGGCGGCCGCATCGTCATCCCGCTCACCGTGCGCAATGACGGCGCGATCGTCTGGCCCGCCGGCGGGACCGACCCGGTCCACGTCGCGGTGCATCTCGCCGACGCGCAGGGCGCCACGATCCGTTGGGATGGCGACCGGACGCTCCTGCCGTCCGATGTCGCGCCGGGCCAGTCCGTGACCACGACCGCGATCGTCGCCGCGCCGCTCGCTGCCGGCAGCTTCATCGCGCGGATCGATCTGGTCCGCGAGGGCGTCGCCTGGTTCTCCGGCGATGGCGTGCGGACCGCGGACCTGCCGCTGACCGTCGCCGCCGACTTCCGCGCCGGCTTCGCCCCCACCGGGCCGCTCACCGTGTCCCGCAGCGCTCCCACGACCGCCGTCACGGTGACGAACACCGGCGGCGCGACCTGGACCCCCGGCGGGGCGGCGCCGCTTTCGCTCAGCGCGCACTGGCTCGCCGCTGACGGCACCCTGCTCCTCTGGGACGGGCCCCGTACGGCGATCGCCTCGACCGTCGCGCCCGGCGGGCAGCTCACCCTCTCGGTCCGGCTGGCCCCGCCGCCGTCGGGGGCGGCCCAGCTGGTCGTCGATGTGGTCGCAGATGGGCTTCGTTGGTTCGCTGCGGGTTCCCCCCAGGCGGTAACGCTGGTACCGTGACCTGAATTGGCTGTAGTGGTCGCCAACACCTGTTCATTCGACTGACAAGCGGTTGGGAAGGGGCTCGCTCGTGCGCTCATTCGGTCTGATCCGGCTGATCCGGCTGACCCGGCTGACCCGGCCGGCCCGCATCGCCCGCATCGGTGCGTCGGTCGCGGTCATCGCCGCGATGCTCATCTCGGCCACCCCCGCGGCCGCCGCGCCGCAGGGGACCCTCGCCGCCACCTACCAGGCCACGCCCCCGGCCACCGCCGGCGCGGGCACGACCCTGTCGCTCGCGGTCACCCTCACCAACCCCTCCGGCGCCGATGCCTGGAACGCCGGCGGCGCCAACCCGGTGAACCTCACCTATCACTGGTATGACGGGGCCGGGAACGTCGTCGTCTGGGACGGCCTGCGCACCTCGCTCGGGACCGACGTGCCGGCCGGGACGAGTCGCACCGTCACCGCGACGGTCGCGGTGCCCGCGGTGGCCGCGACCTACATCCTGAAGCTCGCGCTGGTGAAGGAGGGCGTCGCCTGGCTCGCCCCGAGCACCGGCTATCCGGTGCAGGCGATCCCGGCCTACGCCGCGTCATACGGCGCGGCACCGCTGCCGTCGTTCATCGCCGGCGCGACGTACACGGTCCCGGTCCCGGTCACCAACCGTGGCACCGCGGCCTGGAACGCGACGGGGCCGAACCTCGTCGACCTGGCCTACCACTGGCACGACCTCGCCGGGAACACCGTCGTCTGGGACGGCGAGCGCAGCTCGCTTCCATCCGATGTCGCCGCGGGCGCATCGACGACGGTGAGCGCGCGGGTGACCGCGCCGCCGCTGCAGGGCAGCTACACCCTCACCTTCGATCTCGTGCGCGAGGGCGTCTCGTGGTTCCAATTCTTCGGGAGCGCGCCGTCGCGCGTGAGCGGCGTGAATGTCGCGAACGCCTCCTACGCCGCGCTCTATCAGCTTCCGCCGAGCCAGGCGGCGTCGCTTGGCGAAGTGAAGACCGTCGCCGTCACGGTGACGAACAACGGGAACGTCGCCTGGAACTCCTCCGGCGTAAACCCGATGAACATCGCGTATCACCTCTTCGACAGCGCCGGACGGACCGTGGTCTGGGATGGGACGCGCACGCCCCTGGGCGGCGATCTCGCGCCCGGCGCGTCACGCACGGTGAACGTCGCCTACACCGCGCCGACCGCGGTGGGGTCGTTCACCCTTGCGATCGACACGGTCCGGGAGGGCGTCGCCTGGCTCTCCGGACTGGGCTCTGCCTACGCGCGCGCCGCGCTGGCGGTGACGAGCGGGTTCAACGGCGGCTATGACCAGACCAACACCCCGGCTCAGGCGACGATCGGCGCGACGCTCCCGCTCTCGGTCCGCGTGACGAACTACGGGCAGCGCACCTGGCCGGCGGGTGGCCCGAACCCGGTGCGGCTCAGCTATCACATCTTCACCACCACCGGCGCGGTCGTCGTGTGGGACGGGAGCCGTGGCAATCTTGCCGCGGACATCGCGCCCGGACAGGCGGCGACGATCCCGATCACGGTGCAGCTCCCCGGATCCACCGGCAATTTCCGGATCGAGTGGGACCTCGTGCAGGACGGTGTTGCTTGGTTCAGCTCGCTTGGCGTGCCGCGCCTGGTCGAGTCGTTCTCGGTGCAGCCGGGAGTGACCTTCTACGGCAAGGGCTTTGGGCACGGCGTCGGCATGAGCCAGTACGGTGCCGAGGGCTGGGCCACCGGTGCGTCCGGGCCCGCGCTCAACGCCGAGCAGATCATCGCGCACTACTACACCGGGACCGCGCTCACCTACGTCGATTACGCCACGAACCCACGCGGCCCGATGCGCGTCCTCCTCTCGGCACCCTCGTCATCGGGGGGCGCCTCGTGTGGTGGCACGTACATGTCGAGCTGGCTCGCCGACATCCGCTCGTCCGGCGGGTTCCAGGTCGTGAACGAGGCCGCTGGAAATGCGATCGTCGGTGTCGCGTCGCCGAACGTCGGCTATCAGATCGCGGCGGCCGCGGGGATCGTGAAGGTCTACGACCAGTCCACCGTGCCCCCGACGCTCAAGTACCAGGGGACCGGGCCGGTCACCGCGGTCCCCACCGACCCGGCGCAGCCGATCACGCTCGTGCAGAAGAACGCGTTCTTCCGCGGCTCGCTCCAGTTCCGGAACGACGGCGCGAACGCGCTTCGGGTGGTGAACTTCGTGAGCTACGACAGCTATGTGCAGGGCGTCATCCCCAAGGAGATGCCCGCCGGGTGGAACATCGAGGCCTACAAGGCCCAAGCCTATGCCGCGCGCAGCTACGGCTTCACCAGCACCGGCACCGGCCGTGACTATGACGTGCGCGACGACCAGCTGGACCAGTGCTACGGCGGGGCGACGGTCGAGACGACCGCGGGCAACCAGGCCGTCGCCGCGACCGCGGGCAAGGTGATCACCTACAACGGCGCCGCCATCCGCGCGTACTTCTCGAGCTCGAGCGGCGGCTACACCGTGGGTGACGGCTGCTGGAACAACGGGATCACCTGCCGGGCGAACCAGCCGTTCCTCGTGCCCGTCGCCGACCCGGCCGACCTCACCGTGGCGATCCCCTATGCGAACAAGCACGCGAGCTGGACCGTCTCCTTCACCAGCGACCAGATCCGCAACGCCCTGATGAGCTACGGAAAGCCGGACATCGGGGCGCTCGTCTCGGTGGACCTGAGCAACCAGGCACCCGGCGGGGTGGGGCACGTCGTCTCGGTGAAGCTCCGGGGGTCGATCACCGCGGTCGAGGTCCCCGCGGACGTGTTCCTGCGCACCTACCTCGGGATGAAGTCCACGCTCGTGCGGCTCTCACCGTTCTGATCGATCCGGCCGGTCCGACCCATCTCACCGGGGTCGAACGAGGTCGGTAGCCCATCCGCCCGGGTAACGGGAGGCCCGCATTCCCGTTCCCTTGTATACGCAGCCAACCGCCTGTCGCAGAATGGACCACGCGCGCGCGTGGGGATGCTGGCGAGGAAGGAAAGAGGGACCGTGCGCCGACGCCTCCGCCTCGCGGGACTCATCGCCCTCTTCACCCTCGCGTTCTTCCCCCACGGCTCTGCGCCGGCGATCGCCTCCCCCCGGGTCTCCGGCAGGGTCGTCGCCCGCGAGCTGACCCATCCCGCCCCGGCCCGCGGCGCCGGGATCCTCGATCGCGTCGGCGGTCCGCTCATCGCCGGAGCGGATGCCGGGTCGACCGGCCCCGGCGCCCTCGTCTACACCTCCCCGGTCCTCGCCGCGGGGCAGCTCTTCGACCGGATCGGCGCGCACTGGGTCGCCGCCCCGGGGGCCGAGAGCACGATCCACGTCGAGCTCCGGACCTCCGCCGACAGCGCCGCGTGGAGCCCGTGGCGGGCCGCCGAAACCGACGAGGACCTGGCCGACACCGACCGCAACGAGTGGTACTCCTCGCCGGCGCCGGCGATGACCGGAGCGCAGTTCGCGCAGTACCGGGTCTGGCTGGACAGCGGCGATCCGGACGCGGTCCGCTCCATCGGGATCACGCTCTTGGATGTGAACGACCTGAACACGAGCCCGGTCTCGCGCCTGCTGAACGATCTGGGCGGCGCGCTCTCCGACATCGCGCGCTCCGGCGAGGCCGCCGCCGCGGTCGGGCCGTCGAAGATCCTTACCCGCCAGGACTGGGGCGCCGACGAGTCGCTGATGCAGTGGTCGCCGCAGTATCAGAAGCCGCATACCAAGGCGATCATCCATCACACCGTCACCGACGACGGCGGCAGCAACGTGGCCGCGACGATCCGCTCGATCTACTACTTCCACGCGGTCACCCGGGGCTGGGGAGACATTGGCTACAACTACCTCGTCGACAAGTTCGGCAACATCTGGACTGGTCGGCAGGGTGGCGATCACGTTATCGGCGGTCATGCCTACGGCTGGAACGACGGCGCCTTCGGCGTCGCCGCGATCGGCGACTACACGAACACCGCGCCGTCGGCCGCGCTCCAGGGCGCGATCGCGAACATCATCAGCCTGAAGTTCTCGCAGTACGGCATCACCAACGCGTTCGGCGCCGACTACTTCGTCCACAAGGAGCAGCGCAGCGACGGGACCTGGGTCGAGGTCGCGGGCAATCCGCCGAACATCCAGGGCCACCGGAACGCGAACTACATCGTCGGCCAGAACGGCGGCCAGACCGAGTGCCCCGGCAACCAGACCTACAACATGATGGACGGGCTCAAGCGGATCACCCAGGCCGCGCTCGATGCCGGGTACAACCAGCTCGTCCAGCTGGAGCCGGCGCTGCCGCGCGGGACCTTCCCCGGCTCGAGCCTGCAGGTCGCTACCAAGGTCACCAATCGCGGCCGCACCACCATCCCGGCCGGCACCGCGGTGTCGTACACGATCCTCAAGTCCGGCGTGGTCGTCCTCGCGCAGGGCGGCAGCGCGCCGCTCCCCGTCGCGCTCGCCCCCGGAGCGAGCGCCAGCGTGAGCGTGCCGTTCAACGGCCCGCCCGCCGGTGACGGCTACCTCGTCCGCTGGGACCTCCAGAGCGGCGGCCAATGGTGGAACGCGCTCTACGGCACGCCGATCCGCGACATGGCCCTCCGTTCGACCGACTGGAGCGCCAACTGGATCTCCGACACCGTGCCGGGCCAATGGACCGCCGGCGAGACGAAGACCGTGACCGCGACGATCAACAACGACGGCGGCCGGCCCTGGCCGGCCGGCGGGACCAACCCGGTGAAGATCTCGTACAAGTGGACGAGCACCGCGACCGGGAACGCGTTCCCCGGAGCGCAGCTCGCGCCCCTGCCCTACGACGTGCAGCCCGGCCAGACGGTCACCGTCACCTTCGCGGTGACCGCGCCGCTCTACCCGACGAACTATTCGTTGCGTCTCGACCTGACGAAGGTCGGCGAGTTCAACTTCGGCGACAAGGGCATCTCGCCCGACGACACCACCACCGCGGTCCTCCTGGACGCGCGGGCGTCCTATGCGCCGACGGCCGTTGCGTTCTCCAGCGGCCAGAGCGCGGTCGTGCCGATCACCGTCACGAATACCGGCGGAGGCACCTTCCCCACGACGAGCGGCCAGCCGGTGAATCTCAGCTATCACTGGACCAACTCCGCGGGGGCCTCGGTCGTCTGGGACGGTGTGCGGACCAGGCTCCCGGCCGATCTCGCGCCCGGCGCGAGCGTGCAGCTCCAGGCCGCGGTGACCGCACCGCCGACCGGCGGAGCGTTCACCCTCCGCTTCGACCTGGTGCAGGAGGGGGTGGCCTGGTTCTCGGCAAAGGGCAATCCCACCGGGAATCTGAGCGTGACCGTGGCCGGCCCGGTGGCGAAGACCTACGGCGCGACCTATCAGCCGCAGGTCTCCGCCCTCGCGGTGACCGGTGCGCAGACCGCGGTCCCCATCGCCGTCACGAACAGCGGCAACTTCACCTGGCCCGCCGCCGGGGCGAACCCGGTCGATCTCAGCTACCACTGGTCCGACAGCGCCGGGCGGACCGTCCTCTGGGACGGCCTGCGGACCAAGCTCGCCGCGGACGTCGCTCCCGGCGGCTCGCAGACGCTCCAGGCCGCGATCCAATTCCCGACCGCGCCCGGCACCTACACCTTGCGCTGGGACCTGGTGCAGGAGGGCCTCGCCTGGTTCAGCGGGCAGGGCGTGCGCACCTTCGACCAGACCGTGACCGTGCAGCCGCAGCAGCAGGCCGCGACCTACGGCGCGAGCTATGACCTGTCGTCGGTGCCGGCGAGCCTGCCCACCGAGATGCGCGCGCTCGTCCTCGTCTCGCTCACGAACACCTCGTCGTTCGCCTGGGGTCCGGGGGTGAACCTCGCCTATCACTGGTATGACGCCACCGGGAGCACGGTCGTGTGGGACGGCCTGCGCTCCCCGCTGTCGCTGGCGCCCGGGGCCACCGGCACGGTGAAGGCGTCGGTGGCCGGGCCGAGCGCGCCCGGGACGTACACCCTGCGCTTCGACGTGGTGCAGGAGGGCGTCGCCTGGTTCAGCGGGCAGGGCGTCGCGACCCAGCCGCGGGCGGTGAACGTGACCGTGCCCGCCTACGGCATGGTCTTCAGCGCCGCGCCCGCGAGCGTCACCCTGCCGGCGAACGGGACCGCGACGGTCGCACTCACGGTGAAGAACACCGGCTCGCTCGCCTGGACCGCCGCGGAGCGGTACGCCGCGAGCTACCACCTCACCCGCTGGGACGACACGGTCGTCGTCTGGGACGGCGTCCGCACGCCGCTCCCCGACATCGCGCCCGGCCAGAGTGCGACCATCAACGTCGCGGTCCGTGCGCCGGTCGCCGGAAGCTACGTCGTGAAGTTCGATCTCGTGCGGGAGGGCGTGACCTGGTTCAGTGGGCAGGGGATCCCGACGGGGAACGTGGCCGCGATCGTCCAATGACGCGCGCGCGGGCCCTCGCGGTCTTGAGCGGCATCTTCAGCGTCGGCATCGCGGTCGGGCTCGCGCTGTCCGGCCTCCGTGCGCCGGAGGCGGTGCCCCAGTGGCATGAGACGACCGCCCTCAGCGCGTCGCGGACCTATGCCCAGGCGATCGGTCTTGCGACCGGCGAGGTCCTCGTCGTCGGCGGGATGGACCGCGATCCGGCGACCCGGACCTACAGCCACGCCGAGATCATCGATCCGCGGACCGGATCGACGACCCCCGATCCCGCGGCGCGGATCGCGCGGATGTGGCAGACCCTCACCACGCTGCGCAGCGATCTGGTGCTCGTGGTGGACGGCACCGAGCGGCTCCCGGATGGCTGGCACGCGCTCGCCTACGCCGAGACCTTCGATCCCTGGTCGCACACCTGGCGCACGGTGCGCGCGCCCACCTACGCGCGGTCGGATCACAGCGCGGTCCTGCTGAACGACGGGCGCGTCCTCGTCATCGGCGGCAACGACGGACCGAAGTGGATCACCCCGTCGGAGATCTACGACCCGCTGACCGACCGCTGGTCCAAGGCCGCGCCGCTTCCGGTCGGCCGCACCCGGTTCACCGCGGTCACGCTGCCCGACGGGCGGGTGCTCGTCGCCGGCGGACTCCTGCAGCCGGGCCCGGCGACCGATACGACGCTCATGTACGACCCGGCGACCGATGCGTGGAGCGACGGACCGCGGATGCGCGCGCGCCGCGCGATCTACGCCGCGGTGACGCTCCCCAATCGGGACGTCTTGTTCATCGGCGGCCAGGAGGACGGCTCGAACAGCGCCGAGCGCTACGACGTCCGGACCCAGGAATTCGTCTACGCCGGCACGCTCGCCTCGCCGCGGATGTACGGGCAGGCGGCGGTCCTGGATGACGGCACGGTCGTCTACGCCGGTGGCATCGGCATCCCGGCCCGCGGTTTCGCGACGACCACCGACGTCGAGCGGTGGGACCCGCGGACCAACCTCTGGACGGCGAGCGCACCGTTGAATGTCGGGCGAGCAGGCGGCGCCGTCGTCGCGATCGCCGGCGGGGTGTATCTCATTGGTGGCAGTGCCGACCTCGATCGGCCGATCTCGAGCGTGGAGCTGCTCCGGTAGATCGGGCCGCCCCGGCCGCTTCCCCTCGCCATCCACACCATTTCCCAAATGATTAGCGTATTAGCGTGCGCTAATGATGATAAGATTCGCAAGATGATCCTTCTTCCGTTCACGGAGACCAGCCTGGCCGGGCCACTCGACGAGCTCGACCGGCTGCGGACATCGCTCGATGCCCGCCCATTGGTCATCGAGTGGCGTGACCGCCTGGCGGCGGATCTGACGGCAGAGGCGATCCAGGCTTCCACCAGCATGGAGGGGGTCCCCGTCACCGTCGAGGAGGTCCGGCGGATCCTCGCCGGAGACCGGCCGGTCACGGTGACGCCCGATGATGCGTCGCTGGTGACCGGGTATCGGGACGCGATGACCTACTGCCAGCGGCGCGCTGACGATGACGTCTTCTCCTGGTCGCCCGAGCTCATCAAGGGCATTCAGGACCGTGTCCTCGCCGGCCGGTCGGACTGGGGCGCTGGACGCTATGGCAAAGGCCGCTTCGTCCAGAACAGCGCCACCGGCGAGCAGATCTACCGGCCGCCGCAGGAAGGGGTCGATCAGCTCGTCGTGATGCTGTGCGACCGCCTCAACTCCTGGCAGGGCCACCCCGCCTTGAAATCCGCCTGGGTCCACGTGGCGCTCGCTGCCGTACATCCGTTCAAGGACGGGAACGGTCGTACCGCTCGCGTGTTGGCGTCCCTTGCGATGTACCGGGGCGGGTTCAAACGCCGCGAGTTCATCTCACTCGAGGAGTGGTGGGGCCGGCATCGGATCGAATACGCGCAGGCGTTCACCTGCCTTGGACCGGCGTTCGATCCGACGGTCGACGTGACCACGTTTATCGAGACGCACCTGCGCGCCCAGGTGAGCCAGATCCGCGTGCTCCAACATGTCGAGCGGACCCGCCGGCGCGTCTGGGCGGGGATCGAGGGCCTCACCTCCGAGCTGAGACTGCCCGATCGAACGAACGTCGCGCTCTGGGAGGCGTTCTGGGGTCGGGTCGTGACGCGTCCCTACTACCTCTTTGTTGCGGACGTGAAGGGCAGCACCGGAACGAAGGATCTGAACACGATGGTCGCTGCCGGGCTGTTGCGATCCGAGGGCCGTACCCGGGGGAAGCATTGGGCAAGAGGCGAAGCGCTCTTTGCCCGGCTCGGCGCGCAATTCGGTCTCGATCCCGAGCACAGCAACGCCGAGTCGATCATCGATCTGGTCGCATCGCAGATCGTGGCCGAAGCGGAGAGCATCTCCCGAACGCCTGGACGGCGGGCGACCGAGCCATGACTTCCGTGCCGGAACAAAGCGGGGGGAGGTACGTTACCCCTGTAGGGACTCGTGCCATCCGGGCCGGTCCGCTACAAACGGAAGGGGACCGCACCTTGATCGCACGTTTTGGGATCGTCCTTGCGCTCGTTTTCGCCTTCGCCGGCACGCTCATCAACCTGACGGCAGGGCCCGCAAGCGCATTCACCTACATCAACATTGATGGCTTCGTGACCGACCAGACGACCGGTGTCCCGCTGCCCGGCGTCTGCATCATCCTCCGCGCCTCGCCGGACGCCTGCTTGCCGACCGACAAAGTCACAGACGCGGCCGGCCACTGGGCCGTCGGCCAGGCGCTGCCGGTCATCGGTACGCAGTCGGTCTGGTACGTGAAGTCCGGCTACGTCGTCGGCCCGCAGAATAAGGACACCGTCCAGGAGAGCGCCGGCACGCCGCAGACCTTGCACCACGCGATGGTCCTGAGCCCCGGTTCGTCGCCGCCCCCGCCCCCCCCGGCGTCCTGCAACACCACCGGCAGCCCGACCGCGACGGTGTACCTGCCCAACATCACCAAGACCCTCGGTGGGCCGGCAGGCTGGTACACGCCGTTCATCGCCCAGAACATCGGCACTGCCCCGACCACGCTCGAGGTGAGCTTCTACCGGTTCAGCGATGGCTCGCTCGTCGCCTGCCGGAAGATCTCGGCCCTCGCGCCGGGCACGTCGTTCGCCGACGTCCCGAACAACGACCTCGATCTTCCCGGCAACACCCAGTTCTCGGTCGTGATCAAGAGCTTCGGTGCACCGATCGTCTCGGTCGTGAATCAGGTCCAGGGGAGTGGAAGCACGTCCCAGGCCCTCTCGTACACCGGAAGCAGCAGTGGCGCGACCACGGTCTACGTGCCGAACGTGACCCGTCGATTCTTCGGCTACGACGTGCCCCTCATCATCCAGAACCTCGGCACGGCCACCGGTACCGCGACGGCGAGCTTCGTCAGCTTTGACGGGACCAAGACCGGCAGCGCCGCGGTGAGCGTCCAGCCCGGCCGCTCCGCGGTGATCGACCCGAACTTCACCGCCGGCCTGGTGGACGGCACCCAGTACGCGGTCACGATCACCGCGACCCAACCGGTCGCCGTCGTGGCGAACGCGCACAACGAGTCCGGCGCACCTGTGGCGTACAGCCACAACGGCCTCACCGGTGGGGCGACGACGGTGTACGCCCCGTACGCGGCGAAGAACGGCCCCTTGGGCCGGTTCTCCCCGGTCGTGGTCCAGAACCTCGGCTCGGCCAGCGCCGATGCGACTCTCACGTTCACTCCGCTGGGCGGCGGGACCGCCCAGACCTTCACTCTGGCCGGTCTCCCGGCCGGCGGCGCCAAGGCCTTCGATCCGCGGTTCACCACCGGCACCACCACCCCCTGCACGGCGCAGTCGGCGACCTGTCTGGGAGCCGGTGAATACTCCCTCGTGGTGACCTCATCCCAGCCCGTCGCCGCGGTGACCCTTCCGGTGACCGATCTCACCGCCGAGGCCTACGTTGCCGCGACGGTGGTGACCAGCAAGGTCTACCTGCCCAATGTGACCCGGACCCTCGGTGGTCCTTCCGGTTGGACCACGCCGATCATCGTCCAGTCAATCAGCGCGACCAGCGCGACGCTGCGCTGGTATCGCTTCGACAGCGGCGCCCTCGCCATCACCCAGAGCGTGTCCCTCGTCCCTGGCAGCTCGAAGTGGATCGATCCGGCGGCCGTCGCCGGTCTGTCCGAGAACACCCAGTACGCCGTCGTGATCGACGCTGCCGGCGGGACGACGATCACCGCGATCGTCTACCAGCTCGCATCAGGCGGCGACAACGCCGCGATCTACTCCGGCTTCAATCAATGACCAGTCCGGCCACGACAAGAGGCTCCGCGCACTAGACCATCATCCGAACGCAGTACAAGAGGGTCGCCGAAGGGCGGCCCTCTTGTGCGCCTGAAGCGGTGAGCGGGGCTACTGCTTCGGGAGCAGCACGTCGATCGTCTGCTCGCCGGGCGCCGACGACACCGCCTTCTTGATCGTGAGCGCGTAGCCGGGCTTGCTGAAGTTGAAGGTCCAGGAAAGGCCGCCGGCGACCGGAAGGTCCGCCAGCCAGAGGCCCTTCTCGTCGGAGTGCGGGAAGTTGTCCTGGCAGTTCACCGGCGGCCCGATGATCACGCACACATCCTCCACCGGAAGGCCGGTGGTCGAATCGGTGATCGTGCCCTTGAAGCGGGTCATGCCCTCGGCCAGCGGGGGGATCGGTGTCCGGCTCGGCTTGGGCGTCGCGGTCGGCGACCCGCTCGCGGCGGCGGCCAGGCTTGCGCTCGGGCTCGCGCTGGGGGTCGCGACCGGTGCGGCGCAGGCCGCGGCGAGCAGCCCCAGACCGAGCGTCAGAGCCAGCCCCCGGCGGGCGCCAGTGTTCCTGTTCATGCCGCTCCTTCTCAAGGTCGCGCCGTTCCGCGATCCGTGGCGTTCAGCGCCATCCTCGCACGATTCATACCTCCGTCGATCGCCGTCGCGGCGGTCTACACGGTCAACGGCCCTGAGCGGCCATCTGACCGACCCCTCGACCGGCGCGCCCCTGGCCGGGCTCGTCGGCATCGTCGAGGAACGTGCGTTCGCCTGGTCCTACAGCTGGAGCGCATCCCCCAAGCCCGTTGCGATGGCCGCCATGTCGGCGATGAAGAATCGGCGCGGATCGGGACGGCGATCGCGAGGCCCGAGCCGCACCTGCGAGGAGGGCACGAACGTCGGCAGTAGGCAGACCGCCTTCGTCCCGTCGCGCAGCTCCGGAAAGCCCTCGCCACCGCGATTCGCGCTCGTCGTCGTGCGGACGAAGATCGCTCCCTTGAGTGCGCGGTTGTAACTGTCAGTCGACACCGTGACCCGGCGTTTCGTTTCCGCTGGTTCCCCGACCGGTGGCCCGGCGTAGTAGATCTCTGACCAGCGCGGGTAGTCGATCACGCCCGGTTGCGTCGGCGGGCTCTGCGGCGTCTTCGTCCGCAGCTGATCGAGGGCGAGGACGTCGACGAGCATGTCTTCGACCGGCCTGAGCTGCCCGGCCGAA
>DATCNH010000011.1:0-2917 GCA_036565345.1 Candidatus Limnocylindria bacterium | reverse complement strand
CCGGGCCAGGAGGTACGGCAGTAGCTCGGAGCGAGCGAATCCGCCGTGGATCATGAGGGCGAAGCCGAAGATGCGCCGGCTGCCGTGGAAGGCCATCCGGGCGGGATCGTGGCGCCAGAGCCGGAGTCGATCCAGCGATCTATTCACGCAACTCCCGACATCTTCGATGACCTCGCCATGGCCGGCTACCGCGACCCGGGCGTCAAGGAGGCCGATCCGCTCGACGGTGGCGATCGCCGTCTCCAGCGCCTCGGCCCCGTCTAGGAAGGGATTGATCCAGGGCACGTCGCGGGCGAGCAAGGCGTCCCCCGCGATCAGGACCCGGGCGCGCTCCTCGAAAAGGGCGACCTGTCCCAGCGAGTGCCCACCGGCAGGCACCACCTGCAGGCTCACGGCGCCGGTCTCCAACAACTCGCCCGGTTCCAACAGCCGGTCCACGCGATAGGGGTCGACCGGCTGATCCAGCCAGTCCGAGCCGAATGACTCAAGGTCGCCGTCGTTGACCCGCGATCCCTCGGCGGCCGAGGCGGCGATCGGCATCCTGAAGCGCTCCGCCAATGCCGCGTTGCCGCCGACGTGGTCCGAATGCCAGTGCGTGTTGAAGACGAGCGCCGGCTCGCCCGGCAGCAGGCCGAGGGTCGCCTCCAGGTCGCTGCCGAAGCCGCTGTCGACCAGGACCGGCCGGGGACCGGCCAGCCACGCGAAGTTGCAGCTGGGAAACAGGCGCGGCCGGAACTCAAGCCATTCGGGGAGGACCACGTCTGGACTTCAGTGAAGCACCGCCAGCGTGGTCGCGGCGATCAGCCCCACGGCCAGCGCGGCGTTGACGAGGCGGGCTCGACGGGGTTCACGGAGCAGCGGCGCGATCGCCGTGCCCGCGACCAACCAG
Source organism: Candidatus Limnocylindria bacterium (assembly GCA_036565345.1). Classification (GTDB taxonomy): domain Bacteria; phylum Chloroflexota; class Limnocylindria; order P2-11E; family P2-11E; genus UBA4735. The sequence goes on along the minus strand of DATCNH010000011.1, from coordinate 2,028 downwards.
GTCGTGCAGATGACGATGATCATCGCGATCAGCACCGCGACCTTGGCGGTGGCGTCCGCCGTCGCGGCGGCGGCGAGGTGGGCGCTCGCGAAGACCGCCGCGATCGCCAGCCACGCCTTCGGGTTGGCCACACCGAGGAGCGCTCCCCCGGCTAGCGAGAAGGCGCCGGAGGTCGTGGCCGGCTCCGAGAGCGGGGGCGCGGTCGCGATGTGATAGGCCAGCCAGAGGATGTACGCCGCCGAGATCCAGATCAGGACGGAGCCGATCGCGGGGACCGCCAGCAGTGCGGCGGTGATCCCGGTCGCGACGGCGACGAGGACGGCGACCGTGCCGATGATGATCCCGAGCACGTAGGGCAGGGATCGCCTCACGCCGAAGGCCGAGCCGGCGGCGACCAGGCTGATCGTCGCGGGACCGGGACTGCCCATGATCGCGAGCGAAATCAGCACCAGCGGCCCAACCGATCCCCACCGGATCGCAACTACTGCGAGCGCCTCAGGCATCGCGGCTGCTGTACCTTCGTGCCATGCCGCAGACGCTAGGGGGCATGGATGTCGATCGTCTTGAACGGTCCTGCAGCCTGGGTTCCGACTCGATCCGGTTCGGACCGAGTGCCAACGGCATCGAGCGCGCGGAGGTGCACCTGGCCGCCTGCGCCTTCGAGCCGCACCGGCACGACACCTACGCGATCGGCATCACCACGGCCGGCGTCCAGACTTTTCGCTACCGCGGCTCCCGCCGCGTCTGCCTGCCGGGCCAACTGCACGTGCTGCATCCCGACGAGCTGCATGACGGCGCGGCGGGGACCGATGAAGGCTTCGGCTACCGGATCCTCTACATCCCGCCCGACCTGGTCCGTGACGCGCTCGGCGGCGCCGAGCTGCCGTTCGTCGCCGACCCGGTGCAGGCGCCGATACCGGCGACTCGCCGGATCGCCTCATTGCTGATCGACATCGCCGAGCCGATCAACGAGCTCACCAGCGCCGAGATCGCCGCCGCCGTCGCCGACAGCCTGGTGTCACTCAGTGGCAAAGCCAGGCACCGCCAAGCCAGGATCGACCTAACGGCCGTCCAGCTCGTGCGCGAATACCTCACCGTCCACGCCTGCGAGCCGACCCCAGCCTCGACTCTTGAACAGGTCGCGGGGATCGATCGCTTCACCATCGCCCGCCACTTCCGCTGGGCGTTTGGGACAAGCCCCGACCGCTATCGGACGCTGCGCCGACTGGCGGTCGCGCGAGCTGCGATCGAGGGCGGGCGGTCGCTGGCACGTGCCGCCGTCGAGGCCGGGTTCGCCGACCAAAGCCACATGACGCGCCAGTTCAAGCGAACCTACGGCTTGACGCCGGGCCGCTGGATGGCACTCATGACCGCCGCTTCGTAACCGTCAGATGACGCGGCAGTAAGCGCTGTTCGGATTCTGGACAGGGTGGGTGGCGGTCCCACGTGGCCTCGAACCAGACGCCGATCCCGTAGGTGTCGTGCCGGTGCGGATCGAACCCGCGCGTAGAGATGTAGACCTCTGCGCGCTCGACGCCGTAAGCGCTCGGTCCGAACCTGATCGAGTCCGAGCGTCGGCCGCAGGATCGTTCAAGACGGTCAGCATCGGCGCCTCGTACCGTCGGCGGCATGAGTCAACGGTATCGCGGCGGCAATGCCTGAGGCGCTTCTCGTCGCGGCGATTCGGTGGGGATCGATCCCGCCGCTCCTGCTCATCTCGCTCGCGGTCATGGGCAGCCCCGGCCCCGCAACGATCAGCCTGGTCGCCGTGGGTTCGGTCTTCGGCGTGCGGCATTCTCTCAAGTACCTGATCAGGATCATCGTCGGCACGACGGTCGTCCTCGTCGCGGTTGCCACCGGGATCACGGCCGCGCTTGTGACGCTCCCCGCGATCGGCTCAGTGCTGCTCGGGATCTCGGCGGCGTACATCCTGTGGCTGGCCTACCACATCGCGACCGCGCCGCTACTCTCGGAGCAGACCGCGGCCGCGGACGCTCCGTCGTTCGCCGGCGGAGCACTCCTCGGTGT
>DATCNH010000010.1:0-2054 GCA_036565345.1 Candidatus Limnocylindria bacterium | reverse complement strand
TCGCGCGTCGCCTCCAGCAGCAGCGCGCAGATCCCGGCCACCTCCGGCGCGGCCATCGAGGTGCCGCTCATCCGCACGTAGCGCGGCGGGACGGCGCACGGATCGGCGTTCCGCACGGCGGCCCGCGCGCTGGCGATGCCGGTGCCATAGCCGCAGGCGGCGCCCTCGGTCACGCCGCCGCCGATCGCCAGGACGTCGGGCTTGCGGTACCGGACCCCGGGGACCGGGCCACGCGAGCTGTAGAAGGCGAGCCCGCCGGTCTTGTCCGCGGCGCCGACGGTGAGCGCGCCGCGGGCATCGCCGGGCGAGCCGATCGTGCCGCCGGCCGGCCCGCTGTTGCCGGCGGCGACACAGACGATGATCCCGGTGGCGGCGAGCGCGTCGACCTCGCGAGCGAGCGGCGCGGTCGGGGAGCCCCGGCCACCTGGGCCGCCGAGGGACAGGTTCAGCACCCGGATCTCCTGCCGGCTGGCCCAGGACATCGCGGCCAGGACCGCGTCCTCGGTGCCCCCGGCGGCGGAGAGCGCCTTCGCGATGATCAGCGTCGCGCCGGGCGCGACCCCGCGGTAGACCGCTCCGGCGCCCGCGGCGATCCCGGCGACGTGGGTGCCGTGGCCGACATCGTCCGCCGGGTCGGCACCGCCGACATCGCTGAAATTCTGGAACGCGGCGATGCGCGCGCGCAGATCGGGATGGGCCGCATCGACGCCGGTATCGACGATCGCGATGCGCACCCCGGCGCCGGAGAGACCGGCCTGCTGGAGCGGCGGGATCTGGAGGAGCGGGAGGCTGTCGTTCAGGAGCGGCTGGATCGGGAGCGGCGGCCGCGCCGGGATGCCGATCGCGCGGAGGGCCTCGGCCAGGGCGGCCTGCCGGTCGGCCGGGACCTCCAGCACGACGACATTCGCCCGCTCGTGGGTCTGGCGAACGGTCGCGCCGAAGTGGGCGAGGAGGTCGTCGGGGATCCCCGCGGCGGCGGTGTGGGCCGCGGCGCGCTCGGCATCGCCGCCTGGCAGCTCGGTCGCGCTGACCGGACGCACGGGCTCGACGATGAGTCGGGTGGTGAGGGCGGCGGCATCCTGGACCTGCCCTCCGTCGTCCCGCAGCATGGCAATCCAATATTGACACCCGCGTCAAGAGGGTGGGTCAACGAAAGCGCTGGTCGCAGCATTCGATGTGGGGGCCGGACCCGCTCGGCGGCCTTCCTACACTCCGGCCATGACCGAGGAGCGCAAGCTCGTCTCCGTGCTGTTCGCCGACACCGTCGGCTCGACCGCCCTCGGGGCCGAGCACGATCCGGAGCTGGTCCGGGCCACGATGGGGCGCTACTTCGAGCGGATGAAGCAGATCGCCGAGCGCCACGGCGGCACCGTGGAGAAGTTCATCGGCGATGCGGTCATGGTCGTGTTCGGCGTTCCCAAGGTCCACGACGACGACGCCGAGCGCGCGGTCCGCGCCGGCCTGGCGATGCGCGATGAGCTCGGCGTCCTGAACCAGGAGCTCGCGGTCGAGCTCGCCGCTCGGGTCGGGATCAACAGCGGCGAGGCGGTGGCCGATCCGGGGGCGACCGGGCAATTCCTCGTGACCGGCGACGTGGTGAACATGGCCGCCCGGCTCCAGCAGGGCGCCGAGGTGGGCGAGGTGGTCGTCGGCGCGCTCACCGAGCAGCTCACCCGGGTCGCGATCGAGTACGCGGAGCACGCGGCGATCACCGCCAAGGGCAAGGCCGCACCGGTCCGAGCGTTCACCGCGGTCCGGGCCAAGAGCGCCATCCCCGAGCAGGCCCGCGGCCTCCCGGCGATGCGCGCCTCGCTCGTCGGGCGCGACCGCGAGCTCCGCCTCCTGCTCGACACCGTCGCGCGCGCGACCGCCGAACGCGCGGTCCACGTCTTCACGCTCCTGGGCGAGCCGGGGGTGGGGAAGTCGCGCCTGGTCGCCGAGTGCCTCGTCCGCCTGCGCGGGGAGCCCCTCATCCTCCGCGGCCGCTGCCTGCCGTACGGCGCGGGGATCACGTACTGGCCGCTCATCGAGGTCGTGCGCGCGCAGGCCGGGAT
>DATCNH010000009.1:0-29310 GCA_036565345.1 Candidatus Limnocylindria bacterium | reverse complement strand
GCGTGCTTCGACAGATCGTCGTAGACGACCAGCGCGTTCCCGCCCTTGTCGCGGAAGAACTCGCCCATCGCGCAGCCACCGAACGGCGCGAGGTATTGGAGCGTCGCCGGGGACGAGGCGCCGGCAACGACGACGATGGTGTGCTCCATCGCCCCATGCTCCTCGAGCGTCGCGACGATCTTCGCGACGGAGGACTCCTTCTGTCCGATCGCGACGTAGATGCAGATGAGGTCCTTGCCCTTCTGGTTGATGATCGTGTCGATCGCCACAGCGGTCTTGCCGGTCTGGCGGTCGCCGAGGATGAGCTGCCGCTGCCCGCGCCCGATCGCGGTGAGCGCGTCGATGATCTTGATGCCGGTCTGGACCGGGGTGTCGACGTTCTGGCGCGTGATGACGCCGGGCGCGACGACGTCGACCGGACGGGTCTCCGTGCTCTCGACCGGACCTTTGCCGTCGAGCGGTCGTCCGAGCGGGTCGACGACCCGGCCGATGAGCCCGTCACCGACGGTCGCCTCGACGATGCGGCCGGTGGTGCGAACCTCGCCGCCCTCTTGGATGCCGGTGTAGTCGCCCAGGATGATCGCGCTCACGGTGTCCTCTTCGAGGTTGAACGCGAGACCGAAGACCTCATCGCCGAAGTCGAGGAGCTCGGACGCCATGCAGCCGGCGAGGCCGTGGATCCGGGCGATGCCATCGCCGATCTCGACGACCGTGCCCACATCCGCGGACTCGGTCTTTCCCTCGAAGCTCTTGATCTGGGCCTTGATGATGTCGGTGATCTCGGATGCGGTCGAGGCCATGAGGTGTTCTCCCTACTTACGACGCGAGCTGGATACGGAGCGCGTCGAGCTTGGCGCGGACGGACGTGTCGACGAGGTGGTCCCCCACCTGGACCTTCGCACCGCCAATGAGGCCGGGGTCGACCGCGAAGGACGCGCGGAGCTTCTTGCCGGAGGCCCGCTCGAGCTGCTCGACGAAGGCGGCCTGCTGCCGCTCATCGAGCCCGATCGCGGTCGTGATCTTCGCCTTCGCGATGCCCGCGCGACGGTCAACGAGCTCGGCGAGCGCGGTGGCGATGCCGGGCAGGAGCGCGAGCCGGTCGCGCTCGGCGAGGAGGAGCAGGAGCGATCGGATCGCGGCAGGCTCGCCCTCGGTCACCGCACGAAGGGCATCCATCCGCCGGACCAATGGAACACTGGGGTCCCTCAGGGCGCGGAGACTGTCGGCGCCGAGGCCGGCACTCAGCCTGCCGAGAGAATCACGGAACGCGTCGACCTGCGCGCCCGGAGTCGCGATGTCGAGCATCGCCTGCGCATACCGGCGGGCGCCCGATCCGGTCAGGGCCACTAGTTGGCTCTCCCTAGCTCGGTCCCGGCCTCATCGAGCGAGCGCTCGATGAGCGCCCGGTGCGCGTTCGCATCGACCTCTTTGCCGAGGATCCGGCCGGCGGCGAGGATCGCCATCGAGGCCACCTCGCCCTTGAGCTGGGCCAGGGACTGGGCGTGGAGCTGCTCGGCATCGGCCTTCGCTCGCTCGCGGATGCGATCAGCGTCGTCCTTCGCCTGGGTCCGGATGTCCGCTGCCGCGGCTTCGGCCGCCTTCGTCGAGCGCTCGGCCAATGCCGCCGCCTCGCGGCGGGCCTCACCAAGAAGCCGCTCGACCTCGACGGTCATCTGCTCGCGCTCGCGCTTGGCCGCCTCGGCGGCGTCGAGGCCCTCGCGGATCTTGTCGGCACGCGTCTGGAGGGTGCGCAGGATCGGGCCCCAGAGGAACTTCTGGAGCAGAAAGAAGAGCAGCCCGAACTGAACGATCGCGACGAGCACCCAGTAGGGCTGGACGACGAGGCCGGGCGTTTCCTCAGCGAGGAGGAGGACAAAAGGCATCATCGCTACTTGATCTTCGTCCAGAGCAGGATCCCGAGGACGAACGAGAGGATGCCGAGACCTTCAGCCAGCGCCGCGCCAAGGATCATGTTCGTCCGGACCGCACCGGCGGCGTCAGGATTGCGTCCGATCGCCTCGGATGCCTTCGCGGTGAGGATGCCGATGCCCAGACCCGGGCCAAGGACCCCGAAGCCGACGGCGATACCGGCGGCGAGACCTGAGAAGTCCATTTGTGTTCCTCCGGAACTTTTTGCTCTTTCGCGATGATCCGCGCGTTGTTCGAGTCGCTTGTGATCCGCGGGCTCGGCGCGCTGCTCCCTAGGCGGCCACCGCTTCGGGACGCTGCTCGAGGTCGGCCACCCGGTCGGTGTCGGTGTGACTGCCCTGCTCGTGGGTCTCGTCATGTGACTCGATCGCGAAGAGGAAGTACATCAGGACGAGGAGCGCGAACACGAGTCCCTGCACGAGACCGATGAAGACCTCAAGGCCGACAAAGGGGAGGGCCAGGCCTGGGATGAACAGGAGCGCGCTCATCACCGCGAGCATGATCTCGCCGCCGAGCACGTTCCCCCAGAGCCGAAGGGTGAGGGTGAGCATCCGGAAGACCTCGGAGAAGAACTCGATGAGCCCGACCATGACGAAGATCCCGCCGATGAACGGGCCGTCCTTGAAGCCACTCAGGTTGATCCAGCGCTTGAAGTACGCCAGGCGCAGGTGCCTGAACCCTTCGGTCTGGTAGGCGATGAAGGACACCAGCGCGAGCCCGAAGTTGATGTGGTAGTCGGCGGTCGGCGCATGCAGCCAGGAGACCTGGCCGACGAGCGGAACGACGGAGAGCCAGTTCGAGACGACGAGAAAGAGGAAGAGCGTCCCAAAGAGCGGGAGGTACTTGATCGACGCCGGCCCGCCGACGCTGACGACGAAGTCAGCGAGGCCCTGGACCAGGAGCTCGATGAAGTTCTGCAGCCCGCTCGGCTGCATCTTGAGGTCGCGGGTCGCGGCGAAGCCGAGGCTCGCCAGGAGCGCGATGACGAGGAGCATCGTGAAGTGCGCGTTCGTATAGGTGACGTCGCCGAACCGAAGGATCGGCTCGCCGGTGAGCGACGGAATGTGGATCTCGGGGTAGTGCAGGCCATCGGGAAAGAGGAAGCCCATCTAGCGCTGCCGCTCCTCTTCACGCCGCTTCTCTTCTTCGTCCGCCTCGCGTTGCCAGGCCTGGCCGGCCGCACGCGCGCGCGCGGTCGACGGGCCGGTCGGGTTGTCATCCGCATAGCGCTTGATCAGCATGGCCACGCCTCCACCCGCGATGGCCATCCCCACGAATATCGAACCCAGCAGTCCCCAGGGCGACGTGCCGGCAGCCGCGTCCAGCTTGAGGCCGAACCAGGCGCCGAGCGCGATGGGGACCGCGATGATGAGTCCGACCTGGCCCAGGATCGCCGCGTTCAACGCGCTCCACCCGGGGTGTGGGCTGTGGCCAAGGCAAGTGCCAGTTTATCGGACCCCGGGACCCCGCGCACGCCGGTCACAGCCAGCCCTTCCGGCGGAAGTACACCGCCAGGGCCAGGCCGGCGACAACGGTGACCGCGATCGAGCCCCAGAAGACCGCGGCCGACTCGTAGGGGATGAAGGACACGAAGTTCTGACCGAAGAAGCTGGTCACCACGGTCATGACCAGGAGGATCGTTGCGACCGAGGTGAGGACCTTCATCACCTCGTTGAGCCGATTGGAGACCGCCGCGAGGTTCGCGTCCACCACATTGCTCGCCAGATCCCGGAAGGTGTCGATCTCGTCGGTCACCCGGACGACATGGTCGTAGACGTCTTGGAAGTAGACCGCCTCGCTCCGGGGGAAGAAGCCCAGATCGCCGCGGGACAGGACCTGGAGCACGTCGCGCTCGGGGGCGACCAGCTTCCGGAGGCGGAGCAGATCCCGCTTGAGGGCGAAGAGGTCGTTCAGCGACGCCCGCAGGCCGCGTCCGCTCCGGTCGTCCACCACCGCCAGCTCGAGCTCGTCGATCCGCTCGCCGTAGGCGTCGATGATGTCGAAGTACCCGTCGACCATGGCGTCCAGGAGCGCGTGGAGCAGCATCCCGGTGGTCGGGATCCGCCCGTCGCGCCAGCGCTTCTCGACAGCCTGCCGGGCCGCGCAGTCGCCCTGGTGGACCGTGACGACCACGTTCTCCAGGACGAAGATCGACAGCTCCCGGAGGTCCAGCGACCCGGGGCCGGAGCCCTCGATCGCGTAGAAGACCAGGAAGTAGTGGCCCTCGTACTGATCGATCTTCGGCCGCTGATCGCGGTGTTGCGCGTCCTCCAGAGCCAGCGGGTGGATGCCGAGCTCCTCGGCGACGAGGGCCAGGTCGGCGTCGCCGGGATCGGAGACATCGAGCCAGGCTTGGCGGTCACGGAGCTCGGAGAGCTCGCTCGGCCGGCGCTCGACCACGGTCGAGCCGTCCCGAACAAGGAGGCGGGCGGTCACCTGCGGATGCTAACGAGGCGCATCAGATGGAGAAGCGACGGACCAGCCGGACGAGCTCGTCGGCATCAAAGGGCTTGCGGAGGTAGGCCTCGGCGTTGCAGCGATCGGCCTCGCGCTTGGGGTCGGCGACGCCGGTGAGGATCACCAGCGGGACTCGGCGCAGCCGGGTGCGGAGCTCGCGTGCAAGGGTCGGGCCGTCGATCCCGGGCATCTGGACATCGAGAACGATGAGCGCCGGCGGCTCGGTGTCGATGGCCCGAAGCGCCGCTGCGCCGTCACGGGCCTCGGTGACCCGGAACCCCTGATCCGATAGGACCTGCCGCTCGGCGGCGAGGATCGCCTGATCGTCGTCGACGAGGAGGATCGGTCGCGCCTTCCGGTCGGTGGCCGCCATGCCGACCGGCCATGCAAGCGTCATGCTCAGGAGGTGCCGCGCCCGAACGGCCTCCGCGATCCCGGTGACGTCGTACCCAAGCTGAGCGTCAGCCCGGGCCAGGCGGCCCTGCGGATCGGCGACATCGCGACGTACGACCGTCCGATCGAGCATCTCGCCGGCCAGCTCGACCGGGCCGAGCTCGACCTGCCGTTCCGCTTCTTCGCCGCGCGCTTCGGCGTGGTGCTCTGCTTCGCGCTCGAGGAGGTCGATCCGGCCGCGCTCGCCGCCGAGCTGGTGCGCGTCACCAACCCGGCCGGAGCGATCTGGGTGGTCGTCTGGAAGAAGCCGCAGCTGCGGCCGGGGTGGCCGTCCTGGGACGCGGTCCGGCAGGCGATGCTCCCGGCCGGCTGGGTCGACCACAAGATCCTGTCGTTCGGGGACGAGGTCTACGGGACCCGCTACGTGCTGCGGCGTGCGCTGCGAACGGCTCGACCCGACGTCACGGCCGGCCCTACGCGGTGAGCTCCGCAGTGAGGAAATCCACGATCCGGGCATAGGCCCGGTCGGCGTTCTCGCGCTTGGTGAAGCCGTGGCCCTCGTCCTCGATGACGAGGTACTCGACACGCCCGCCGTTCGCACGCAGCCGCTGCACGACCTGGTCCGATTCCTCCTGCGGCACCCGGGTGTCATTGGTGCCCTGGATCACCAGGAGGGGGCAGCGGACGTTGTCGAGATGCGTCACCGGCGAGCGCTCCGCCAGCACTGCCCGGTCGGTCTCGAGATCACCGATCCAGCGCGCGAGGAAGCGCCGCCAGTTCGGTTGGGCATGCTTGATCATCGTCACCAGGTTCGCGACGCCGAAGAGATCCACCGCGCAGCGCCAGCGCTCGGGGATGCGGGTGACGCAGAGGAGCGTGGCGAAGCCGCCATAGGAGCCGCCGTATACCCCGAGGCGCTCCGGGTCGAGGTCCGGCTGTGCAGCCATCCAGTCCGCGACGGCGCGCAGGTCGCGCAGGTCGATGCCGCCCCAGTCCCTGTGGATCGCCTCCTGCCAGGCCTTCCCATAGCCGGTCGAGCCGTGGATGTTCGGCACGACCACGGTGATCCCGTGATCGACGAGCGCCAAGAGGTGGCTCGTGTTGTGGGCGAAGCCCGGCCGGGACTGCGCCTCGGGTCCGCCGTGCGGGTACAGGAGCGCCGGGCTGCGAGTCGGCGCGCCGGGCGTCGGCCGGGGCCGATAGATGAACGCCGGAATATCGCCGTCGGCCGCGGGGATGCGGACCAGCTCCGGCTCCGCAAGCTCGCTCGAGGGAACGGCGCGCGTGGTCTCGAAGACGAGGCGGGCGGCGCCAGTCGCGATGTCGAGGGCCCACAGCTGCGGCGGCTCGGTCGCGGAGATCCGATGGAACGCCGCGAGCGAGCCGTCGGCCGAGAGGATGAGGTCCTCGCAGATCCCGCGGAGGTCGTGCTCGCCCGCGCGCCGGCCGTCCCGCTGCCAGCGAAGGCTCGAGTAGCCGTCGACGTTCACCGACCAGATCTGGGTCCGGCCGTCGGCGGAGGAGGCGGCGAGCTCGACGTCCCAGGCCGGCGCATCGATGACCTCGCGCTCCCGGGACGCCGGATCATATGCGGCGAGGTAGAGGAATTCGCGGCCGGCGTCGGTGATCGCGATCGGGTGGCCGTCGGCGCGCCAGCCGGCGGGGACGTTGGAGCAGGTCGCATCGTGCGGGGTGAGGTGGTGGGAGGCGCTCGATGCGGCATCGACGATGAAGAGGTCCTGGTCGGTGTTGTCCTGCACCCGCATCACGAGCAGGCTCCGGCCGTCGGGCGACCAGCCGCCCGCGACATGCCAGGCCGGGCCGGTCACGAGCACGCGCTCCACGCCCGAGGCGATGTCCTGCAGCACGATGTCCATATCGGTGGTCGCGCGGGCATTCGAGGAAAAGGCGACCTGCCGCCCATTGGGCGAGGTCGCATTCCAGGACAGCAAACGTTGGACCCGCTCCCCCTCGCTCCATGAGAGCTTCGCCACCTGCTCGGTGCTGCGGGTCACGTAGAGCTGATGGAGCTCGGTGCCCCCGCGGTCCGCGGCACCGATGAGGTCTCCGCCGCTGGACCAGGCGAGCGATCGCACCGCGGTGCCGTCGATGGCCTGCGCCAGCGAGGGCTTCCCCGCCCCGCCGAGCGGGAGGGTCCAGGCGCTATAGGTCCCGGCGCCGAGATCGCCGGCGAACGCGAGCGTACGGGCGTCGGGTGAGAGCGCGAGCGCTGACCGGCAGGCATAGCGGCGGGTGGTGTGCGGGACGAGCGCGATGCGCTCGCGGGTGTTGAAGTCCCCAACTGGTCGGAACGGTCTCGTCGGGCGCGGCACTCGGGGGCATCGTAGCCAACGTCAGGCGTCCGCGACGGCGGCCTCCTGAAGCAGCCGGACCAGGTCCCGGGCGTTATTCACCGCCTTGTCGGCGTAGCAGTTGTTCATCAGGAGGTGAACCTCCTTCGCCCCATCGGCGAGCCGTCGGATGGGTGCCAGCCACTCACCGAGCTCCTTCCGGGAATACGAATAGTCGAACCGCTCCGCTGCGGTCAGCCCGGGCTTCTTCCAGTTCTCGGCGTTGCGGCCGTGGAACCGCACGATCGCAAGGTCGTCGTTGGTCACCGCGGCGATCGGCGGCACGCTCGAGGGAAAGCCCTGTGGCTCGTCGACCGCCACGTAGGTCAGGCCGTTCGCCCGGAGGAAGGCGAGGGTCTCCGCGGAGTTTCGCTCGCTCATCCAGGTGTGGTTCCGGAACTCGACCGCGAGGCGGTCGTCGGGCAGCAGCTCGCGGGCCCGTCCGATCTCGGCCTTGTTCTCGCGGGAGATGACGAACCAGTCCGGATACTGGAGCAGGATCGCGCCGAGCTTGCCCGCGGTCCGGAGCGGCTCGAGCGCGACCCAGAACCGCGCGAAGAGCTCGTCCCGGACGCCGGGCGAGAAGTCCTTCGGATACAGCCGGTGCTTGGCGAGCGCCTCCGCCCCAAGCACGGCACGCACGTCCTTCGGCAGCCGCTTCGGGTCGGTCGGATGCGTGGTCATCGTGGCGAACGCCTTGAAATCCATCGTGAAGCCGGGCGGGGTCCGCTCGGTCCAGAGGGCCGCCTGCTTCGGATCGGGAAGCGCGTAGTACGAGGCGTCGTTCTCGACGACCGGGAAGCGCTCGGCGTAGTAGCGAAGGCGCTCATCGGCCTTCTTCGCGATGCGCTCCGGATACCAGCCCGAGGCGATGAGCGTCGGATCGGTCCAGCTGCAGGTCCCGGTCTTGATCAGCTCAGTCGGCATCGTCGGGATAGAGCGCGGGGTCGAGGGCCTCCGACTTTCCGGAGCGCTGCTCGAGCGCGAGGACCGCGACCCCGAACAGGACCACCGCACCGGCGAACGACGCGAGCTGGGCACGCTCGGTGGTGACGAAGGCCAGCGCGCCGAGGCCGAGGGTCAGCGCGTAGATGAGGAGCACGACCTGGGGATGCGACAGCCCGACGTCGAGGAGCCGGTGGTGCAGGTGCCCGCGGTCCGGCGCGAACGGCGCCTGCCGCTGCACGATGCGGCGGACGATCACATAGAACGCGTCGATGATCGGCACGCCGAGGACGAGGAGCGCAGCAGCGAGCTTGGCCGTGCCGAAGATGGAGAGCACGGCGAGCAGCGTCCCCACAAAGGCGACGCCGGTGGTGCCGAGGAACAGCTTCGCCGGGTGGAAGTTGAACAGCAAGAAGCCGGCGATCGATGCGGCGAGCGTGAAGTTCATCCACGCGACGAACGGCTGGTTCACTGCGGGGAGCAGCGCGGTCGCCCCGAGCGCGACCGCGGCGATGCCAGACACGCCAGCGGCGAGGCCGTCGAGGCCGTCGATGAAATTCAGGGCGTTCGTCATGCCCACGATCCAGAAGACGGTGAACGCGACGGCGATCGGCGTGGCGAGGCGGATGAGTCCGTCGCCACGGGGGTCATTCACGAAATCGATGCGGATCCCGGCCCCGACGATGATCGCGGCGATGACGAGGTAGCCGAGGAACTGCCAGCGCGCGCGCAGGTCGAGCGCATCATCGACGAGTCCGATCGCGAGTCCCAGCCCGGCCGCAAGGGCGGTGAGGGTGAACTGCGGCGACCGAACCTCCGCCGGGATGAGGAACGGGTGGCCGGCGAACCGGTCGACGAGCCAGAAGACGAAGACCGTGAGGCCGAAAGCGATGGCGATCGCCAGGCCGCCGATCCGCGGGATCGGCGCGGGGTGCTGGCGGCGGCCGCCAGGGATGTCGAGCAGCCCGAATCGCCGGGCGAGCGCCGCCACGAGCGGCGTGGCGGCCACCGCGACGAGGAACGCCAGCAGCGCCGAGCCGAGGAACAGGACCGCGGTGGAGGTGATCACTGCGACCGACGATACTGCCTTGCCGCGTCTTCGAGCGCGGCCCACGGCCACCCGCACGCGGGTGTGGCGGGCTCGCCCGGCCTACCCGTGTCCCGGTGCTGGACGATCGAGCACCAGAGTCCACCTGGCGCCGATCACCTCAAACACGAACTCGTGGGGGATGCGCTGTTTGAACGCATCCTCCGGACGCGGCCAGCGGCCGTTGACCTCGTATGAGATGGTCGCGTCTTCGATGGTGCGCAGGATGAGCTGCGCGCCGCGGCGCTCGACCGTTGGCCCGACCAGCGTCACCGTGGCGCCGTTGCGCCGGGTCCCGTACGAGGCGAGGGCCGAGCGGAATCGTGCCGCCTCGGCGATCCGCCCCGCAACATCGATCGTGGCCCGATCATCCTGGTTGACCCGGGGAACGAGGCTGAGCTCCGCCGGATCGGCCGCGGGATCGATCGCCAGCGTGTGCCCATCCGCGAGACTCACCAGCGCCTGACGCTCGAGATCGGGTTGCGAGTATTCCGGCCCAACGATGGAGGAGGGAAGGCCGGTGGTCTGGGCCACGAATGCGAGGGCGAGCGCGGCCGGAATCGCGGCCAATGCGAGCGCGGCCGGTGTCCGGACGGTCGGGATCCTCAGGAAAGCCTCCCCGGCATCATGTCGGCAGACGGTAGCGCGAGCCCATTTGGGACACACCATGGGGAGACCGGGCGGGCGGGACGAGCGGAACGCTCCGGTATACCTAACCCAGTATCATCTCCACATGCGTCCGAGCGGGCTCCTCCGTGGCGCCCGAAAGCGTGCGGGGCTGTCCCAGGCGGCTCTGGCCGAGCGGGCGAAGACCTCCCAATCGGCGGTGGCTCGCTACGAGGCGGGCGTCACCATCCCCTCCCTTGCGACGCTTGAACGGCTGCTCGCGGCCTGCGGCGAGTCGGTGGTGCTCGGGAACCGCACGTCCGCCCCGGCCTCGCGCCGGCGGCGCGGCGATCGCCGATTCGTCGCGGTGCAGGCCGCACGGAAGCGGCTCCTGGACGCGGCCCTGCGGCACGGCCTGCGCGATGTCCGCGTGTTCGGCTCCGTCGCGCGAGGTGAGGAGACCGAAGCGAGTGATGTCGACCTGCTCGTGGACCTCGGTCCCGGGCGAACGCTCATCGATCTCATCGGATTCCAGCAGGAGGCCGAGCAGATCCTCGGGGTCAGGGTCGACGCGGTGACCGAGCGCATCCTGAAGCGGCGCGTGCGGTCAGGGGCGCTCCGAGACATCCGCCGACTGTGAGCCGGAGCGATCGGGAGCGCCTCGAAGACCTGGCCGAAGCGCTAACGGCCATTCATGCCCATCTCGATAGCCAGGTCCACGGCGACCTCAAGCGGGACGCGATCCTGTACAACCTCGTGATCGTGGGCGAGGCGGTGAAGGGCCTCGCTGATGAGACGAGATCGCGATACCCGGACATCCCCTGGAAGGCGATCGCCGGACTGCGCGACCTGCTCACCCACGAGTATTTCCGGATCGACATGGATGAGATCGACAAGATCATCGTGCGTGATCTCGCGCCACTCGCGGAAGCGGTTCGTGCGTTGCTCAAGGAGCCGCCGGAGGGACCGTAGCCCGATCAGACTCCGGTCAGAAGTCCGGCGCGGCGGAGGAACCGTCTGCGCGACGCGATTCCCGCGCTCAACTCGTCCCGAACTGACGATCGCCGGCGTCGCCGAGGCCGGGAACGATGTAGCCCTTCTCGTTCAGCCGCTCGTCGAGATGCGCGACGTGGATCGGCACGTCGGGATGCGCCTGCGACAGCGCGGCGACGCCCTCGGGTGCGGCGATGAGGCCGACGTACTTCACCCGCGTCGCGCCCCACTTCTTCAGGATGTCGATCGTCGCGACCGCGGACCCGCCGGTCGCGAGCATCGGATCGAGGACCAGGCAGACCTGCGCGGTGACCGCTGAGGGAAGCTTGTTGTAGTACTCGATCGGACGGAGCGTCCGCTCGTCGCGGAACAGGCCGATGTGCCAGACCTGGGCCTCGGGGATGAGCTGGAGCGCGGCCTCGACCATGCCGATCCCGGCACGGAGCACCGGGACGAGGCCGACGGTCTCCTTGAGCTTCGCGCCGGTGTACGGGGCGAGCGGGGTCCGCACCTCGGTCGGCGCGAGTGGAAGGTCGGCGGTCGCTTCGTACAGGACCAGGAGCGCGATCTCGTGCACGAGCTGCCGGAACGCCGGCGGCGGGGTGCGCTCGTCCCGGAGCCGGGTCACCTTCTCCTGGACGAGCGGGTGGGTGCTGATCGCCACGCTGGGGCTCACGCGCGAGCGGCCTCGCGGGCGGCAAGGGTGATGCCCGGGACTGGAAACCGGCCGGTGAGCTCGAGGACCTCCTCGGCGATGGCCTTCTGGGCGGCCTCATCCTTGGCCTCACGGAGACACCGCGCGATGAGCGAGCCGATGCGCAGCATCTCGGGATCGCCCATCCCGCGGGTGGTGACCGCCGGAGTGCCGATCCGGATACCCGAGCCGGTGCCCGGCTTCTCCGGGTCGTAGGGAATGGTGTTCTTGTTCACGGTGATGCCGACCAGATCGAGCGCCTTCTCGGCCGGTTTGCCCTTCGTCCCGAGCGGTCGCACATCGACGAGCATGAGGTGGTTGTCGGTGCCCCCGGAGACCAGCCGTAGGCCGGCTGCGGCGAGCGCGCCGGCGAGGGCCGTCGCGTTCGAGCGGATCCGTTTGGCGTAGTCCTTGAACTCGGGTGTCGCCGCCTCCTTGAGCGCGACGGCCTTCCCGGCGATGACGTGCATGAGCGGGCCGCCCTGGCTGTAGGGGAACACCGCCTTGTTCACCGCCTTCGCCAGCTCCTCGGTGCAGAGGATCATCCCGCCGCGCGGGCCGCGGAGCGTCTTGTGGGTGGTCGTCGTGACGAGCTGCGCGTGTTCGACCGGGTTCGGGTGCTCGCCGGCGGCGACCAGCCCGGCGAAATGGGCCATGTCGACCATGAGGAGCGCCCCGACCTCGTCGGCGATCGCCCGCAGGCGCTTGAAATCGAAGAACCGCGGGTACGCCGTGGCGCCGGCGACGATGAGCTTCGGCCGGTGCTCCTTCCCGAGCTCGAGGATCTGCTCGTAGTCGAGGGTCTCGTCATCGCGCTTCACGCCGTAGGCGACGAAGCGGTAGAGCTGGGCCGAGAAGTTCACCGGCGAGCCGTGGGTGAGGTGGCCGCCCTGGTCGAGCGCCATTCCGAGGACGGTATCCCCCGGCTGCAGGACCGCGGCGTAGGCGGCCAGGTTCGCCTGCGCGCCGGCGTGCGGCTGGACATTCGCGTGCTGCGCGCCGAACAGCGATTTCGCCCGCTCGATCGCGAGTGATTCGGCGACGTCGACCCATTCGCAGCCGCCGTAGTAACGGTGCCCGGGATAGCCCTCGGCGTACTTGTTGGTGAGCACGCTCCCAACGGCCTCGAGGACCGCCGGGCTGGTGTAGTTCTCCGACGCGATGAGCTCGATCTTCTCGACCTGCCGGCGCCGCTCGCCTTCGATCGCGGCGAAGATCTCCGGATCGACACGCTCGAGCTCGCTCATGTCGGCTCCCCCTTTTCGATCGCCTCGATCTGCTCGCGCCGGCGGGCATGGCGGCCACCCTGGACCGATGCACCGACGAACGCGTCCGCGATGCTCTTCGCCAGCTCGCTCCCGATGACCCGCTGTCCGAGGGTGAGAAGATTCACGTCGACGTGCTCGACCGCATCCCGGGCCGACCACTCGTTCTCCACGACGGCGGCGCGGACGCCCGGGATCTTGTTCGCCGCGACCGCCGGACCGATCCCAGAGCCGCAGCAGAAGATCGCGCGCTCGACCCGCCGGTCGGAGACGGCCTTCGCGAGCGGGACGAGGATGAGCGGGTAATCGTCATCCGGGTCGGTGGCCGGCGAGAGATCGTCGACCTGATGCCCGCGTCCCCGCAGGTGCTCGACCAGGATGTCCTTCAGCTCGACGCCGGCGTGATCGGCGGCGACGCCGAGCCTCACGAGTACGCCTCGACCCCGGCGAGGGCCTCCTCGATGAGCGCGGCGCTGATCGCCCCGACCCGGAGGATCGTGATCGGCTCGGTGCTGCAGTCCACGACGGTCGACGGCTGGCCGACCGCGCAGGTGCCGCCGTCGAGCACGATCGCCACCCGGCCGTCGAGCTGCTCCATGACCCCGGCGGCGGTGGTGGAATCGGGCCGGCCCGAGCGGTTCGCGCTCGTCACCGGAAGGCCGCCGCCGCTCGCGGCGATGAGCCGTCGCGCCACATCGTTCGCCGGCACGCGGAAGGCGATCGTGCCGCGACGGGGGGCGACGAGGACCAGCGACAGTGGGCCGGGCCAGAAGCGCGCGGCAAGGGCGCGGGCGGCCGGCGTCACCATCGCGCTCGCATCGAGATTGGACGCGTCGGACAGGAGCACCGGGATCCGCTTGTCCTTTCGGCGGCCCTTGGCGACGTACAGCTTGCGCAGATGGTCGTGGCCGGACGCGAGACCATAGACGGTGTCGGTCGGGAAGGCGACGAGCTCGCCGGCGGCGAGGGCGTTCGCGGCCTCCTCCACCGCCCCCGGCGCATCGGCCGGAAGGAGGCGGGTCTTCATGGAGCGATGATAGGCCGGTTGGACCGCCCGGACCGCGCTCGCTGGTCGGCGCTCGCGCGCCTGGCCATGGCAATGGTGCTGTCCATGACCACGTGGTTCTCCGCTTCGGCCGTCCTCCCGTCACTGCGAACGATCTGGTCGCTCGACAGCGGGCTCTCGGCGCTTCTGACCATCTCGGTCCAGCTCGGCTTCGTCGCCGGCGCGCTCGTGAGCGCCGTCACGAACGTCTCGGACCGTCTCCCCGCGCGCTGGGTGTTCATCGGATCGTGCCTCGGGGCGGCGGTGGCAAACGGTCTCGTCGCGCTCTGCAGCAGCGGCGAGGCGGCGCTCCCGTTCCGCTTCCTCACCGGCGTGTTCGTCGCCGGGATCTATCCCCCGGCGCTGAAGATCATGGCCACCCATTTCCGGACCGGCCGCGGTCTCGCCCTCGGAACGATGGTCGGGGCGCTCACCGTGGGTTCGGCCCTGCCGCATCTGGTCAACGGCGCCGGCGGACTCCCCTGGCAGATCGTGGTGCTCGCCTCCAGCGCGATGACGGTGGCCGGCGCGCTTGTGGTCGCCGTCTTCGTGCGCGACGGGCCCTACCCCTTCCCGCGCGGATCGTTCGAGCCGCGCTTCATCCTTCGCGCGCTGGCCGACCCCGCGGTGCGCCTGGCGAACATCGGCTATTTCGGCCACATGTGGGAGCTCTACGCGATGTGGTCGTGGTTCGCCTTCTTCTTCGCCGACAGCGTGAGCGCGTCGGGCGGCGGCGCGGCGAACGCCGGTCCCCTGGGGGCTTTCGTCGTCATCGCGTCCGGTGCGGCGGGCTGCGTCGCCGGCGGGATCCTCGGCGATCGCTGGGGGCGCACCCGGACGACCGCCCTGGCCCTGGCGGTCTCCGGCAGCTGCGCGGCGCTCATCGGGCTGACCTTCGGCGGGCCGGTGGCGGTCGTGCTGCTGGTCGGGATGGTCTGGGGCGTCGCGGTCGTCGCCGACTCGGCGCAGTTCTCGACGATGGTCACCGAGCTCGCCGATCAGGCGTACGTCGGGACCGCCCTGACGGTGCAGCTGGCGATCGGATTCTCGCTCACGGTCGTCACGATCTGGCTCATCCCGGTCGCCCGCGATCTGGTGGGGTGGCGCTGGGCGTTCGTGCTCCTCACGCCCGGACCGGCCATCGGCGCGCTCGCGATGCTCCGGCTCGGCCGGCGACCGGAAGCGGCCCGGATCGCCGGGGGCCGCGGCTGAGGCCGGTGCTCTTCGGCAGTCCATCCCGCGCTCACGGGCCAAGGACCACGACGCGCTCGCGGCCGGCGAGGTCGGTGAGGACTCGTACGGGGCGGTCGGCGAGCGCGCGGATCGCATCGACCTGGGTTGGATCGCATTCGAAGAACGCGGCGCCGCCGGGCGCGAGAACGCGGGGCAGGTCGGCGACCGCCCGGCGGATGAGATCGAGGCCGTCGTCTCCCGCCACCGTGGCGAGGCGCGGCTCGAACGCAAGCGCGGCGCGGTCCCCGGCAAGATCCGCGAGGGCGTCGGCGCGCAGGTAGGGGAGGTTCGCGGCGACGATGTCTAGCCGCTCGGTGACCGGTCCCAGGAGATCGCCCTGACGGAACGCGATCCGCGCGGCGACGCCGTTGGCCGCGGCGTTGTCGCGGGCGACCGCGAGCGCAGCGGCCGAGAGGTCGGTCGCGATGATCCGGAGGCCCGGCTCATGGCGCGCGAGCGCGATCGCGATCGCACCGGAGCCGGTCCCGACATCGACGACGGTGAGCGGCCGCCCGGCGGCGAAGGCGCGGGCGGCATCGACCAGGATCTCGGTCTCAGGCCGCGGGACGAGCACCCGCGCGTCGACCCCCAAGGTGACGCCGTAGAACTCCTTGTAGCCGCGGAGATAGGCGACCGGCTCGCCCGCGGCGCGGCGGGCGAGGAGCGCCTCGTAGCGGCGTGCGGCCTCGGCGGGCAGCTCGGCCTCCGGGTGGGCGATGAGGTGCTCCTTCCCCACTCCCGCGACGTGCGCGAGCAGCACATCGGCGTCGAGGGCCGGGGACGGCACGCCCGCCGCACCCAGGACCGTGAGCGCGTGAACGCGCGCCTCCCCGCGGGTGACCACGTCGGAAGTATCGTCGCGGGGTGGCAGGTCGATGAGGAAGCGGACCGGCTTCGCACTGGGGGCGTTGCTCCTACTGCTCGGCGCGCAGGCCGCGCTCGGCGTGGCGGCGCGAGCCGCGGATGACGGCTGGACCATCGAGCGCTTCGTCTCGGACATCGAGATCCGCCCCGATGGCGCGATCGCCGTCCTCGAGGCGATCGACGTGGACTTTGGGTCGCTCGAGAAGCACGGGATCTTCCGCGACATCCCGGTCCGTTACCGCTGGGCACCCGATCCCGCGCTCGAGCGCCGGTATGAGCTCACCGTCCAGTCGGTCCGTGACGACCGTGGGGCCGCCGTCGCCTACGAGGCGATCCGCACCGGAGCAGACATCCGGATCAAGATCGGGGATGCCGACCGTACGGTCAGTGGGAAGCACAGCTACCGCATCGCGTACACCGTGCGAGGCGCGCTGAACGGATTCGCCGATCATGACGAGCTGTACTGGAACGTGAACGGTGGCGCGTGGGACGTATCAGCACGCCAGGTGAGCGCGACGGTGCGGGGACCCGCCGGCGCGTTCACCGGAGCGGCCTGCTTCCAGGGTGTGGCAGGATCGACAACGCCGTGCAGCGCCACGCTGGCGCCGGACCGGATCGCCTACGGCGCGGGGACGAGGATGTTCCTGCCCGGCGAGCAGCTCACGATCGTCGCCGCGCTGCGCAAGGGCGCGGTCCCCGAGCCGACGCCGCTCCTGGAGCGACGGCCGCGCGAGATCGGCGACTTCTGGGACGCGACGCCGCCGATCGTCGCAGCCGCGGTGGTCGTCCTGATCGGTGGATTGGGACTCGTCTTCCGCCGGTGGTGGACCGCCGGGCGCGATCTGCGCGAGTACCAGACCGTCGTGCCAGAGTACGCGCCGCCGGAAGACCTCCGACCGGCTGAGATCGGGCTCCTCCTCGATGAGCGCGCCGATACGAAGGACGTCACCGCCACGATCATCGACCTCGCGGTGCGCGGCCACCTTGCGATCACCGAGATCCCAAAGCGCGGCCTGCTCGGGAAGCGCGACTGGCTCCTGACCCGGAAGGCCGCCGATGTCACGGCGTTGCGCGACTACGAGCGGACGATCCTTGGAGGTCTCTTTGCGCTCGGCGAGACGGTGACGATCTCGGCGCTCCGCCGGCGGTTCGTCAGCACGCTCGCGCAGGCGCAGGGCCAGCTGTATGCGGCCGCGGTCACGCGGGGCTGGTTCGCCACCGATCCGGCACGCGTTCGGTCCGGGTCCGCCGCCTTGGGCGCGATCGCGCTGGTCGCCGCGGGCGGTGCCACCTGGCTGCTGGGCTCCACGCTCGGCGCGGGCCTCGTCGGGCTCGCGGCGTTCCCGCCGGCGGCCGCGTTGCTCGCGATCGCCCCGCGGATGCCGCGGAAGACGAAAGCGGGCGCGGAGCTCCACCGGCGGACGCTCGGCTTCGGGCGCTATCTGGGCGTCGCCGAGACCGACCGGCAGCGATTCGCCGAGCGCGAACGCATCTTTTCCGCGTACCTGCCCTACGCGATCGTTTACGGCTGCGTCGATCAATGGGCCCGCGCGTTCGCCGGCATCGACGCGGCGGCCGCGACGAGCGGCTGGTACTCCGGGGGCTCTCCGATCGGCACGCCGCTCGGCGTCGCCGGCCTGTCCGGCGACCTCCAGGGGTTCGCCGGGGAGATCACTTCCGCGATCGCCTCGACGCCCGGCGGGAGCGGGTCGAGCGGGTTCTCGTCCGGCAGCTCGGGTGGCGGGGGCGGTGGTGGTGGCGGCGGGAGCTGGTGACCGACGTGATCCGGCGTGGAGACCTATCGTCGGCCGGCATGCTCGGCCTGGGCGACGTCATCGCCGCGCGCGAGATCGTCGACCGTTATCTGCCGCGTGCGCCGCTCGAACGGTCCCCGCTCCTTTCCGACCAGCTCGGTGCCGACATCTACCTCAAGATCGAGACCTTCAAGCCGACCCGGACCTTCAAGGTCCGCGGCGCCCTGAACCGCATCGCCGCGCTGGACGCCGCGGCGCGGACCCGCGGCGTCGTCGCGGCCTCCGCCGGCAGCCACGCCCAGGGAGTTTCGTACGCCGCCGCGCGCCTGGACGCTGCCGCGACGGTGGTGATGCCTGAGGGTGTGTCGCCGGCGATCGTCGCGGTGTGCCGCGCCTACGGCGCCACGGTCCTCCTGCGCGGCGAGGTCTACGACGACACCCTCGTGCTCGCGCACCAGATCGAGGCCGCCGAGGGCAGGACCTTCATCCACCCCTACGCCGACCCGCTCATCGTCGCCGGGCAGGGCACCGTCGGCCTGGAGATCTGGGACGAGCTGCCCGATGCCGACACCGTCGTCGTCGCCGTCGGTGGCGGCGGCCTCCTCGCCGGCCTGGCGCTCGCGATGAAGGAGCGGGGCTCGGGCGCCCGGATCGTCGGGGTGGAGCCGGAGGGCGCGGACGCGGTCCGCCGCTCGGTCGCGGCGGGCCGCCCGGTCACGCTCGACCATCCGCACAGCATCGCCGACAAGCTCGTGGCGAAGAGCACGGCCGAGCTGAACGTGACCCTCGCCCGCCGCTACGTGGACGAGATCGTCACGGTGAGCGAGGCGGCGCTCGCGCAGGCGACCTTCGACTATCTCGAAGGCCTGTCGCTGCTCGTCGAGCCATCTGGTGCGGCGCCGCTGGCCGCGATCCGGTCCGGCGCTACCCGGATCGGCCGCAAGACCGTGCTCGTGGTGAGCGGCGGGAACGCCCAACCCGCGGTCCTCGCCCGGATCCTCGCGGACCGATGACCGTTCACCACGCCGAGCTGCGGCTCCGGACGGCCTCGACGGCCGAGACGATCGAGATCACCGGCCGGGTCGCCGACACGGTGACCGCGTCGGGCGTCCGGGCCGGGATCTGCCTCGTGGCGAGCACGCACACGACGGCAGGCATCTTCATCAACGAGAACGCCGATCCCGACGTGCAGCGCGACCTCATCGCGAGCCTCGCGCGCGTCATTCCCGAGGACGCCGCCTACCGGCACGCGGAGGGCAATTCACCCGCGCATCTGCGGACGATCCTCACCGGGACCGACGCGACGGTGGGAGTGCACGACGGCCGCCTTGCCCTCGGACGGTGGCAGGGCATCTTCGTCGCGGAGTTCGATGGGCCACGGGAGCGCGTCATCCGGGTCACCGTGCTCGGCGAGCCGGCAGGATAAACTGCACCGTCTCTAGGGGAGGGCGGCCATTCCAAGTGCGACGTTGACCCGTGCGACGACGGCGCTGTCCGAACGCGACATCGATCGTGCCCTGCGCACCGCGCTGTCGCGCGGCGGCGATTGGGCCGAGCTGTTCTGGGAGCGGCAGCACATCGTCACGCTCACCCTCGACGACGGCCGGATCGAGGACGCCATCACCGGACTCGATCAGGGAGCCGGCATCCGCGTCACGAGCGGCGATCGCGGCGTCTACGCGAACGGGAACCTGAACGACGGCGACGACCTCATGGCCATCGCCGGCCGCGCCGCCGCGGGCATCGCCGACGACACCGGCATTCGAGAGCTGGCCGGCCTGCGCGGCGACACGCTCCCCCGGCCATCCACCGTACGTATCGACCCGCGCGACGTGCCGCTCCACCGGAAGGTCGCGCTCCTCCGCCTGGCCGATGCGCGAGCCCGGGCGCTCGACCCCAGGATCCACCAGGTCACGGTGCTCTACCGCGAGACCGTGCAGGACGTCGTGGTCGCCAACAGCGAGGGCCGGCACCGGAGCGACCGGCGGGTCCGTCTCGTCTTTGGCGTCCTTGCGACGGCCAAGGCCGGAGCGGTCCTCGAGTCCGGGTACAAGGCGCTCGCCGGCACCCAGGGCTTCGAGCTGCTCACCGAGGAAGCGGTCATCGCGACCGCCGAGACGGCCGCGCGGCTGGCGGCCCAGAACGTCGCCGCCGAGCCGGCGCCGGCCGGAACCTACACCGTGGTCCTCTCGAGCGAGGCCGGCGGCACGCTCATCCACGAATCGGTCGGCCACGGCCTGGAGGCGGATCTGAACCTGAAAGGGATGTCGGTCTACTCGGGGAAGATCGGCCAGCAGGTCGCGAGCCCGCTCATCACGGTCATCGACGATGGCACCGACCCGGATCGGCGCGGGACCACGGCGATGGACGACGAGGGGGCGGCGACCCACCGCACGGTGCTCATCGAGGACGGGATCCTTCGGACATACCTTTCCGACCGCAGGCACGCGGCGAAGCTCGGCATCCCGGAGAGCGGCAACGGGCGGCGCGAATCGTTCCGGCACCTGCCCATCTGCCGGATGACGAACACGATGGTCGCTCCAGGTGCGTCGGATCCGGCGGAGATCCTCGCCTCGGTGAAGGACGGCCTTCTGGTGATGGGCATGGGCGGGGGCCAGGTCGACGTGATCAGCGGGAACTTCGCGTTCGAGATCACCGAGTGCTACCGGATCCGCGACGGCAAGCGGGCCGAGCCGCTCCGTGGAGCGACCCTCGTCGGCCAGGGGCCCAAGCTCATGAGCGAGATCGACATGGTCGGCTCGGACCTCGGCTACTCGACCGGGACCTGCGGCAAGGAGGGCCAGGGTGCGCCAGTCGCGGATGCGCAGCCGACGCTGCGCATCCCCTCCGTCGTCGTCGGCGGCAAGGTGAGCGGATGAGCGACAAGCTCGATAGCGACGCCGCCGTCGATCGCGCGATCGGCGCCATCGGGGCGTCCGGGTCCGCCGGAGAGGTGTTCCTGCGCGAGGGCTGGTCGACCTCCGTGGAGGTGCGCGATGGCACGGTGGAGAACGTGATCTCGCGCGGCGAGCGCGGCATCGGCGTTCGCGTCCTGCGGGACGGCCGGGCCGGCTTCGCCTACACCAGTGACCTCACCCGAGACGGGATCGCGGCCTGCGTCGACGCGGCCCGCGACATGAGCGTGGTGACCGAGCCCGATCCTCATCTCCGACTCGCGGACGTCCCGCTCACCCCGGTCGATCTCGGACTGGTCGACCAGGATGAGGAGCGATCGGTGGCGGAGCGCACCGAGGTCGCGCTCGCCGTCGAGCGCGCCGCACGCGCCGCCGATCCGCGGATCACGGCGTTCCGCAAGACCACCTACGGCGATGGCGTGACGACGAACATCCTCGCGAATACCGGCGGGGTACGCGGCGCGTATCGCGCCGCGTATTACAGCGTCGGTACGTCGGCTGTCGCGACCGACGGCGAGGAGCGCCAGATCGGCTCCCACAGCCAGGCGAGCCGCCGGTTCGCCGACCTCGACACGGAGGCCACCGGCCGACGCGCGGCCCAGCTGGCCACGGCGAAGCTCGGTGCACGGGCCATTCCCACGCAGCGACTTGCGGTCGTGCTCGACCCGTACATGGGCATGGCCCTGCTCGGCACCATCGCGCCGCTCTTTTCGGCGGACAGCGTCCTCAAGGGAAAAAGCCTCTTCGCCTCCAAGATCGGCGAGCAGGTCGCGAACGAGCAGGTGACGATCGTCGACGACGCCCGCGCGCCGGGCGGCCTGCGCAGCTCGCCGTTCGACGGCGAGGGGGTCGAGACGACGACCCGTACGCTGCTCGATCGGGGCGTGCTCCGCGGCTACCTCTCGTCGCTCAAGACCGCAAGCAAGATGGGCATCGCGCCCACCGGGAACGCCCGCCGTGGCTCATACGCGCAGCCCGGCCGGATCGGCGTCGCGAATTTCCGGATCGAGGCCGGCGACGCCGATCCCGAGGCGATGGTCGCCAGCCTCGACCGCGCGCTCCGGATCACCTCGCTCCTCAACCTCCACACCGTCGATCCGATCTCCGGGGAGTTCTCGCTCGGCGCCACCGGCGACTATCTCGAGCGCGGGACGCGCGTCCACCCGGTGCAGGGCATCACCATCGCCGGCAACCTCACGACGCTGCTCGCCTCGGTGAGCGGGATCGGCCGCGACCTCACCGTGGGCGCCGCCGGTATCGGAAGCCCGACGCTCCTCATCTCCGAGCTGCAGATCGGCGGGACGTGATGACGGTCGCGGTCCTGAAGCACGCCTTCCCTGAGACCGCGGTCTGAGCCGGCGCTCGGCCGACGTCGGCCCGCTCCGCTTCGGTGCGGGACGGGAATGCACGTTCCCGGCGGCCCTGGCCGCGGCGACGAAGTCCGACTACGACTGGGTCATGGGCTGCTCCGGCGCGGCGTTCGCGACCGGGATCGACCCGGTCGCCTGGGATCCCCTCGCCGCGTCGCCACGCGACCCGGCGACCCGCGCCCGTGCCGCCGCCGCGGCAGCCGTCCGGCTCGACGAGCTGGTGCCGCCATTCGACGACGAGCTCCGTGAGCTGGTGACGCTGCGGATCCGCGAGGCGATCGACGACGGCCTGCCGCCACTCGTGCGCGGCGCGGTCGGACCGCCGGAATACGGGGTCATCGTCGGCTACATCGAGCGCCCTGCGGGCGGTGACCGCCTCCTGGTCCGGACGTATTTCGACAGGACCGACGCACCGAGCGAGATCGACGGCACGGCGTTCATCGACGCCGATCACGGGACCCCGATCTTCCTCGACCGCGCGCCCGGGGTGGACCGCACCGTGCTCGCCACAAACGGGCTGGATGCAGCGATCGGCGGGGCGGCCGATTCGGATGAGGCGATGCAGACCTGGATCGCCGAGCTTCGGGACGACTCGCGCTGGTCCGACGCGCGGCACACCGCGACCGCGGCCTTCGCCGATCACGCGATGCGGCAGCTGCTCGCCGATAAGCGGCGCGCGGCGTCGCGATTCCTGCGCGGCCTGCGATCGACGTTCGCGACGCTGCCTGGCTCCGATCTCCTGCGCGCTGCCGAGTCGTACGGGTATGTCGCCGACGCGGCAGAGAAGTTCGGTGTCGCGCCGTTCAACGCGGCCACCGCGATGCGGTTCGGCGACGGTGGCCAGCGGCGGGCCTGGGCGAACCTGCTGGAAGGCGCCCGGGACCATGAGCAGAGCGCCCACGACGCGATCCGGTCCGCTCGTGCGAGCATTCGGGCATGAACGACACACTCGCGGCGATCATTCTCGGGCTGGTGCAGGGCCTCACCGAGTTCCTCCCGGTGAGTTCGACCGCGCATCTCATCCTCGTCAGCGATCTGCTGAAGCTGGACCCCAAACGCTTCGGACTGTCCTTCGATGTCGCTCTGCATCTGGGGACGGCGCTCGCGGTAGTCCTGTATTTCGCGCGGACCTGGCTCGGGCTGCTCGCCGATGTCGCCGGCCGGCGCTGGCGGCTTCCGCTCCTCGTCGTCGTCGCGAGCATCCCGGGGGCGATCGCCGGGGTGTTGCTCGAGTCCGCGGTCGAACGGACCCTGCGCGGGCCGCTGCTCATCGCGGTCGGACTGATCCTTGGCTCGATCGTGTTCGTGGTCGCCGAGCGCCTGGCGACGCGGCGGCGACGCTGGGAGTCGCTCGGCCTCCCGGATGCGCTGTTCATGGGCCTGGCCCAGGCGCTGGCACTCCTGCCCGGCGTCTCCCGCTCGGGAATCACGATCTCGGCAGGCCTGATCCGCGGCCTCGAGCGCGCGGACGCGACGCGATTCAGCTTCCTGATGGCGACCCCGATCATCCTCGGCGCCGGCGCGAAGACGCTGCTCGACGCACGGAAGCTCGGTGAGCTGGGCGGCCACCTTGATGTCGTCGTCATCGGATTCGCCGTCTCGTTCGCGAGCGGCCTCGCGGCGGTCGCATTCATGGTCCGCTTCCTGCGATCCCATTCGCTGGGATGGTTCGTCGGCTACCGCCTGCTGCTCGCCGCCGCGATCATCGCAGGCATCGCGGCGGGGCTGCTGTGATGCGAGAGGAGACGCCATGGATCTGGAACTGAAGGACAAGCGCGTGCTCGTGGCCGCGGCGAGCAAGGGTCTGGGGCGCGCGATCGCGCAGGAGTTCGTACGCGAGGGCGCGCGCGTGGCGATCTGCAGCCGCGACCAGACGACGATCGATCGCGTCGCGGGCGAGATCGGCGGCGGGGCGCTTGGGATCGCCGCAGATGTGAGCACCGACGCCGGCTGTCGCACGTTCGTGGAGACCGCGGCCGCGGCGCTCGGTGGCATCGACATCCTCGTCGTGAACGCCGGCGGACCGGCGCCCGGGCGGTTCGATGATCTCGACGATGCCGCGTGGCAGACGGCCATCGATCTAACGCTCTTTTCCGCGATACGACTCACCCGGCTCGCCCTGCCCGAGCTGCGGAACGCGAAGGGCTCGATCGTGTTCTCGACCTCGACCTCGCTCCGGCAGCCGACCCAGTACCTGAACCTCATCCTCTCGAACGCGATCCGCGCGGCGGTCCACGGAATGTTGAAGACGCTGTCGAGCGACCTCGCGAAGGACGGTGTCCGGGTGAACGCGGTCCAGCCCGGGCGGATCGCGACCGACCGGCTCATCGAGCTTGACACCTTCACCGCGAAGCGGGAGGGGCTGGCCCCCGAAGCGGTGCGCGAGCGCTACGAGCGGACGGTCATCCCCCTGGCCCGGTACGGCACACCGGAAGAGTTCGCGGCCGCGGTCGTCTTCGTCGCTTCACCCCGCGCGTCATACATCACCGGGGTGTCGCTCCAGGTCGACGGCGGCATGCTCATGTCGCTGTTTTGATCGTCCGCCGGCGTCTCCCGCCATCCACCTTCCGTCTCCCGGTCGAGAAGGTCCGCGCCGGCTACAAGAGCGATATCTACTTCGCGCGCACCAAGCTCATCCTCGAGCGCGACGGCCGCGCCGGACGCGTGACGATGCAGGTCTTCCAGAAGCATCCCGATGCGGTGATCGTCGGGACCGACCATGCCCTCGCGATCCTGCACGTCGGGACCGGCCGGTACCGTGACCGCGCGCGCAGCGAGATGCTCTTCGAGCGATATCTCGACGCCGAGCGGCGGGCCTACGCTCATTGGCTGGGCCTCCCGCACGAGGGCGGCTGGAGGGCGTACGAGCCGCTCGCCCGCGCGGTCTACGACGCATCCGCCGAGCTCGCCGCGCTCTGGGAGCCGGCCTGGCACGACCTTGCCGTGGCGTCCCTGCATGATGGCGAATCGGCGGCGCCGCACGAGCCGGTCATGCACCTCGAAGGCGATTACGCAAGCTTCGCGCACCTCGAGACCCTCTACCTCGGGGCCCTCACCGAGGGGACGCGCATCGCAACGAACACCCGGGACGTCGTGGCCGCCGCGAACGGAAAGCCGGTGATCATGTTCGGCGCACGGCATTCGCCGCACGAGGCGCAGGCCGGCTCCGGGTACGCCGCATATGTCGGTGGCGCGATCGGAGTCTCGACCGACGAGCAGGGCGAGTGGTGGGGCTCGAAGGGCCTCGGAACCGTGCCGCATGCCCTCATCGCGGCCTACGGCGGCGACACCACGCTCGCGACGGTGAAGTTCGATGAGCACGTCAATCGTGCGACGGAGATCGTCGGCCATCTGACCGGACGCGGCACGGCCGAGGGCCATGTGAACGTCACGAGCCTCGTCGATTACGACAACGATGTGGTGAACACCTCGCTCGGCGTCGCGCACGCGCTCGGCAGCCGACTCTGGGGGGTACGGGTGGACACGAGCGA
Source organism: Candidatus Limnocylindria bacterium (assembly GCA_036565345.1). Taxonomy (GTDB): domain Bacteria; phylum Chloroflexota; class Limnocylindria; order P2-11E; family P2-11E; genus UBA4735. Next base: position 3,918 of record DATCNH010000009.1, on the reverse strand, counting down.
GTCGATCATCGACGCCTCCATCGCGCGCGAGATCGCGGCCGCGCACGGGGCCGTCGCGGGCACGGTCCATGGCGTCACGCCCCGCCTCATCGAGCTCCTGCGGCAGGCGCTCGACCGTGCGGGGTACGGGCATGTGAAGATCGTGGCCTCCGGCGGCTTTGACGTGGAGAAGATCCGCCGGTTCGAAGCGCTCGGCGTCCCGGTGGATGTCTACGGAGTCGGCTCCGCGCTCGTCGGGGGGGCCGGCTTCGACCACACTGCGGACATCGTCCGGATCGGGGACGTCCCGCAGGCGAAGGTCGGTCGCGGCTTCATCGCGACCGACCGCCTGGCACCGGTCGAGTGGGACGCACTGGTCGCGAGCGACCCCGCGCCGCGTCCGGCCTGATGGATCCACTCGACCTCGTCATTCTCGTCGCCGGTCTGGCGTTTGCCGGATTCGCGAAGGGGGCGACCGCGATGGGATTGCCGCTCATCGCCACGCCGATCCTCGCCGGGGTCTTCGGGCCTCGGCCGGCGATCGTAATCATCAGCATCCCGATCCTTGCCTCGAACTCGCTCTTGCTGGTCCAGCGTGGCCGCTCGTTCTCGGTCATGCGAGGGATCCTCCCGATCCTCGTCGCAGGAGCGATCGGCAGCGCGCTCGGCGTGCTGCTCCTGTCGCGCGTCGATCAGAAGGTGTTCGCCATCGTCATCGCCTCGCTCGTGCTGTTCTTCCTGCTCCGCGGCGACCGCCTCCTGGGGACCGACTCGGCCTCACGCCGGAACCGTTGGGGCGGGCCACTCCTCGGATTGCTCGCTGGGACGGCGCAGGGGAGCACCTCGATCGCGAGCCCGCTCATCGGCTCGTACTTCCATGCTCGCCGCCTCGCACCTCGGAGTACGTCATCGTGCTGGCAGCGATCTTCCAGCTGAATTCGATCGTGCAGGTCGTCGGCTTCGTGCTCCTCGGCCTGTACACCCCCGATCTCGTGGCCCTCGGTCTGCTCGGCCTGGTGCCGACGCTGCTCGCGCTCATGGCCGGGATCTGGGCCCGCAGCCGGCTCGACCAGCGGCGTTTCCGGCAGCTCATCGTCACCCTGCTCATCGTCAGCGTCGCGAACCTGCTCTGGCGGACGTTCGCCGGGTAGGTCCAGCTGGTTCGCCGAAGCGAAACCAGCGGCAGGGCGGGACCGTAGGCTGTCGGCGTGACCGATCCGGAAGCGGAGACCCCGCGGCCCCCGATCCAGCGCTGGTGGGTGACCTATGTCCTAGTCGGCGCCGCGGCGATCGTCGCCGTCATCACCGCGCTACGGTCGCTCGGCGAGCTCCTCGCGCCGCTCGGGCATCTCGGGCTCGTGCTGCTCTTCGCGATCGTGGTCGCGTTCGTGCTCAGCCCGCTCGTGTCTCGGATCGAGCGAGCGGTCCGCCACCGCCCGGTCGCCGTGGCGATCACGTTCCTGGCCACCATCGCCGTGCTGGTCGCCGTGCTGGTGGTGATCGCCGCTCCCCTGGTGCGAGAATCAGCGCGACTCTCCGACGCGCTCCCGGGATATGTCGCGGAGCTCCAGAGCGGCGCGCCGGTGACGGTCCTCGGGTATCAGGTCCCGGAGGAGGTCCGGCAGCGCGCCGGCAGCGCGCTTGCGTCCGTCGGAGGCGGCTTCGCCGAGCAGGCGGTGAGCATCGTGGTCCGTCTCCTCTCGGCGATCGTCGACCTGTTCCTCGTCCTCGTCATCGCGCTCTACCTCCTGCTCGACACCCGCCGGATGCGCACGTTCTTCCTGCGGCTGCTTCCGCTCCGTCCCCGCGCGCACGCCGAACGGGTCGAGGCGGAGGTCGTGCGCGTGTTCGGAGCGTACGTCCGGGGGCAGCTCATCCTCGCCCTCGTCGTCGGGGTCGCCTCCACCCTGGCGCTGCTCATCCTTGGAGTGCCCTACGCGATCGTCCTCGGGGTCCTTGCCGGCATCCTCGAGCTCGTGCCGATGCTCGGACCGATCCTCGGGGCGATCCCGGCGGTGCTCGTCGCGCTGTTCCAGCCGTTCCCGGTGGTCCTCTGGGTCATCCTCGCATTCGTGATCATCCAGCAGCTCGAGGCGAACCTGCTGGTGCCGCGGATCTCCGGCCACGCGGTCGGGCTGCACCCGCTCGCCGCGATGCTCGCGCTCATCGCCGGGCTCGAGGTCGGGGGCATCGTCGGGGCGCTCTTCGCCGTCCCGCTTGCCGGAGTGCTCTGGGTCTTCGGCTCGACCGCGCTTCGGCGGCCGAGTGGGGCGGGCACGCCGCCGGGCTGATCGCCGCCTCGATCGATGCCACACCAAGCCGGGCCAGTTGGTCATCACGGCTCTCCCGCTTCACGGTGACACGGCGAGATCGTCCCAGAGCGCGGCACTCAGCGCGCGCGCCGCGGCGGCGCCGATGTGCGGCACCGCCGCCGCCTCGACATCGGCGGCGCAGGCCGCGCGCAGCGCGATCGGGGGCGCGGCGGCGGGCAGGGTGTGCGCGGTGAAGCACCGGTACAGCGCGTCGCCGACCGCTCGGGCGAGCTCGTCGGTCGCCGCCTGGTCAAGACGTTGTCCGCGGGCGACCGCCGGGACCACTCGTGCGGCGATCACCCCGGCCTCCTCGCGCGACAGATCGCTCACTCCCGCGGTCCCGTACCACCGGACCGCGGCGGTGGCCGCGACCGCTTCGGAACAACGCTCCGCGCGGTAGCCCAGCTCGGCCAGCGCGGCGTGGACGACGCTGAGCGCCTCGCCGCGATCGAGACGCATCCGCAGCAGCTCGCCGCGATGATCGACCTCCGGCCGACCGACCCCCGGGATCTCGCTCAGGCGCGCCAGCACGGGCGCGATGCGCGAGCCTCAGCCGAGGCCCGCCGCGGCGCCTCAGGTGAGGCCGCGCAGGCGAAGGACGACGACCTCGGTCACTCCGCGCAGCAGCTCAGCTTCGTGACGTCCTTGAAGAACGAGAGCGCGACGATCTTCAGCGCCTCGGCCATCGTCGGGTAGACGTGGACGAGATCGATGAAGTCGTGGACCGTCGCGCCGAAGCGCAGCCCCATCGCGGCCTCGTGGATCACCTCGCCGGCGTCCCGTCCGACCATCGACACGCCAACGACCTTGCCGCTCTGCTCCTCCAGCACCATCTTGATGATCCCTCGCTCGTCCCGGATCGCACCCGCGCGAGGGACGTAGTGGATCGCGACCGTGTTGCAGCGGCAGACGAACCCACGGGCATTCGCCTCCTCGTCGGTAAGGCCGACGGTGGCGACCTGCGGGTCGGTGAAGATCGTGCGCGGCAGCACGGCGTGATCCACCGTCCGCACCTCCGCCCCGAGCGCGTTCCCGGCGGCGATGTTCCCGTCGTGCGCCCCCACCGGGGTGGCCATCTGCGCGCCGGTCTGGGAGCCGATGACATCCCCGGCCGCCCAGATGTGCGGCACGCTCGTGCGCAGCTGCTCATCCACCCGGACGAACCCACGGCCGTCCAGACGAACGCCGGCCTCGGTGAGGCCCAGGCCGGCGGTGTTCGGGGTCCGGCCCGTCGCGATGAGCAGCCGCTCGGCGCCGATCTCGCGCTCGCGCCCGTCGGTCTCGGCGACGACGGTCACGCCGCCATCGGCGGCGCGCACGCCGACGATGCGGGTGCCGGTCCGGATGTCGATGCCCTCGCCGGCGAGGGCCGCGTGCACCGCGATCCCGACCTCCGGCTCGTAGCCGGCAAGGAGCGCCTCCCCGCGCTGGAGCAGAGTGACCCCGGTCCCCAGCCGCCCGAACAGCTGGGCTAGCTCCAGGCCGATGTACCCGCCACCGACGATGACGAGGGAGCGTGGCTGCACGGTCAGCTCCATCGCCTCGCCGCTGGTGAGCAGGTCGCTCGTCAGGTACGGCACCGTGTCCAGGCCGGGGATCGGCGGGATCGCCGGCCGCGAGCCGGTGG
>DATCNH010000008.1:0-42301 GCA_036565345.1 Candidatus Limnocylindria bacterium | reverse complement strand
GAGCAGCTTTACCGAGCTCGCGCCCACACCGGGCAGCGCGGCGACGCCGAGGTCCAGGCTCGACGCCGGCCGCTTACTCAGCGGCGACGACGAACGGATAATGCGGCTGCCCGCCGGCGACGATCTCGATTTCGGCATCCGGGAAGGCCCGCACGAGCCGCGCCCGCGCCGCGGCGACCCGATCCGCATCCACCCCCGCCCCGACATAGACGGTAAAGATGCCGATCTGCTCGAGCCTCGTGGCGGCGTCACCCAGCACGGCGGCCTCGTCCTCGCCGTGGGCCACGACCCGGCCGTCGAGGAGCCCGATCATCTCCGATTCACGGACCGCGATCCCGTCCACAGTCACCGATCGGGTGGCCCGCGTGATCTCGATGGCATGCGCGCGCTCCGCCGCCGCGGTCATCGCCGCGACCGCTTCGGCCGCCGAGCGCTCGGCATCGAACGCGAGCAGCGCCGCCATCCCGGCCCCTAGATTGTCGAGCGGGAGCACGGTGACCGTGCACTTCGCCAGCGCGGCCGCCGATCGCGCCGCGAGGATCACGTTCTTGTCGTTCGGCAGCACGAGAACATGTGCAGCCCCGGTGGCGGCGATCGCCGCCAACAGCTCCTCGGTGGATGGGTTCATCGAGGCCCCCCCGTGGAGCGGATGGGCCCCCAGCGACCGCACCACCGACGCGAGGCCCTCGCCCGGGACCACCGCGACGACCCCCACCGCCGCCCGCGGGGCGGGCCCGCGCTCGGGCGGCGGTACCACGATGCCCGTCGCCGATTCGTGCTCGGCCGACATCCGCTCCAGGTCCTCGACCACGACGTCGCTGATGCGCCCGGCGGTGACCGCGATGCCGATGATCCTGTCCGGACGGAGGGTGTGGACGTGGATCTTGCAGACCGTCTCGTCCCCGACGACGAGCACGCAGTCCGCCCCGAACTCGAGCATCTCCTCACGGAGCGCCGCGACGGTGCGCGACGGCGCGGTGATGAGGAGCTGGACGTCGTACGCACCCGCCCACGCCGCAACGGGAGGTGTCGGTGCTCGCCCGCCCGTGGACGCGTCGCCGAAGGCGCGAGGACGGCCCTCGCGCGGGAGCATTGAGCCCGCGGTCTCATTCGCGAGCTGGTCTCCGGTCGGAGTGGCGTCCGCGGGCGAGCCTCCGGACGCGCGAGGAGCGTCCGCCCGCCTGGGATGCACGGCCTGATCCCCCCCCGGAAGCACGCTCGCCAGTGCCCCATCGAGCAGGATCCACAGCCCGCGCGCACCCGCATCGACGACCCCCGCGGCCCGATTCGTGGGGTTGTCGTTCTTCGTCCGGTCCACCGCTCCCCGACCAGCGTCGACCGCCGCCTGCAGGACGTCGGCCGGCTCCGATCCACCCCGCCGTACGACCGACTCGATCTCGGCGAGCGCGGTGAGGATCGTCCCCGGCGCCGGAGCGGTGACCGCTGCGGTCGCGTGCGCCGACGCCTGGGCGAACGCCGCGCGCAGGTCGACCTCGCCCGCGGCAAGCGCGTCCTTGAGCCCCCGCAGGATCTGGCTGAGGATGACCCCGCTGTTCCCTCGGGCGCCCATCAGCGCCCCGTGGGCCGCCGCGGCCGCGACCGCCGCGGCAGAGCGGTCGATAGAGCGCTGCGCGTGCTGCAGCGCGGTCCGGACGGTGTGGAGCATGTTCGTGCCGGTGTCCCCATCCGGCACCGGATAGACATTCAGCGCGTTCACTTCGTCGACGGCGGCCTCGAGACGCTCCGCCGCCGCGGACAACGCACGCTGGACCGCTTCCCCATCACACCGTGTTACGATGTGCCGGACTTTACCAGCCGCGAGCGCCGTCGCGGAGCCCCGCGACGAAGCGCGAAGTCCATTCAGTTGAGCCAATTGAGCAGTTGAGGTGAACCGATGCCCCGGGCCTGCGCGCTCTGCGGCAAGCATGCCGCTTTTGGATCGAATGTCAGCCACTCGAAGGTGCATACGAAGCGCCGGTTCGACGCGAATCTGCATCCCGCCATGATCAAGGGGGTCAAGCTCCTCGTGTGCACCCGCTGCCTACGGACCGAGACGAAGGATGCCCGGATGGCCAAGAAGGCGGCGAAGGCCACCTAGCCCGACCCGAGGCCCGGCCCGAGGCCCGACCCACCGGAGCGACGCCGTCGCGCTCGTGCGCCTCCGATCGCTCCGCGACCTTGAGCTGACCGCAGCCGGCACGGATGTCCTGCCCCTTGCTGATCCGCACGCTCGCGGCGATCCCGGCCGCACGGAGGATGGCTGCGAACCGCTCCATCGCTTCCGGCTCCGGCCGTCGAAATCCCCCCGGCCCGGCGTTCACCGGGATGAGGTTGATGTGGTAGTCGGCGACGCGGCCCGAGGCGGCGATCCGCGCGGCGAGCGCGGTCGCAGTGGGTTCGGAGTCGTTCACCCCGGCGAGCAGGATGTATTCGAAGGTGACCCGGCGCCTCGTACGTTCGACATACCGGGCGGAAGCCGCGACCACCTCCTCAACGCTCCAGCGCCTATTGATCGGCATGATCCGAGAGCGGGTCTGGTCATCGGCCGCGTGGAGTGACACGGCGAGGTTGATCGGCAGTCCCTCAGCAGCCAGCTCGTCGATCTTCGGCACGACCCCGCAGGTGGAGATGGTGATGCGCCGCGGGCTGATCCCGAACGCGTCGGATGCGATGAGCCTGCGCACCGAGGCCACGGTCGGGCCGTAGTTGTTGAACGGCTCGCCCATGCCCATGTACACGACGTGCGACACCCGCTCGCCCCGGCCCGCGAGCTCGCGCTGCCAATGGCGTACCTGATCGACGATCTCTCCGGTGGTGAGATTGCGGATGAGGCCCATTTCGCCGGTCGCGCAGAAGGCGCAGGCCATCGGGCATCCGGCCTGGGTCGAGATGCAGACCGAGTTGCGGGCACCGTGATGCGGCATCAGCACGCTCTCGATGAGGTGGCCGTCGTGAAGCCGCAGCAGGACCTTGCGCGTCTCGCCGTCGGCGCTCGCCAGCTCGGTGACCGGGACGACCGCCGACCAACGGAACGCCGCGGCCAGGGCCAGGCGCACCGCGACCGGCAGGTCGGTGAGCGCGCCCCAGTCCGCCGCACTGGTCCGTGCGGCGTGCCGACGGATCTGCCGCAGGCGATAGCGCGGCTCCCCGCGTGCCGCGAGCCAGGCCGCAAGGGCCGCGTCGGTCACGTCGCTGATCGCCGGGCGCGGCTCCGCCGCCGGTACCGCGGCGAGGGACCTGTCGAGCGGCATCTCCCCCACTATGCCCCCCTCAGGCGGCCGGCCCGTCGCCCAGGCGATCGCCCGGCCGGAGCCCGATCCCCCGGACCCAGTCCGCGCCCGCCATCGCGCGCCTTCCCGCCGGCTTGACCTCGATGAGGCGCAGCCAGCCGGCCCCGGCGGCGACTCGCGGGTGACCGCCCGGCGCCACGAGCGTCCCGTGGGCGGTCCCGCGATCGCCGGCCACGGCGGTGCGGAGGATCAGCAGCCGCTGACCGCGGAACGTCGTCCAGGCACCCGGCGCGGGGGTCATCGCGCGTACCCGCCGCTCGAGGGCCTCGGCCGGATCGGATAGGTCGAGCCGGCCATCCGCGGTCGTGAGCTTCGGGGCCCAGGTCACCGCGGCGGCGTCCTGCGGGCGCGGGGTGAGCCGTCCGGCGAGATAGGCGCCGAGCCGATCCCGGAGGAGCTCGCCACCCCGCGCCGCGAGGCGCGCGGTGAGGCTCCCGGCGTCGTCGTCGGCCAGCACCGGGATGCGGCCGGTCGCGAGGATCGCGCCGGCATCGAGCTCGGCGGTCCCCTCCATCAGGGTGATCCCAGTCTCCTGGTCGCCGGCGAGGATCGCGTGCGCGATCGGCGCCGCGCCGCGCCAACGGGGCAGGAGCGAGGCGTGGACGTTCATCGCCCGGCCCTTCACCGCATCGAGCAGCTCGGCCGGGATGAGATTCCCGTACGCCGCCCAGACGAGCGCCTCCGGCCGGAGCGCCCGTACCGCATCCAGATCGGCTCCCCGCAGGCGCGACAGCCGAAGCACGGTGAGACCACGCTCCTCCGCATGCTGCGCGACGGCCGATCTGGCGATCCGGCCGCGATGGCCCGGCCGATCCGGCTGGGTCACCACGCCGGCAAGCTCGATCTCCCCCGCGGCGGCGAGCGACACGAGCGCGTCGAGCGCCGGCACGGCAAAGGCCGGGGTGCCCAGGAACACCACACGCCGCGGCGGCCCGGCCGCTATGACGTCGTGCGCTCCATCTCCGCCCGGCTGTGTCCGGAGAGCGACTGATGCTCCCCATCCGGGTCGTCGGGATCGACGGTGAAGAGGTCACTGCGCGTGCGGAGTCGGTCGGTATACAGCGTGCCGTTGGTGTGCTCGGTCTCGTGGATCATGCACTGCGCCCCCATCCCCTCGCCTTCGATGGTGAAACGCTTTCCGCTGATGTCGACCGCGGACAGGCGGGCCACGAGCGGTCGCTCGAGCATCCCGTACATCCCGCGCACCGAGAGGCAGCCCTCGCTCGTCTCCTCGACCTCGGGGCTGACCCACTCGATCTCCGGATTCACGGCCACGATGCCGGCGTCATCGACGTCGATGATCACGACGCGGAGCGGTACGCCGATCTGCTGCGCCGCGATGCCCACCCCGCGCGCTTTCACCATCGACGCAAACATCCGCTGGACCAGGGACTCGAGCTCGGTGCGATCCTGCCGCGGCTTCTTGCCCGGAGCGTGCAGGACCGGATCGCCCACCTGGCGCACATCCAGGCCGTGCGCGGCAAGCGCATCCGGGGTGGACCAGCGCTCGCGACGGGCCGGGTCGATCCTCCAGGGGCTGCCCTTGGTGATCCAGATCCGCGGCTCCGGGGGAGCCTCCTCCTCCGGAGCCTCGACCGGCGCGGACTCGTCGCTCATGGGAGAACGCTAGCCGAGCAGGGTCATTGGGTCCACGTCGACGACCCACTCGGGACCGATCCGCACCCGGTCGAGCACCGCCGCCGGGTCCCGTCCACGGAGCACGACCTGCCCGCGATGATCGCCGCGCAGCTTCGCCGCGAACGCGGGGGCGGGCCCAAGGACCTCGGCATCGCCGGCGGCGGCCTCGCGCAACCGCCCGGCGAGGTCGCGGGCCCGCCGTTCGACGGTCTCCTCGCGCTTGGCCGCGGTCTGCAGCAGCACAAGGCGGCCGAACGGCGGGTAGCCGAAGCGGCGCCGCGCGACGAGCTCGGCAAGGAAGAATGTGGCGTAGTCGTGCGCGGCGGCGGCACGGATGACGTAATGGTCGGGCAGATAGGTCTGGAGGATCCCCTGCCCCGCCGCGGTCCCGCGGCCCGAGCGGCCGAGGACCTGGGCGAGGAGCTGGAACGTCCGCTCCGTTGCGGTGTGGTCGGGAAGGTTCAGGACCGTATCCGCGTTCACTACGCCGACCAGCGTCACGCCCGGGAAATCGAACCCCTTCGCGACCATCTGCGTCCCGACGATGATCTGCGCGTGGCCGGAGCGCATCCGCTCGAAGGCCGCGGCGTGTGCGCCCTTCGCCTTCATCGCGTCCCGGTCCAGCCGGATCAACCGCGCGCCAGGCACCGCCGCGCGCACGTCCTCCTCCACCCGCTGCGTTCCGACCCCGAGATGCCGGATCTTGTCCGAGCCGCAGCTCGCGCAGACCGCCGGCGCCCGCGGCTCATCCCGCCCGCAGCGGTGACACACCAGCCGGCCGTCGTTATGGAGCGCGAACGGGATGTCGCAGGCCGGGCAGGGCACCACATACCCGCAGGCACGGCAAAGCACGACGGTCGCGAGGCCACGGCGGTTGAGATAGAGGATCGCCTGCGCGCCGCGGCCCACCGTCCGGCGGAGCGCGGTGCGCAGAGCCTCGGACAACGTGCTGCGATTCCCCGCCCGGAGCTCCGTTCTGAGGTCAACGATCGTTGTGGGGGGCATCGGGCGCTCCTGTACGCGCTCGGGGAGCGCGAGGAGCGCGAGCTCGCCGGTCGTGGCGGCGTGATAGGTGACGACCCGCGGGGTCGCGCTGCCGAGCACCACCGCGGCACCGGTGAGCCGGCCGAGCTCCAGGGCCGCGTCGACCGCGTGATATCGGGGCGCGCTCTCCTGCTTGTAGGAGGGCTCCTGCTCTTCGTCGATGACGATGAGCCCGGGCCGCGGGAGCGGTGCGAACAAGGCGGAGCGCGAGCCAACGATGACATCGGCGACTCCGTCGAGCACCCGGCGCCACTCGTCGAATCGCTCACCCGCGGACAATGCGCTGTGAAGCAGGGCGACCCGATCGCCGAATCGGGCGACGAACCGCGCGACGATCTGCACGGTGAGGACGATCTCGGGCACCAGGACGATCGCGCCCAGCCCGCGGCCGAGCGCCGCCTCCGTCGCCCGCAGGTACACCTCCGTTTTCCCGCTGGCGGTGACGCCGTGAAGCAGGGCGCCGCGCCCCGAACCGATCGCACCGGTGATCCAAGCCAGCGCATCCGCCTGGGCTCCGGTGAGGCTGGCGGTGCGCGCACCGTCGTCGTCGGTGAGGCCGAGCTCGAGCGGGATCCGCCTGCTACCTCGCCGCCCGGCGGTGACCAGTCCCCGGATGGCGAGGCGCTGCGCCGCGTCGGCACTCGCCTCGGCCGCGAGCAGATCGGCGCCGGTGACCGCGCCCGCGGCGAGCGCTCGCAGCGTCGCGAGCTGGCGTGCGCCAAGGCCCCGCCCGCCGGCGGCAAGCGCCGCCCGGCCCGCTGCGGTGAGAGCGAAGACCGCCTCGGTCCGGCCGCCCCGGGACGCCGGGAGTCCGGCGCCTGCCCGCGCGGCCAGCCCCGGCGGAAGCATCGCGCGCACCGCATCGGCCAGTCCGCAGCGATAGCGGGTCGCTGTCCAGCGGGCGAGGGCCAGCTGCGGTCCCGCGAGGAGCGGCAGCGGGTGGATGAGCGCCTCGATCGGCTTGAGCGCGACGTCCGGCGCGGGCGGATCGAGGGTGACGACCACCCCCTGCACCGCTCGGGCGCCGAATCCGATCCGCACCAGGTGCCCGAGCCGCAGCTCGAGGCCGTCGGGCACCGCATAGGTGAACGTGCGGGCCGGACCACGCAAGCCGGCGAAGACCGCGACCTCCGCCCGCGCGGTCACAGCTCGTAGTGGCGCGGGCGCAGGGCCTCCTTGGCGATGATCGCGGCGATCGCGTCGACCGTCTCGTCGATCCGGCCATCCTCGTTCACCACGACGTGGTCGTATTCGGGGGCGGCCGCCATCTCGATCTCGGCGTTCCGCAGGCGGAGCTCCAGCTGCTCCGGTGTCTCGGTGCCGCGCGTGAGGAGCCGCTGCCGGAGTGAGCCGACCGATGGCGGCATGATGAACACGGTGAGCGCCTCCGGGAGGAGCGCCTTGATCTTCCGCATGCCCTGCGGCTCCGGCTTCACGATGACGACCCGATGCGCGCGCAGGGTGTCGGCGAGCGCATCGCGGCGGACGCCTTTGAAGTCCCCGTGGACCATCGACCACTCGAGGAAGTTCCCCCCCTCGATCTCCTCACGGAACTTCTCCGGCTCGTAGAAGAAGTAGTCGCGACCCTGGACCTCGTTCGGCCGCGGCTTGCGGCTGGTCGCGGTCACGTAGACGACGCTGTCCGGCACCACCTTCACCAGGCGCTGGATCACGGTGTCCTTCCCCGCGCCGGACGGCGCCGAGATGATCACCAGCAGCCCCCGTCCGTCGATCGCGCTCAGCGGATCGCTCCGTACGGCTCGGCGATGTCGTCCGCCACGCCCAGGGCGTCCAGGTACCGCAGCAGATCGGGGGCAAGCGGCGCGACGAAGGTCCGCGGGCCGGCCTGCGGGAGATTCAGGCTGAGCCGCCAGGCGTGGAGGAACTGCCGCCCCAGGCCACTGTCGTCGCCGCGCCGCCCGTACACCGGATCACCAACGATAGGGAGTCGGGCGAAGGCGAGATGCACCCGGATCTGATGCGTGCGGCCGGTGACCGGTCGCACGTGGAGGAGCGCCTGCCGAGCGGCACCGTCCCGATAGACGGCCAGACGGGAAAAGCGTGTGACCGATTCTCGGCCGCCGGCCCGTACGACCATCCGGCGGCGATCATTCGGGTCCCGCAGGATCGGGCCTTCGATGACCGCCGGCTGCGGTCCCGGATCGCCCCAGCTGAGGGCGAGGTACTCCTTCTCGAAGCGTTTGCCCTGGATCTGTCGCGAGAGCGCGAGCTGGGCGACGTCGTTCTTCGCGACGATCATGACGCCGCTGGTGTCTTTATCCAGGCGATGGACGATCCCCGGCCGTGCGGCATCCCGGCCGGTGTCGGCCGCGATCCTCCCCACCACGGCATTCACCAGGGTGCCGGTGTGATGGCCGTACGCCGGATGGACCACGAGCCCGGAGGGCTTGTTGACGACGATGACGTCCTCGTCCTCGTAGATGATGTCGATCGGAATGTCCTCCGCCAGGAGCGACAGGGCCGGCGACGCGTCGGGAACATCGACCACGATCGCCTCGCCCGCGCGCACCTTGTGGGACGGCTCGACCGGCGCCCCGTCGACCACGACACGGCCGTCACGGGCGAGTCGTGCGATGGCGCTGCGCGACAGCTGGGTCCGCTCGGCCAGGAACCGGTCGATCCGCGGGCCCGACTCCAGGACGGCGAGCGACAGCCGCTCGCTCACGATGACGTCGTCGGGTGCGCCTGGGAGCGCTCCTCCCACCAGAGCGTGACGATGACGAGCAGGATGCCGACCACGATCGACGAATCGGCCACGTTGAAGGCCCAGAAGCGGGGCCCGGGGTCGAAACCCACATCGACGAAATCGACCACGTACCCCTGCCCCAGCCGGTCGACGAGATTCCCGAACGCGCCCCCCAGCTGCATCCCGAGCGTCGCCGCGATCAGCGGCGAGCGTGCCGCGAGCTGACGGTAGTAATAGAGGATCGCGACCACCGCCACGACGGACAGGATCGATAGGAGCGTCGTCCGCTCGGGGAGCAGCCCGAACGCGGCCCCGCTGTTCCGCACGTTGGTGATGCGCACGTACGGCCCGGCGAGCTCGACGGAGCCGCCGAGCGGGAGCGAGGATGCGACGATCGACTTGCTTACCCGGTCCAGCGCGAAGACGGCAAGCGCGACCACCGCGATCAGACCAACGCGACGGGGGTTCATCCCCTCATGCTATCGACCGATCAGCCCCCGGGCTTGGCCACCATGAGGATGACGATGACCAGCAGATCGAGCGTGAGGATCGGTCCGTAGCGCTGGGTCTTCTTCGCGATCGCCATGAACTCCGGCGTCGGCGGACCGGCCTTCGCCAGGTGGATAAGCTTCTCGATGAGCGGGATCTGGACGAAGGTCGCGAGGTAGAAGGTGAAGGCGTATACGAGGATCGCGATCCAGAGCCAGTAGTGGCTGAAGAAACTGGTGTTGTAGCCGGCGAGGAAGATGAGCGCGAGACCCGAGAGCGGCTGCACCGCAACGGCGACGGGAAAGATGATCTTCTTCTCGATGGCGATGATCGTCTCCATGATCGCGACCCCGCCGTTCGGACCGGCCTTGCCGGCCATCGGGCCGAGGATGGCGAACGCGACCGACGGGCCAAAGCCAAAGATGGCGCCGACGACGTGGATCGTGAGTACGAGCACAAACAGCAGTCCGGTATCCATACATTCCTCCCGTGCGTTCGGCGAAGTCTAGGCCGACCGAGCGAGCCGGCGCTAGGTGACGAGGCCGCCGTCGACCACGAGCACCTGCCCGGTGATGTACGCGGCCTCGTCGGACGCGAGGAAGGCGATCGCGTTCGCGACGTCCTCGACCGTCCCGAATCGCCCAAGCGGGACCTGCCTGAGCAGCGCGTCCTGGACCGCCTGTGGCACGATGCTCGTGAGATCGGTGGGGATGAAGCCGGGCGCGACGGCGTTCGCGGTGATGTTCCGGCCCGCCATCTCGCGCGCGACGGTCTTGGTGAAGCCGATGATCCCGGCCTTCGCCGCGCTGTAGTTCGCCTGTCCGGCGTTGCCGACCACCCCGGCGATCGACGCGACATTCACGATCCGCCCGCCGCGGGCCTTCATCATCGGCCGCATCGCCGCCTTGGTGACGAGGAAGGTCCCGCGCAGATTGAGATCGACGACGGCATCCCATTCCTCAAGGCTCATCCGCAGAAGCAGGTTGTCGCGGGTGATCCCGGCGTTGTTCACCAGGATGTCGAGCTTCCCGTCCCCGAAGGCGAGGGCCTCCTTGACCACCCGATCGGCGTCGTCCTCCGACGACACGTCACCTTGTACGAGGAGCGCCTCCGACCCGGCGGCCTGAACGAGCGCCTTGGTCTCCTCGGCCGCGGCGAGGTTGCCTTTGAAGTTGATCGCGATCCGCGCGCCATCCGTGGCGAGCCGGGCCGCGGTGGCCCGGCCGATCCCACGCCCGGCACCGGTGACCAGAGCGGTCCGGCCGGAGAGCCGCCCGGTCACGGCGCGACGAGGACGAGCGAGGCGTTGTGCCCGCCGAAGCCCATCGAGTTCGAGAGTGCGGCCGTCACCTTCGCATCGCGCGCGGTGTTCGGGACGTAGTCGAGATCGAGCGCGGGGTCCGGGGTGGTGTAGTTGATCGTGGGCGGGATCCGGCCGTCGCGCATCGCGAGGAGGCAGGCGATCGCCTCGAGCGCTCCGGCGGCGCCGAGCAGGTGGCCGGTCATGGACTTCGTCGATGAAACGAGGAGCTTGTAGGCATGCGCCCCGAACACCTTCTTGATCGCCGCCGTCTCTTCGCGGTCGTTCGGCTGGGTCGAGGTCCCATGGGCGTTGACGTAGCCGATCTGGGAGGGCGCGAGGCCGGCTTGGGTAAGCGCCATCTCCATCGCCCGCGCATTGCCCTCGCCCTCGGGCGACGGCGAGGTGATGTGATACGCGTCGGCCGTCGCGCCGTAGCCGACGAGCTCGCCATAGATCCGCGCCCCGCGGGCGAGCGCGTGCTCGCGCTCTTCGAGGATGACCGCGGCCGAGCCCTCGGACAGGCAGAAGCCGTCCCGGTCCTTGTCGAACGGGCGCGACGCATGCTCCGGATCGCCGTTCCGCCGGCTCATCGCGTGCATCGTCGAGAAGGCGCCGATCGCGAGCGGCAGGACCGCCGCCTCGGCACCGCCGGCGACCATCACCTCCGCCTGCCCGCGCCGGATCATCTCGGCGGATTCGCCGATCGCATGCGCACTGGACGCGCAGGCTGACACGTGGGTCACGTTCGGGCCCTTGAGACCGAATTGCATCGAGATCTGCGCCGACCCGGCGTTCGCCATGAGCATCGGCACCAGGAACGGCGAAAGCCGGCCCGGGCCGCGCTTCTCCATAAGCAGCACCTGCTCGATCAGGGTCTCGAGACCGCCGACTCCGGTAGCGATGGCGACGCCGATCCGCTCGGGGTCGGCCGCCACGTCCAGCGAGGCATCGGTCATCGCCTGCGACGCGGCGGCGACGGCGAGCTGGGCGAAGCGATCGGTCCGCCGTGCGTCCTTGCGGTCCATGTACTTGGTCGGATCGAAGTCCTTCACTTCGCCGGCGATCTGCGACTCGTACGGGGCGGGATCGAACCGGGTGATCCGGCCGATGCCGCCGCGGCCGTGGAGCATCGCGTCCCACGTCGCCTCGACGTCCGCCCCGATCGGGGTCACCGCCCCGATCCCGCTGATCACCACCCGCCTGGTCACCGCTCGTCCCGCCGGCGGAGCGCCCCGAGCGCGGCGACGATCGACGGCGGATCGGAGATGTTGATCAGCTTCACGTCGGCGATGCGCTTCACCAGCCCGTTCACCACCTGTCCGGCGCCGATCTCGACGAACGTCGACGCGCCGCGTTCGGCCATGAAGCGTACCGACCTGAGCCACTCCACGCGCTGGCTCAGGTGCCGCACGAGCGCCTCGGGGATCGCGCCGGCGCTCGGATGCGGCGCGGCGCTGGTGTTCGCGACGACCGGCACGACCGGGTCACGGAACGGCACCGCGCGCATGAACGCCGCGAGGTCGTCTCCGATCCTTCCCATCGCGGGAAAGTGGAACGGACCTGAGATGCGAAGCGGGACGATCCTCCGCGCGCCGCGCCGCTGCAGCGCCTCGGTCGCCCGCTCGATCGCGTCGGCGTCGCCAGCGATCGTCACCTGGGTCGGCCCATTGTCGTTCGCCACCACCGCAGCGCCGGGGGCCACGGTATCGGCGAGCACCCGGTCCACCTCCGCCGCCGAGAGGCCGACGATGGCGGCCATCGCACCCCGCGCCCCCTTCGACGCCGCGAGCCGTCCGCGCTCGGCGACCAGGCGCAGTGCGTCGCCGAAGGTCAGGACGCCCGCCGCGACGAGGGCGCTGAACTCCCCCAGCGAATGCCCCGCAACGAATGATGGCCGGACGCCCTCCGGCAGGGCGGCGACCCCGCGCGGGTCGCCACCGGTGCTGATCCGGCGGCCGATGAGGCCGGAGGCCGCCTCGGCGAGCGCCTCCAGGAGGGCGATGCTCGTGGCGAGGATCGCCGGCTGCGCGACCGTGGTGTCATCGAGCGCCTCCGCCGGGCCACCGAAGCAGATGCCCGCAAGGTCGTAGCCGACAAGGTCGTTCGCCTCTTCGAAGACCGCGCGCGCGGCGGGCGAGGCGTCATGGACCGCGCGACCCATCCCCGCCATCTGCGACCCCTGCCCAGGGAACACGAACGCCAGCAAGGGATTCAGGCCCGCTCCAGCTCGAGCGCCGCGGCGGTGCCGTTCAGCTCGCCGCTCCACGGGTGGCCGCGGCCGATGATCCCGGCGTGGATGCCGGTGGCAAGCGTCTCCGAGCCGACGAGCTCGGCGAACCGCTCGACCGTCGGGCCGATGGCGCCCGCATAGCGAAGGACGATGCGGTCGGCGATCGCGAAACCGGCGTCCTTGCGCAGGTCGTTCACCCGCCGGACGAGCTCGCGAGCGAGACCCTCGGCCTCGAGGTCGGGGGTGAGGGTCGTCTCGAGCGCGACGACCGCGCCGGCGTCGGCACCGACCGCGTGCCCGGGTGCGCCTTCGTGCGTGCGAAGGACCTCGTCCGGCCCCAGCGTGAAGCCGAGCACCGCGATGCCGGCATCGCTCGCTTCGTACCGCCCCTCCGCCAGTGCGGCGCGGACGCGTGGGAGGTCCTTCCCGAGCCTCGGCCCAAGCAGCTTGAGGTCCGGCTTCACGACCTCCTGGACCAAGCCCGCGGCATCGGCGCGGACCTCGAACGCTTTCACGTTGAGCTCGTCGCAGATCATCGCTGCGAGCGCCTCCTGCCCATCGAGGATGCCAGTGTCGCGGTCGCCGCGGTCGAATACAACGACCAGCTTCGGGAGCGGGGTCCGCGTCTTCACCGCGGCGGCCGACCGGGCCGCCCGACCGAGCGCGACGACCCGCATGGCCGCGCGCATCTCTTTCTCGAGCTGATCGTCGATCCGCTCGGGATGCGCTTCGGGGTAGCCGGTGAGATGGACCGAGTCCGGCGCGCCCTCGATGACCCCGCGGACGAGATTCAGATGCATCGCCTCGGCAACGAACGGCATGACCGGAGCGAACAGCCGGCTGAGCGTGGTGAGCGCCTCGTACAGGGTCTGATAGGCGGCCAGAGCGTCTTCGCGAGAGCTTGCCTTCCAGAACCGCCGGCGGTTCCGGCGCACGTACCAGGTGGATAGCTCCTCCCAGAACGCTTCCATCTTGAGGGTCGCGGTCTGGGCGTCGTACCCGTCGAGCGCGGACCTGCAGTCACGGACCAGCCGCGCCAGCCCGGACAGGAGCCAGCGGTCGATGAGCGGGCGCTCACCCACCGGGACCGCCGGGGCGTTCGGATCGAACGCGTCGAGGTTCGCGTAGGTGACGAAGAACGAGTAGGTGTTCCAGAGCGTAAGCAGACGGCGCTTCACATCGTCCAGGGCGCTCCATTCGAAGTACATGTTCTCCTGGAGGTTCTGGCGCGTGACCGACCAGCGGATGCTGTCGGCACCGACCTTCTCGCAAGCCTCCCCCAGATCGATGAAGTTCTTGCCGGTCTTGTGGAACTCCTGCCCGCGACCGGCCAGCATCGGCTGGAAGGTCTGCACCACCCGATAGGGCGCGCCGCCGGTGAGGACCACGCTGAAGAACAGCTGCGAGTAGAACCAGAGCCGGATCTGCTCGACCATCTCGACGATGTAGTCGGCCGGGAACCAGCGCTCCCAGCCCGCCCGGTCGTGCAGCCAGTCGAGGGTCGAGAAGGGCACGATCCCGGCATCGAGCCAGCAGTCGCCGACCTCGGCCACCCGCGCGCTCTCGGCACCGCACCGCGGGCAGGCCAGGACGACGCCGTCGATCCAGGGCCGGTGCAGCTCGCGGAGTCCGTCGAGTCCGCGCACCGCGCGCTCACGCAGCTCGGTCTCGCTGCCGATGACGAAGAAATGGTCCTTCGCACAGGTGTAGAACGGCAGCGGCAGGCCCCAGTAGCGCTTGCGGCTGATGTTCCAGTCGCCCATGTTGTCGAGCCAGTTCTCCATCCGCTTGCCTGAGGGGCTGGGCACCCAGTTCACCTCGTGAGCCGCCGCCTTCAGCTTGGGCCGCAGCTCGTCCATCCCGATGAACCACTCGTCGTCAACGCGGAACACGATCTCCTCGTGGCACCGCCAGCATTCGGGATACCGATGGGTATACGGCTCCGCACGGTAGAGCCGGCCGCGCCGCTCGAGGTCCGCCGCGACCTCGTCCGCGACATCGCGGGCCTCGCGGCCTTCGAGCCAGCCGTAGCCGGGGCGGTACCGGGCCTGGTCGTCGATCGGGATGAGCACCGGCAGGCCCTCGGTCTTGGACAGCGCGAAGTCGTCCGCCCCACACCCTGGCGCGATGTGCACGACGCCGGTGCCCTCGCTCTCGCCGACGTCGTTCCAGGCGATGACCCGGTGCGCCGCCACGGCCTCGGCCGCCGCGGGGAGGTCGTCGAACGGGCCGGCAAAGCGCAGGCCGATGAGGTCGCGACCCTTCACCGTGCTAACGACCACGCCCGCGCCGCGGAGCGCCGAGCCAAGTGTTCCGGCGGAGACGATGAGGATCTCATCCCCCAGCCGCACGCGGACGTAGTCAAGGTCCGGATGGACGGCCAGCGCCACGTTGGCGGCGAGCGTCCACGGGGTGGTCGTCCAGACGAGGAACGATTCCCGCTCGCGCCCACCCTGCTGAGCGAGGATCGGGAACCGGGCGAAGACGCTCGTGTGCGTCATCTCGCGATAGCTATCGATCATCTCGTGCTGCGACAGCGCCGTGCCGCAGCGCGCGCACCACGGCATCGAGCGATGCCCTTTGTAGAGCCAACCCTTCTCATGGCAGATCTTGAGAACGCTCCAGATGTGGGAGATGTTGCTGTCGTCGTACGTGTAGTACGAGTGGTCCCAGTCCATCCACTGACCGAGCCGGATCGATTGCTTCGTGATGACCGCGGCCGAGCGGTCGACCCGCGCGCGACACGCGTCCGAGAATCGATCGATGCCGTACCCTTCGATGTCCCGCTTGCTGTTGAGATTCAGCTCGCGCTCCACCTGGACCTCGACCCAGAGCCCCTGGCAGTCGAAGCCGTTCTGGTAACGCTGGTCGTGGCCCTCCATCGCCTTGTACCGCTGGTAGAGATCCTTGTAGGTCCTGGCCCAGGCATGGTGCACGCCCATCGCCTCGACATTCGCGGTGATCGGGCCATCGATGAACGAGAAGCGCTTCCCACCGGCGTTGCGCAGGCGCAGCCGCTCGAAGGTGCGCTCGCGCCGCCAGAGGTCGAGGATGCCGTTCTCGAGCTCGGGCAGATCGACCGCCGACCCGACGGCGGCGAAACGCGACCGCTGCGCGACCACCAACCTCGCCTCCTCCCGGGAATGAAAAGGCCGTCCCGACTCGGGACGGCCGCATCGGGGCGGATGCCCTCGAACGCTTCTCCGACCAGTGTATCGCGCATCGCAATACGATCAGGCCCGTGCATCACGGTCCGTTCGTGCGCGTGCCTCGCCCGCTACCCGAACGGCTGCAGGCCGAAGCCGTCGCCCTCGGTGCCAGGCTCGGCGAGCCGATCGTCCGGGCGGTGGTGCTCGATGAGGTCGCGTTCGATCCGGTCGGCGACCCGACGCGGTTCGCCGAGGTCTGCATGGTCGTCCGCCGCCCGTCGGGCCGGCTGCTGCTCTCGACGAAATCGTTCTACCCGCCCGGCGCCCACCGTCTCCCGACCGGCGGGATCGACGCGGACGAGGCGATCGAAGCCGCGGTCCTTCGGGAGGCCCGCGAGGAGACCGGCCTGCGCGTGGAGCTTCGGCGGTTCCTGGCCGCGATCACCTACCTCGGCGGGCCGGCCGGGCCGCCGGTGTTCCACACCTTCGCGTTCCTCCTCGACGAGCTTGGAGGCACCCTCGGCCCGCTCGACCTCCGCGAGGGGATCTCCGAGTACGTCGAGGTCCCGCCGGACCAGCTTATGGCGGTCGCCGACCGCCTGGCCGCGATCCCGTCCGATGCCGCGCCGGGCGGGACCTGGGCCGCCTGGGGCCGGTTCCGGGCGGTCGTGCACCGGATCGTGGCGGAGGCGCTGGGCTAGAAACGGTCGAAGCGGAAGAAGCGGACCGCGAGCGCGAAGCCGACGACGGTCCACACGAGCAGGCCGAGGATCTGCGTCCGGACATCCCAGAGCGACGCACCCTGCACCGAGATCTCGCGCAGGGCGTCGTTCAGGAACGTGAGCGGCAGGGCGTTCGTGATCGGCCGAATCAGCTCCGGCGCGGCCTCCTTTTGGAAGAAGACGCCGGAGAAGAAGAACTGCGGCAGGGTGATGAGCTGCGCGATCGCCGGGACCTGGTTCTCGGTCTCCGCCCAGCCGGCGAGCGCGAACCCGATGGTCAGGAACAGGACCGCCCCGAGGAGCGCGACGACCAGGAGCGGGAGCACCCCGCCGACGCTCTGGAACCCGAAGAGCACCGTCGCGACGCCGAGCATGATGAAGATCTGCGCCGTCGCGAGCACGAGCCGGGTGAGCACCTGGGCGATGAGGAACCGCAACGGTTTGAGCGGCGTCGCCATGATCCGGCGCAGCACGCCCCGCCGCTTGTCGACGACGAGCGCGAACGCCACCGAGAAGATCGCGAGCTGCATGATGTTCACCCCGAGGATCCCGGGAACGAGGAAGTCGACGTACCGCAGCCGGACGCCCTCGACCCGCTCCTGCTTCACGCTCACCACCGGTGCGGTCTGTGAGACGGCGAATGAGGTGCGGGTGATGATCTCGTCGATGATCGAGTTGCCGACCGAGGTCTGCTGCGGGCGCGCTTCGTTCCCGTAGACCACGAGCTGCGGGACCGCCTGGCCCGGCCGGGCCGGGGCGATCCGGTAGTCCGCCGGAATGACCAGGAACATGTCGAGCTCGGTTCGTTTCAGCTCCCGCAGTGCCGCCTCCGGCGATTCGTCGCGGATATCGAAGGTCCCGACGTCGCGAAGGGTCGACAGAAGCTGGCGGCTTGCGTCGTTGCCCGCCCGGTCTTCGACCGCGAGCGAGACCTTGCCGAACGCGCCGAGGTTCAGATATCCGAAGATCACCAGGAGCATGAGCGGCACGATGAGCGAGAAGAACAGCGCAGTCCGATCGCGCGCGTACGCCCGGAGGAGCATCCCCGTAAACCGAAGCGTCTGGCGCATCAGTCCCCCTCCCGCAGGTCGTGCCCGGTGAGATCGAGGAACACGTCTTCGAGATTGGCCTGCTGTTGGATCACCGGCTTGGTGAAGCCCTTCTCCAGCAGCCCTTCGATCAGCCGCCGCGGCGCGTCAAGGGCGATGATCAGGCCGTGGTCCATCACCGCCACGCGGTCGCAAAGGACCTCGGCCTCATCCATATAGTGCGTGGTGAGGAAGACGGTCGTGCCCGTAGCGCGGATCGTGCGCACGAGCTCCCAGAGGTTGCGGCGAGCCTGCGGGTCCAGGCCGGTCGTCGGCTCGTCCAGGAACAGCACGCGCGGCGTGTTCACCAGCGCCGCGGCGATGGAGAGGCGCTGCCGCTGCCCGCCGGAGAGCTTCTCCTGCCGCTGGCGGGCCCGATCGGCCAGATCCACCGAGCGGAGCAGGGCCATCGCGTCGACCGGCACGTCGTAGCAGATCGCGAACAGCTCGACGACCTCCTTTGCCGTGAGGTTCTCCGGGAACGCGCTCTGCTGCAGCTGGACGCCGACCCGCTCCTTCGCCGCCGCCGGATCCTTCGACACGTCCACCCCGGCGACGATCGCGCTCCCGCCGTCGGCTTTCCGCAGCCCCTCCAGGATCTCGACGGTGGTGGTCTTTCCCGCCCCGTTCGGCCCGAGGAGCCCGAAGATCTCGCCCTCGGCGACCTCGAACGAGATACCCTTCACCGCTTCCAGCGGGCCGTAGTGCTTGCGCAGGCCGCTCACCGCAACGATCGCGCTCATGCGCGGCCGGGTGCGACGAACGACCGCAGGGCGAGGTCGTAGAGATACAGCGCGAGCGGGAAGAAGAGCACCGCGACCACGACGATGCGGACGACGAGGCGGTGCGGACGCCGTAGGCGGGCGTAGGTCACCACGAGCGCGAGTGCGAGGATGCCCAG
Organism: Candidatus Limnocylindria bacterium; assembly: GCA_036565345.1. Taxonomy (GTDB): domain Bacteria; phylum Chloroflexota; class Limnocylindria; order P2-11E; family P2-11E; genus UBA4735. The sequence goes on along the minus strand of DATCNH010000008.1, from coordinate 23,740 downwards.
GAGGGGCACCTGGGCAAGCCAGTGGACCGGGTCGCCGCCGTCCACCAGAAGCGTGTAGACGATGGCGCCGGCGAGGAATCCGGCGCCAAGCCCAATGACCGCGTAGACCCCGGCGTTGCGGGCCGGATCGCGGAGCGCCAGGGCCAGGCCGAGCGCGAACGACAGGAAGAGCGCACCGAGCATCCGCTGGTACGCCGGGTGGTACGGCGGGAACAGGAACGCGGCAGGGAATGCCACCGACAGCACGACCGGCAGGAGGAACGCCGCGGCGCAGGCGATCCCGACCACCCGGGCGGCACGCAGGGTCGCGGTGTCCACCGGAGCGACGCGTTCCACCTAGGGACCGAGTCTACCCACTACGCTTGGGCGCTCATGGCCACTCAACGCGTGCCGTGGCCCTGCGGTCGCTGTGGCACCCAGAACCTCTCGAGCGCGAAGGCCTGCCGACGCTGCGGCGCCGGCCGGGCGCTCCCCCTCCGCGCGACGCCGGCCCAGGTCGGCTCGGCCGGATTCGCCGCGGTGCTGTCGGGACTGGTGCCCGGCCTGGGCCAAATCTACCAGGAGCGCTGGATCCGCGGCATCGTCGCGCTCCTCGTCCCGATCCTCGGCCTGGCGCTCTCCGCGGCATTTGTGGCGATCGCCGATCCGATCACCGCGGCGGTCATCCGCCATGCGCGCGAGGCGACGCTCCTCCTCGTTGGCGGGCTGTTCCTCTACCACCTCGGCGTGATCGTCGATGCCTTCGCCGGCGGGATCCGCCGCAGGCGGGCGCTCGTTGGAAAGCGCGCCGCCGACTACGCGCTCCTGGCGGTCGTCGTCATCGCGATCGTGACGGTCTACGGCAACGTGTACGCCCAGGGCGCCGCTTGGGCGACGCTCGCGGGACAGATCTTCGCGCCGGTGGCGAAGGTCGTCGCGCCGGGAACCGCCGCGCCGCAGGGGCCGCCCCCCTGGACCGGCAGGGAGCGGTTGAACGTCCTGCTCCTCGGGGTGGACAAGCGAGACGGGGAGATCGGGTCGCCCGAGAACACCGACACGATGATCGTCCTGTCACTCGACCCGCTGAACCGAACCGCCTCGATGCTGTCGGTCCCCCGCGACACGCTCGCGACCATCCCCGGCAACGGACAAGGGAAGATCAACTCCGCGTATGCCTATGGCGGACCGGAGCTCGCCAGGCGGACGGTGGAGCAGGTCCTGGGCATCCGGCTGAACAGCTACGCCCTCGTGGACTTCAATGCGTTCGTCCGGATCGTCGACGCGGTCGGGGGCGTCCTCATCGATGTGAAGCGGCCGATCCGGGACGAGACCTATCCCACCGCTGACTTCGGCATCCGACGCCTGAACATCTTCGCCGGTCCGCAGCTCATGCATGGCGGCGTCGCGCTCGAATACGCCCGCTCGCGACACGACAGCAACGACTTCAGCCGCTCACGGCGCCAGCAGCAGGTGCTCGCCGCGATCCGCGTGCGGCTCACCCAGGACGGGATGCTCGCGCGGGTTCCCGGTCTCATGGGCGACGTCGGAACGCTTGTCCAGACGAACTTCGACCCGGGGAACATCCTGTCGCTCGCGGGGCTCGGCGGCGGGATCGACGGGGGGGCGATCAGGAGCGAGGTGCTCCTTCCCTGCGGTGGCGACAGCCCGCACTGCGAGCTCCGGGAGCAGAACGGCGCGGGCGGGTACTTCCTGATCCCCGACCCGCCGAAGGTGCAGGACCTGGTGGCCCAGCTCTTCTACGACCCGAGGGTCCGTCAGGAAGGCGCGCGGATCGAGGTCCGCGCCGCGGGGGCCCGGAACGGCGTCGCCCAGGAGGTGGCCGACCGGCTCGAGGCGCGGGCGTTCGGGATCCTGCGGGTGAGCAGCGGCACCGCAGCCCGCTCCGTGATCCTGGTGCGCAACGCGGCGAAGCGCTACACCGCCGATCAGCTGCGCACCCAGCTCGGCGGGCTTGCGATCCAGGACGCCCCCGCCGGCGCGACCGGCGACGCCGACATCATCCTCGTGGTCGGGAACGACTTCCCGGGCCTGGCGACCGATCGCGCGCGCTAGGCACCCAACATCCGGACCGCCGTCCGTCGGACGCGGGTCCGGGCGGTTAGGCCCGCGGATACACCGGGGTGACCCAGCTCCGGTAGCGATCGCCCTTGCCATGGACCGCGGCGAAATAGATCCGGCTGAGCCGGCCGGTGATCGGCCCGATCGCTCCGGCACCGACCGGACGGCGATCCACCGAGGTCACCGGGGACACCTGGGCGCCGGTCCCGCAGAGGAAGAGCTCGTCGCAGATGTACAGCTCGGTGCGGTCGATCGGCCGGATCTGCACCGGAATGCCCTCGTCGGCCGCGATGCGCAGGATGCTCGCGCGCACGATGCCCTCGAGGATGTTCTCGGTTCCCGGAGGGGTGATGAGCACGCCGTCGCGGACGATAAACAGGTTCTCCGCGCTGCCCTCCGAGACATGGCCCTCCTGGGTCAGCACGATCGCCTCGTCGTAGCCGGCCTCCTGGGCCTCGGTCTTCGCGAGGGCGGCATTCACGTACGAGCCGGTGATCTTCGCCCGCGCGGGGATCGCGTTGTCGTCGGTGCGGCGCCATGACGACACGCCGCAGCTGATGCCGTGATCGATGTCGATGTAGGTGCCGAACGGGACCGCGAACACGGTGAAGGACGTCGTGAGATCGTGCAGCCGGACGCCGATGATCTCGTCCGCCATGAACGCGAGCGGGCGAAGGTAGCAATCCTCCCGGTACCCGCAGCGGCGGATCAGCTCGAGCGTGATCTCAACGAGCTCCGGTGCAGTGTGCGGGACTTCGAGCTTGAGGATCTTGCACGAGCGCAGCAGCCGCTCGTAGTGCTCGCGCAGGTGGAGCGCGTACAGCTGCCCTTCATCGGCATTCCAGTACGCGCGGATCCCCTCGAACACGCCGGTGCCGTAGTTCAGCCCATGGGTGAGCACGCTCACCTTGGCATCCGCGAGCGGCATGAACGTGCCATTGAAAAAGGCCCACGCGGTGTCCGGGGCGGCGCCGCGGCGGAGCGCGGGCTCCGGCCGGGTCAGCTCCTTGACCATCGCGGACATTCTGACACGCCTGCCGCGCCGGTACCCGCCCACCCGTGCCGGCGGCGCTCGTTAGGCTGCCGGAATGGAGCTTGCGGTCGCCCTGGTCCTGCTGGCGGTGTCGTTCGTCGTCATCCTCGCCGGAGCCGAGCTGTTCACGAACGGCATCGAGTGGCTGGGCCAGCGCCTCGGCCTAAGCGAAGGGATGATCGGGAGTGTCCTCGCCGCCATCGGCACCGCGCTCCCGGAGACGATGATCCCGATCATCGCGATCATCTTCATTGGCACCGCCGCCTCCGAAGAGGTCGGCATCGGCGCGATCCTCGGGGCGCCGTTCATGCTGTCGACCGCCGCGATGTTCGTCACCGGAGTTGCGGTCCTGTTCTTCGCCCGCGGAGGACGGCGCGATCCCCACCTGAACATCAACCAGGTCGTTGTGCGCCGGGATCTCCGGTTCTTCCTGGCGATGTACATCGCCGCGGTCGCGCTCGGCCTCCCGTTCTTCGAGAAGCCGCAGGCCCTACGGATCGTCGCCGGCCTGTTGCTCATCGCGGCGTACGCGCTCTACGTCCGGCAGACGGCGAGCGACCCGCGACCGGCGGATGCGCCGCACGAGGACCTGAATCGACTGCACTTCCAGCGCGGGGCGGCCTCGCCGCACACCCGGATGGTGGTCATCCAGGTCCTGGCCGCGTTGGGGGCGATCGTCGTCGGCGCGCAGCTGTTCGTGAAGCAGATCGAATTCGCGGCGTCATTTTTCGGCATCCCACCCCTCGTCCTCGCCCTGGTCATCGCGCCGCTCGCCACCGAGCTGCCGGAGAAGTTCAACAGCGTCATCTGGGTGCGGCAGAAGAAGGACACTCTGGCGATGGGCAACATCTCCGGGGCGATGGTCTTCCAATCGTGCATCCCGGTCGCGGTCGGCCTGTGGTTCACCCCGTGGGTCCTGAATGAGTTCGCGATCGCCTCAGCGGTCGTCGCACTGGCCGCCGGGCTGCTCATGCAGCTCTATCTGCGGTCGGGCAATGTCCTCAGCGGCCGTGAGCTCACCTCGCTCGGGTTGCTCTACGCGGGTTTCATCATCTACGTGGTCGCGGTGCCGCACGGTCCTGCCCCGCTGCACTGAGCCCGAACGCCCTGGAGTAACGGCACAGGCCATACAATCGGCCTCGTCGCGCGTCGCGCGAGCCTGTAGGGAGGAACCAACCGAAGTGAAGCGAATGCTCGCCGTCCTCGTCCTCGCGTCGACCATCGTCGCTGCGTGCGGCGGACCCGCCGGCACCACCGCCCCCAGCGCCAGCACGGCCGGCTCGGCCACGCCCGAGGCGCACAAGCCGAAGATCGGTCTGGTCACCGATGTCGGCGGCCTGAACGACAAGAGCTTCAACTCGCTCGCCGACAAGGGCCGCAAGGACGCGATGGCCCAGCTCATCGTCGACAGCTCGGTCATCGAGTCGAAGCAGCAGTCCGACTACGTGCCGAACTTGACGAAGTTCGCCCAGGAGAAGGCGGACCTCGTCATCGCCGTCGGCTTCCTGATGCAGAACGCGACCTGGAAAGTCGCCAAGCAGTTCCCCAACGTGAAGTTCGCGATCGTCGACGGCGCGCCGCAGGACGACGCCGGCAAGACCGAGAACCTGCCGAACGTCGCGAACCTGTTCTTCAAGGAGCAGGAGGCAGGCTACCTCGTCGGGGTCATCGCCGCGACGATGGAGAAGGAGAAGGTCGGCGCCGCGACGAACAACACCGTCTGCGCGATGGGCGGCCTGCCGATCCCGCCGGTCGACCACTTCATCGCGGGCTACCAGGACGCCGTGAAGACGGTGAGCCCGACCACCAAGGTTCTCGTCGGCTACAGCCAGGACTTCGTTGACCAGCAGAAGGGCAAAGAGGTCGGGCTCAACCACGCGAGCCAGGGCTGCGACATCTTCTTCCAGGTCGCCGGCGGCAGTGGCCTCGGCTACATCGCCGCGGCAAAGGAGAAGGGGAAGTACGCCATCGGCGTCGACGCCGACCAGGCGGACGTCGCTCCCGGCATCGTGATCACCAGTGCGCTCAAGAAGGTGGACAAAGCCGTCTTCAACGTGATCCGCTCCGTCCGGCTGAACGAGTTCAAGGCCGGCGACACGATCAATAACGTCGCGAATGACGGCGTCGGCTACGGGAAGCTGGACAAGATCGTCCCGGCCAGCGCCAAGACGGCGGCCGATGCCGCCCTCGCGGACATCAAGTCCGGAAAGATCACCCCGAAGGACACGGTCGCCAAGTAGCTCCGTGACCCAGCAGCCATCTCCGACGGGGCCGGGCATGCGCCCGGCCCCGTCGGTGCGTCAGCCGACCTTCCAGTGGGCCGGCGGCCCGGCGATCCCGCTCCTGTCGGTCGCCATCGCGCTTCTGCTCGCAGCGGTCTTCGTTGCCCTGAGCGGCAAGAGCCCGCTGGCCGCCTACGGTGCGCTCTTCGTCGGCGCCTTCGGGACGCCGTACGACATCACCGAAACGATCGTCGCGGCGATCCCGCTGACTCTCACCGGCCTGTCCGTCGCCATCGCCTTCCGGACCGGGTTGTTCAACATCGGCGCCGAGGGGCAGCTGCTCGTCGGCGCGCTCTCCGCCGGTTGGGCCGGATCGCAGTTCGCGACATTGCCCGGCCCGATCCTGCTCCCGCTGGTCACGCTGTTCGGGATCGCGGGGGGCGCCGGATACGGCGCGATCGTCGGCCTGCTAAAGGCGATCCGCGGCGTGAACGAGGTGATCACTACGATCATGCTCAACTACATCGTCGTGTTCGTGATGCACTGGCTTCTGCAGAACGGGCCGATGACCGCCCGCAACGCGTTCGGCACGCCCGCGTCCACGCCGATCGGTGAAGGCGCTCGCCTCCCGATCGTTCTGCCGAACGAGATCGTGCCGCTCTCCCGTCTGCACGCCGGCGTCTTCCTCGCGGCCGCAGCAGTGGTCGTCTTCTGGTTCCTGCTCTGGAAGACGCCACTCGGCTATCGCCTTCGCGCGGTCGGGCTTGGCGCGCGGGCCGCGGCCCAGGCGGGGATCGACCCCGCCCGCCACATGGTCCTGGTCATGGCGATCGCCGGGGCGTTCGCCGGCCTCGGCGGGATGGTGCAGGTGAGCGGGGTCTTCAACCGCGTGTACGACGGCTTCTCGTCCGGGTACGGCTTCGACGCCATCGCCGTCGCGCTCCTCGGCAAGAACTCACCCATCGGGATCGTGCTCGCGGCCCTGCTCTTCGGCGCCTTCGCCCACGGCGGGACGCTCATGCAATCGAGCGCGGGGATCTCCTCGCACCTGGTCTCGATCATCCAGGCCTTCGTCCTCTTCGTCATCGCCGCCGAGACGGTCGTCCGCGGACTGAGCCGCGGACGAGCTGGCCGCCCGGTCGAGGCCATCGCATGACCCTGGAGATGTTGATCGGCGCCGGCGTCCTGGCGGCGACGCTCCGGCTCGCCACGCCAATCGCTCTCGCCGCCCTCGGCGGGGTCGTCACCGAACGGAGCGGCATCACGAACATCGCGCTCGAGGGGTCGATGCTCGTGGGCGCCTTCGCCGGGGTGGTCGCCGCCGATCGCACGGGGAACATCGTCGCAGCGATCGCGGCCGCGATCCTCGCCGGCACCGCCCTCGCGGCGCTCCACGCCTACGCTTCCATCACGCTGCGGAGCGACCAGATCGTGTCCGGGATGGCGCTCAACATCCTGGCCCTCGGTCTCACCAGCTATCTCGACTACCAGCTCTACGGCACGACCGGCACCCCTGCCGGCCTCCCCGAGGTGCCCGACATCCGGATCGCCGCGCTCGCCGGCGTCCCATTGCTGGGTGAGATCTTCGCCGGGCAGAGCTCGATCGTGTGGCTCACCCTGGCGCTCGTGGCGCTGCTCCAGGTCGGGCTGTTCCGTACCGTGTTCGGATTGCGGCTGCGTGCGGTGGGCGAGCATCCGCGGGCGGCGGAGACGGTCGGCATCCAGGTCCGCCGGGTGCGCTACGCCGCGGTCCTCGCAAGCGGCGCGCTGGCGGCGCTGGGCGGAGCGTATCTGTCCTTGTCGGTCGCGCATTCGTTCACCGACGGGATGACCGGGGGCCGTGGATTCATCGGCCTCGCCGCGATGATCTTCGGGAAGTGGTCGCCGATCGGTGCGCTCATCGCGAGCCTGGTCTTTGGCTATGGGAACGCGCTCTCGTTCTCGCTCCAGGGGGCGAAGATCGGCGACACCGCCGTGCCGGTCCAGCTCCTCGGGACGCTGCCGTACGTGCTCACGATCCTCGCCGTCGCCGGCTTCGTCGGACGGTCGCGACCGCCGGCCGCCGACGGGATCCCGTACGAGGCGGAGGGGCACGCGTGAGCGGCGCACCGCTGCTGCTCGAGATGCGCGGGATCAGCAAGCGGTTCGGCGAGCTCACGGCGCTCCAGAGCGTCGACCTCGCGGTGGGCGAGCGTGAGATCCATGCGCTCCTGGGTGAGAACGGAGCCGGCAAGTCGACGCTCATGAACGTGCTCTACGGTCTCTATCGCCCGGACGCAGGCACGATCCAGATTCGCGGACGGGACGCCGCCATCCGTTCGCCACGGGATGCGATCACGCACCGGATCGGGATGATCCACCAGCACTTCATGCTCGTTCCGCCGCTCACCGTCGCGGAGAACGTCGTCCTTGGTGACGAACGGTCCGGGGCGCTGCTCGACCGGCACGCGATCGAGAAGCGCGTCGCGGCGCTCCAGGCGCGTTTCGGCATCGTCGTCGATCCGCGGGCCCGGGTCGAGGATCTTCCTCTCGGGCTCCAGCAGCGGGTCGAGATCCTGAAGGTGCTGTATCGCGGGAGCGAGCTGCTCGTGTTCGACGAGCCGACCGCGGTCCTCACCCCGCAGGAGGTCGGTGAGCTATTCACCATCGTCCGGACGCTGCGCGACGAGGGAAAGACGATCATCCTCATCACCCACAAGCTGCGCGAGGTCTTCGCGGTGACCGATCGGATCACCGTTCTGCGCGGCGGCAGGAACGCCGGCCTCCTGGTCACCGCGCAGACGAGCGCCTCCGAGATCGCGCGGCTCATGGTGGGACGAGACCTGCGGCCGCTGCAGCCGCGGGGCACGGCTCCCGAGACGCCCGCGGTGCTCGAGGTCGCCGGGCTCGCCGCGTCGAGCGACCGAGGCGCGGCCGCGCTGCAGGGGATCGACCTCGCGGTGCGCGCCGGCGAGGTCCTGGGGATCGCCGGTGTCGGCGGGAACGGCCAATCCGAGCTCGCCGAATGCGTCCTCGGGCTGCGCCGGCCCACGGCCGGATCGATCCGGATCTCGGGAGCGGACGTCGCGCACGACGATCCGGCGCGCACCCGTGCCCGCGGCGTCGCATACGTTCCTGAGGATCGCCGCGCGGAGGGCCTGGTCCTGGCGTTCACCGTCGCCGACAACTTCATCCTCGGGAAGCAGGACCACGCTCCGTGGAGCCACCGGGGTGTCCTCGACCGGCGTGCGATCGCCACCGGCGGCGATCGGCTGGCGCGCGACTTCGACGTGCGGCCACCGAATCCGCGCGCGATCGTCGGGAACCTCTCCGGCGGCAACCAGCAGAAAGTGGTCCTGGGCCGGGAGCTCTCGGAGGAGCCGACGCTCATCGTGGTCAGCCAGCCGACGCGCGGCCTGGACATCGGCTCGACCGAATACGTGTGGGAGCGGCTCCTCGAGCAGCGCGCGCGCGGCGCGGCGGTGCTCCTGGTCTCGAGCGAGCTGGACGAGATCCGTGCCCTGTCGGACCGCATCGCCGTGATGTTCGAGGGCCGGATCGTGGACACCCTCGCCGCCGCGGACGCGACGGAGGAGCGGCTCGGCCTGCTGATGGCTGGGCAGACCGCGGGCTAACGCAACCGGCGGCGCTGCTCCGGTCTCGCGATCCTCGAACCGTTCGGGCCGGTCCCGGCCGGATCGCATGAGGCCCGCCGATAGGCGGGCCTCATGCGACGTTCACGCTCCGGGTGTCGTTGGCGGGGGCGGGGTGGGAGCCGCGGGCGCGGCGGCCGGACCGGCCTGCCCGGCAGGTCCGCCGGCCTGCGGAGCGGGTGCGCCGGCCTGCGGCGCGCCGGTCATCGGCGGTCGCGGCGGGAACGGGGTGCCGGCAGGACGGAAGCCGCCCGGACCACCCTGGTAGGGCCGGTACGGAGGACGGTCGGGCTTGGGCGGTGGTGGTCCGCCGGCCATCGCCCGGGCCTGCGGGCTCATGAGCGCGCGGACGTGCTCCGCCGTGTACGGAAGCATTGCCATGTGCCGCGCGCGCTTGAGCGCGGTCGTGAGCATCCGCTGGTGCTTGGCGCAGTTCCCGCTCTTCCGGCGGGGATCGATCTTGCCGCGCTCGCTGATGTACCGGCGGATCCGACCGACTTCCTTGAAGTCGATCTTCTTCGCCTTATCGACGCAGAACGAGCAGACCTTGCGGCGCGGGCGGCGTCCACCGCCGGCTCCGCCGCCACCACCGCCGTAGCGCGGACGTTCGCCGCGGTCACCGCCGCGGTCACTGGGGCCGTCGCGGCGCGGACCGCCGTAGCGCGGTCGGTCGCCGCTCGGACGCGGCGCCCCACCGGTCGGAGCGCCCTGCGGCGCGCCGGACCCCGAAGGCGGGGTCTGGGGTATTTCCTGGCTCATGATCCGTTCCTCTCCTAGAAGGGGATCTCGTCCGGGTCGAAGGTGCCCGGCTGATCGCCCTGGGTATTGTTGCCGCCCGGCACGGTGCCGCCGCCCATCCCGCCTTCGCGGTCGCGGCGTCCGCCGAGCATCTGGAAGTCGTTGCAGCTGATGTCGAGGCTGAGCTTCTCGACGTTGTCCTTGTTCACGTACGTGCGCGGCGTGAAGCGGCCGTCGACGTATATCTGCTGGCCCTTCGTGATGTACTGCTGCGCGGTCTCGGCCTGTTTGCCCCAGCAGCTCACGCGGTACCAGTCGGTCTGCTCGCTCCGCTCGCCGCCACCGGTCTGGATCCGGTTGACCGCCACGGAAAAGTCGCAGACCGGCTTTCCGTTCGGGGTCATCCGCATCTCCGGGTCGCGCCCGACGTTGCCGATGATCTGGATCTTGCTCATCGATGCCATGGTCGTTCCTACCTCACGCGGTTCATTCGTCGCGACGGATGACGAGGTGTCGCAGAATGTCTTCGGTCAGCTTGATCGTGCGTTCGAACTCCCGAGCCTGCTCGGGCGGAAGCGAGAACTCGAGCACGGCATACTGGCCGTCCCGGTACTTGCCGATCTCATAGGCGAGGCGCCGCCGAACCGGCGGGCCCACCTTTTCGATCTTTCCGCCGAGCGTGGTGATCGCCTGCTGCAGCCGGTCGCCGACGGCGGCGAGGCGCTCTTCGTCGGCCTGGGGCTGGACGAGATACATGAGCTCGTATGGACGCATTGAGGCTCTGCCACCTCCTTTCCCTGGATCTGCTGCGGGCCGTGACGGGTCCCGCCGGTGGTGGCGGGATTCCCTGGCCCGGAGCGAAAAGGCACCCGGCCGTGCGCCGGGGCGATTGGGGATAGTCTAGCCCACCGACCGAAGGAGCACCCACAACGACGAATATCGGACCGCGGTTGCGCCAGCTGAAGGCCGACGGCACCCTCGATTGCGACGAGTGCGGAATGCCGCTGTTCCCCTGCGCCCGGGACGACCACCGGGTGCGGGTGGAGTGCGCGAACCGCCACCACGTGGTCACGCGCGTCCCGGAAGATCCCGGGACGCTCCGGATCGTGGACAACTGGATCGCCAAGCGCGGTGCGCAGCTCCACGCCCAGCACGAACGCTGGGGCACCGACGACGAGCGTGGGAGGGACGAGCGTGACATCTGATCGATCGCCAGGCGGGACCCCTGGCGCATCCGGCGGCCCGCCGCTCCGGGTGATCCGAAAGGATGCGCTCGGCGGCGACCCGAACCCGACCCCCGGCATGCAGCGTGCGCACGCCATCAGCGTCCCCGGCCTCACCTCCGGCACGGTGAGCGTCGGTCCGGGGGTGCGCAGCGGCTGGCATCATCACGGCACCCACGAGACATCGATCCACGTCCTGATTGGCGTGCTCCGGATGGAGTTCCCGGCCGGCACCTTCGACGCAGCCGCGGGCGATTTCATCCACGTGCCCGCCGGTGCGATCCACCGGGAGTCGAATCCCGGGGACGAGCCCAATCTCGCGGTCTTCTCGCGCTCCGGCGCCGGACCGGTGACGATCAACATGGACGGTCCCGCCTAGCCACCGCGCGACCCACGGCGGCCGCGTGCCCGGGACCCGGATCAGCTCCGGCTCAGCCGCCGAGCGCTCTCGCGCCGCCGCAGGTAGAAGACCGTCGCTCCGGCGAGGAGCGCCGCGACAACGACGATCCCGACCTCGCTGAGGAGTCCGCCGCTCGCCGGCGGTGCCGCCGAACCGGATCCGAGGAGCCGGACCTCTTCCGCGGTCGGCGCGCCGGCGTGGCTTCCACTGCAGTCGTCCGTGCTGAGGCTCCGGCCGCCGCCCTTCAGATAGAGGACCTGATCGCCCACCGAACCCCGGTAGTCCACGCTCGTGGCGGCGCCGCCGCCCGGCCCGTTCACGACGGTCACCGGACCGCCCTCGAGGGTGCCCTTGTAGATCGTCACCGGCTGGAACACGAGCGGTCCCCCACCGGACCCGACCGAGGTGACCCGCCCCGCGACGATGACGCCCGCGCGGGCGATCTGCGCCGCGACATCCTGCTGGACGCACGACGCCGCCGCCGGCCGCCCCAGCGCGGCGGACGAGGCAACGATGAGGACCGCGAGCGTCAGCGCGTACCGCATGGCGCACCTCCCGAGTCAGTGTGACGACCGCGCCGCCGACCTGGTTCCCGGGCCTACTTCTGGCATCGCGATACTTACCCCAAGCCGGCGTACTCCAACAGGTTAGAGAGAGCCGTTTTAAGAACGGCCCAGTGCGGGTTCGAATCCCGCCGCCGGCACCGCTCGGACCGCCACGAGGCAGCTGACCGACCCAGCGCGGTCAGTCGCCATTTCGAGGACACTTTGAATGAACACGATCCGGAGGACATCGTCTTGGGCGCGAACCCCACGCGTTTCGTGATCATCGGCAACGGCGCCGCCGGCACGTACGCGGCCGAGCAGCTGCGCAAGGCCGATGTGGCCTGCGAGATCGTCATGATCGATGACGAGGCCTACACTCTGTACAATCGCGTGTCGCTGCCGCGGTATCTCAAGGGCGTGCTCCTCGAGCAGCGGGTCTACGTCCGAGACCAGGAGTGGCACGACAAGAACCGGATCGATCTGCGCCTCGAGACCAAGGTCGTTCAGGTGGACTTCGAGCACAAGACCGTGACCACCGATCCGGGCGGCGAGCTGCCGTACGACCGGCTCCTTCTCGCCACCGGCGGCCGGCCGAACCCGCTGCGCGCCGACGGCGTCGACCGGACGACGCATGTCTACAACTTCCAGTACTTCGATGAGACCAGGGCGATGGTCAAGCGGATCCCCGAATCGAAGGTCGCGGTGGTCCTGGGCGGCTCGTTCATCGGCTACGAGCTGGCCGAGGCCTTCGCCTATCAGAAGCTCGAGACGCATTGGCTCATGCGCGGGCCGTGGTTCCTCCGTCGCGCTCTCGACGAGGCCGGCGGCCGGATCGTGACTCTTCTCGGCGAGGACGCCGGCGTGCACTTTCACTACGACGAGGCGATCGAGACGGTCGCGCAGTCCAACGGCACCGTGCAGGTCACCGGAACGAGGGGCTTCACCGCGAGGGCTGATCTCGTGGGAGTCGGGCTCGGCCTCACGATGAACATCGACCTCTTCAAGGACACCGCGCTCGAGACCAACGTCGGCGTGTTGACCAACGAACGTCTCGAGACGAACGTCCCGGACGTGTGGGCCGCGGGCGACGTCGCCGAGTTCTACGACGTCGTCAGCCAGCGCCACCACCGGATGGGCACCTGGGATAACGCCCTGAATCACGGCCGGCACGTCGCGAAGAACATGCTCGGGGCAAACGCCGCATACGCCGAGGTGCCGACGTACGCCTCGGGGATGTTCAACTCGAACATCTCGGTCATGGGCGTGACCACCGAGGAGGAGCCCGACGCCGAGGCGCTGGTCGAGGTCGACTACGACGGCCGCAACTACAAGCGGCTCTTCTTCCTCGGCGACAAGCTTGTCGGAGCGATGCTCATCGGCAAGATGAAGGGCCGGAAGAAGGTGCTCGAGCTCATCAGCTCGCGGACCGCCATCGAACGCCGGGAGATGGTCCTCGAGATGCTCGCGCTGCCCGAGGTGCCGGTCCGGCCGGCCCCGACGGCGTAGCGCGAAGGTCGTCCGGCGATCGCTGTGGCCAGCGCGATCAGCGAGGCGGATGCCCGTCGGGTCCTGGCGGAGGCGCCGTTCGCGCGCTGGTGGGGGTTCGTGCTCGACACCGTCGGCGACGGGACCGCGACGGTCAGGCTGCCGGCGCGGGAGGAATTCATCCGCCCGGGGGGCTCGCTCCAGGGCGCCGCGCCGATGGCCCTCGCCGACGTGGCGTTCTGGCTCGCGCTCATGACGAACACCGGTGAGGAGCGGATGGCACTCACCCTCGAGATGAAGACGAGCTTCCTCCGCCCCGCCCGCGGTGATCTGCGCTGTGAGGCCCACGTCCTTCGGGCCGGCCGGCGGATCGTCTACGGCGAGGCATCCACCTTCGACGCCGCGGACACCCTGGTCGCCCACCACACCCTCACCTACATCCGCCCCGACCAGACCTGATGTTCGAGCGGCTGGCCGGCGCCGATTTCTGCTACCTGACGACCACGGGCCGCCGCTCCGGACGCCCGCACACCGTGGAGATGTGGTTCGCGATCGAGGGCCGCACGCTCTACTGCCTCGCCGGGGGCGGCGGCGCGGACTGGGTCCGCAACATCCGTCACGCCAGCGCGGTCAGCCTGCGGATCAACAGTCAACGGGCCAGCGCGCACGGACGCGTCATCCGCGCCGGGACGGCCGAGGACATCCGGGCCCGGCAGCTGCTCGACAGGAAGTACATGGGTGGCGCACCCGGCAAACGCCTTTCCAGCTGGGCCCGCACCGCGCTCCCGGTGGCGATCGACCTGCCGGAGGGACCGGCCTAGTCGACCGCGGGAAAGTCCCCATGCGCGCGGAGATACGCCACGACGCCGCCGGCGGACAGGATCTCCTGCGCGAACGGGGCGAGAGGGCGGAGGCGCGCGTTGCCACGCGGGCCGCGGATGAGGCCAGCGCCGAGATCGAGAACGACCTGGTCTCCATCGCTCACCAGGTCGACGGCGTCGGCCGATTCGAGCACCGGGATCCCAAGATTGATGCAGTTGCGGAAGAAGATCCTCGCGAAATTCTTGGCGACGATCCCGCCGACCCCGAGCTTCTTCAGCGCCGCGACCGCGTACTCCCGCGAGCTCCCACAGCCGAAGTTCTCGCCGCCGATGAGGATGTCCCCGGGGCGGACCTCCGTCGCGAACCCAGGACGGGCGTCGTAGAACGCGTAATTCTGGAACTTGTCCTGACCGACCATGAACGGCGCGTAGCGGCCGGGGACCATCTGATCGGTGTCGAGGTCGTCGCCGAAGACCCAGGCGCGGGACACTCAGTCCTGCCCAATCTCGCGGCACTGCCGCGAGACACGCTCAAGGCTGGTGGGTCTCGCTCCTCGGGGCACAGCCCCTCGTCGCTCGTTCAATCTTCCTGATCCATGCCGATGACCCAGGAGCCCGTCCGGATCGGCATCGCCATGACCAGCTCGCGCGAGCGATCGCCGGATCGGGCCGACGCGGTCCCGCGCTCCGGGCGCTCCGCTCGGCGCCGCGCGACGAGCGCGTCGAAGGCAGCATCGTCCGCCTCGAGATACGGCCGCGGGTCGTCGATCACGCCGGTGAGCGCCGCGACGGCGGCGACGTACGGCGAGCCGAGATAAATCGCAGCATCCGGTGAGCCCATCCGACCCTTGTAGTTCCGGTTCGCGGTCGAAAAACAGACCTCCTGCCCGGCCAGCACACCGCCGGTGCGCCCGAGACACGGCCCGCAGCCCGAGCTCCCGATCACCGCTCCGGCCGCCGAGAGGATCCCGAGCGTGCCGTCGGCCATCGCATCCTCGAACTGGCGGCGTGAGGCGGGGACGACCTCGAGACGGACCCACGGCGCGATCCGCCGGCCACGAAGGATCGCGGCGGCCTGTCGCATGTCCACCAGCCGGCCGTTCGTGCACGAGCCGAGGAACACGATGTCCACCGGGATCCCCACCGCGTCCGAGACGTCGGAGACTTGGTCGACCCGCGGCGGGATCGCGATCTGCGGCTCGAGGGTCGACAGCTCGACGTGCACCGTCCGGCGGTACCGCGCATCCGGATCGGGGCGGAGCCAGTCCGGCGCCTCCGGGGTGCCGACGACGATGCCGGCCTTGGCCCCCATCTCCGTGGTCATGCCCGCCAGGGTGATCCGGTCGCCCTGCGGCAGCCCCCCCGCGCCATGGAACTCCACGCAGGCATAGCGGGCCCCGTCGGTGCCGATCTCGCGGACGACGCGCATGATCGCGTCCTTCGTCGTGACCCCCTGGCGCAGCGTCCCGGAGAAGCTCACCTTGATCGATTCCGGCACGCGAAGCCAGGTCCGGCCGAGGCCCAGGGCGACGGCGATGTCGGTCGCCCCCATGCCCGCGCCAAAGGCTCCGACCGCACCGTATGAGTTGCTGTGCGAATCGCTCCCGACGATCACCGTCCCCGGCTCGCAGTAGCCCTCCTCGACCATGATCTGGTGGCAGACGCCCTCACCGGCGTCGTAGAACGTCTCGATCCCCTGCGTCCGCACCCACTCCCGGAGCACGCGGTGGGAGTCGGCGACCACCGGCGTCGGCGCCGGCGCCGCGTGATCGACGAACACGCCGACCTTCGCACTGTCCCAGACCTGCTCCTTTCCGAGGTCACGAAGCCCGCTCATCACCGCATCGATCACCGAGTCGTGGACCATCACGCGAGAGATCGGCACGATCACGAGGTCGCCGGCGCGCACGTCGCGCCCGGACGCACGCGAGAGGATGACCTCGGCGATCGTCTTGCCCGCCACCTACGCCACCACCCACTCGCGCAGGATCGAATCGAGCTGCTCCATCGACAGCGGACCGGCGTCGGCAAGGGCCTTGATCTGCCGGGTGATCGTTCGCAGCTCGTCCTTGCCAAAGGACAGGCCCAGCTCCTCCGCACGCTTCCCGACGGCGTTGTGCCCGGTGAGGCGATGGGCGATGTTCATCGTGCGGGTGAGGCCGAAGTCGGCGGGATCGAGGATCTCGTAGGAGTTCGGGTTCAGGTAGATCGCCTTCGTGTGCATCCCGGCCTTGTGGTGGAACGCGTACTTGCCGGTCACGAACTCATCGAAGGGGATCTCGATCTTCACCAGTGACGCGACGAGCTCGTCGAGCTCCTTGAGCTTCGGGAGGTCGTACTTCTTCTTCAGGGCCGAGGGATCGTCGGCGTACATCCGCGCGACAAAGCCGCCGAGCGGCGTGATGCCGTTGCGCTCCCCGATCCCGAGGACGCTCGTGTCGATATGCGTCGCCCCGCCCTCGAGGATGCTGTACGAGTTCGCGATCGCACAGCCGGCATCGTTGTGCCCATGGAATTCGATGTCGCAGGACAGGTGATGCCGAAGCTCGACGGCCAGGGAGTAGCACTGCCGCGGCGTCGCGATCCCGACGGTGTCGGCCACGCCGACGCGGTCGACGCCCATCTTCCCGACGGCGGTATAGACCTTCAAGAGATCGCCCTCGGTCGAGCGGAAGCTGTCCTCGCTCGAGAAGCGGACCTCCTTACCGTGATCTTTGATGAACTCGATGACCCGCTTCGCCTCCACGATGATGTCGTCGACGCTCTTCCCGTGGGAAAACTCCCGGAGATATGACGAAGTGCCGAACAGGATGTCGATCCCGGTAACGCCGCTGTCGACGGCGACCTCCGCATCGTCCATGTGGCAGCGGACATGGGTGAGCACCTTCGCGCGCAGACCCAGACCGGCAATGGTCTTGAGGTCTGCGCACGACTGCGGCGACGCGACCGGCGAGGTGAGCTCGATGTACTCGACCCCGAAGGCATCGAGGAGGGTGGCGATCTGGATCTTGTCGGCGGTCGTGAAGTGGGCGTTGCTGAATTGCTCGCCCTCACGGAGCGTCGAGTCGATGATCGCGAAGCGTTCGATCGGCACCCGGACCTCCCTCGGTCGCACCCACGATCCGGAGAGAGCGCCATTCGCGCACCAGCCTCCGGCGACCGGAGCCTGGATGCGGTCAGCGCTCCGCGGCGGAGCTTCCGCTCCGACGCGACAGCCCGCGCCCTTCCGGAGCGCGGACCAGACGGCGATCCCGAAGCGGATCGCGATCTTCGGCGGTCACCCCTCGCCACCGTGTCGGCGGAAGCTCGTTCCTCGACGGTGGTCGCTGATGACCGCACCTCTGGCCGGCATCGCGTATGAAAGTTCTGTCCGAAGTCTACAAGGGGCGTGTGCCGCTCGCCGCGAGGCGCGGCGGACCGGCGGCTAGGGCTGCTTGATCGGCGTCGACTTCCGGATCGTCCAGGCCGGCTTGCGCACGACCTCCTCGAGCCGGATGTGGGTGTAATCATGGACCGACGTCTCGTGCGCGGTGCGCTCTGCGCTCGCCGCGAGCAGCGCGGGCATCGAGCCCTGGGTCGCGACAAAGAAGCGCGCGTCGCACCCACCGAAGCGACACGGGAATCCTGCGGTCTTCAAAATCCGGTCCACCCTTCCGGGCGACCATCGCCCCGCTGCGCTCAACCGTACTCTTCCTGCGGCAGGACGCCGAGCGGTCGCTTCGGGCCGGCCGGCGGCACGGCATGGCCAGCGCCTGCTACCCCGCGTCCTGAAGCGGTCAACCGGCGCGAAAGGGATCGCCAACGGGTCCTCAACGGCGCCCTGCGAACGTCGGCGTCGATGACGACCGAGCGACCTGCCGACTCCCGCGATTACACGGTCCACGTCTTCGCCGACCACGGCTGGACCGACCTCGAGTACGTCCTCTCGGACCTGCGCAACTCGATCGTCGATGACCACCGCATGGAGCACGAGCGCTCAGAGCATCGATCCGGCGTCGTGATCCCTCACCCCCATTCCCATCCGCACGACTAGCTCTCCGCCATCGCTCTGGACCTGGCGACGCCCGACCGCCGGACTTTCCCCTGCACCGTCGTCAAGATCGCACGCGCGATGTCACATCGCATGCGGTCGATCGCGAACGGCCCGCCTATCGTCGGCCCACGGAGGCGGGGACACTCCCGAACTCTCCGGTGATGGGTCGAGGCGGTCCCGGGTCCGGTGGGCGAGATCGGGACCGCCTCGCGCCCTCAACGCCGCGCCGCCGAACCGCCGACCGGCTCGCTTCGGCTGCCCCATGCGCTACGCTCGCCGCGGGGATGGGTGCGGAGGAGAGATGCTCTCCGGAGGCGCCGTCAATGAAGCGAGCACCACGCGGGTCCAGCCGGTCCGGCCGGACCGGCTGGTCTGACCGGGCCGACTGGGCCGATTGGGCCCGGCACGCGTTCGCCGAGCTGGCCGACGGCGCCATCGTGCTGGTCGCCGGCGCCACCGCCGTGATCGCCGGGCTCATGGTCGCCGGGGCGATCGGCACGGTCGCGGCAGCGGTGCGCGTGCCATCGACGGCGCAGGCGCAGGCGCCGGCAACGGCCCCGGCCGCCGCCTCGGTTACCTCCTCACTCCGACCGACGCCCTCGGCGGCTCCATCGCCCACTGCCGCCCCGGTGCCGGCGATCGCCGTCTCCCCCTACCGCTCCGGGGGCCGGAGCTACGCCGGGATCGAGGCGCGTGCCGGGACGGTCTTCGGCGCGCCGCTGGAGGGAATCGTCGAGATCCGGCTCTACCAGTACATCAACAACGAGGTGCGCGTGGGCTCGAACGTGCCGTCGCTCCCGTTCTTCCCCTACGTGACGATCGTCGCACCCGATCGCCGCCTCACGTTCCGAGCGGGGGCGCTCGGCGTGGACAGCGAGCTGCTCACCCGCGACGGTCAGCGAGTCGGCGTCGGCGCACCGCTCTTTCGCACGACCGGCCCGGGACGCTCATCCTGGGCCACCTTCTACGACCGGACCATTCCCTTCCAGGTCGTCGCCTCGCTCGTGAGCCTCCCCAGCCTGCGCGATCTCGATCCGCTCATCGGCTATCTCGCCGACTGACGTTCTCTCGCTCTGACGACGTGGCCCGGCCGCCTGACCGGTCCGGTCAAGCCCCGGAGCGGTCGCGTCAGGAGGCGGCGACCGGACCGGGCCCGGCGCCGACCGGAACGCCGGGCTCCAGATCGAGAGCGAGCAGCCGAGCATCGCTCGGCGAGAGGCGGACCGAGCGGCTCCGCCACATCCCGGGTTGGAACACGTACACGGCAACGGATCGGGGCAGGGCGGCCACATCGACTCGGCCCCCTCCATCGGCCGCCACGCGGACCGGCTCGTCGGAATACACCGCGCGCTGGGCCGCATCGGCTTCCCGCGCCAGCGCCGCCGCGAGATCGGCGCGACACTTCGAGCTCAGACGAGCCTCGCAGGGCCGACGGCGGCCGGTCAGATCGTGGACCGCGATCTCCTCCCGATCCGCGGACAGGCGGATCCCGACGTTCGCATCCTGACCGTCATACCCGAGCATCGCCCGGGCGCCGCCCGGGTCCTTTACCGTCGGCGCCGGACCGGACGGTGGGTGTGCTGCGGACGAGCGGTCGAGCCCGGTCGGCGGAGGGACGGGCTGGCCGGCGGCACGTTGCGCCGTCGCCCACCCGTCCATCGCCCTCTGGAGCTGTTCGAGGACCTCGCGGACCGACGACCCGACGAGCGCGAAGTGTGGCCACTCCTCGATGAATGCGACGCAGCCGGGCTGGTCGGCCCCGGGCCGCTCCAACCGGACTCGATAGCCGCCGCGCGTGAGCGCTCCGGCGGGTCTGGTCTCCATTCGCGCGACTCCAGCGGTCCATCTCGCTCGAACGCTCTGAGGCGACGGCGGGAATCGAACCCGCGATGAGGGTTTTGCAGACCCTTGCCTTGCCACTTGGCGACGTCGCCGCGACGTTCATCCTACCGACTTCGCGCAGTGCGATACCGGCCGCGGAACGCTACCGTCTCACCGATGCTTCCGATCGGTGACGACGACAGCGGCCCGCGCGGGTTCCCGGTGGTCAATCTCGTTCTCATCGGGATCAACGTCGCGGTGTTCCTGTATCAGCTCGGCAGCTCTGATTTCACCAACGGGTTCAGCGTGGTCCCACGTGAGATCACTACCGGCACCGACCTGGTCGGCCGGTTCCCGCTCCCGCTCCCTGACGGCACGACCACGTTCATCGAAGAGGCGCGCGGACCGTCACCGATCTGGCTGACGATCCTGAGCGCGATGTTCATGCACGGGAGCTGGAGCCACATCGGCGGCAACATGCTGTTCCTGTTCATCTTCGGCGACAACGTCGAGCGGGCGTTCGGCCATCTGCGCTACCTCGGGTTCTACCTGCTCTGCGGTGTCCTCGCGACGTTCACACAGATCGCGGTCGGGCCGAATTCGATCATCCCCAATCTCGGGGCCTCAGGCGCGATCGCAGGCATCCTCGCGGCCTACCTGGTGCTCTTCCCGCGCAACCGTGTCCGGGTGCTCCTCGGGTACTTCGTCACGAGCGTCCCGGCGATCCTGATGATCGGCCTCTGGGCGATGCTCCAGTTCTTCAGCGGATTCGGTGCGCTCGCGCCCGGCGGCGACAGTGGCGGCGGCGGGGGCGTTGCTTACTTTGCGCATATCGGCGGCTTCATCGCCGGCCTGGTCCTCGCTTTTGTGCTCCGCGGGTCCACCGACCCCACCCCCGTCCCGACGACCGTGGGCTGGCGCCGCTAGCCCCCCGTCGCCGACGCACGCCGGCCCGGACCCGGCTCCGCCGGGGCCGCAGCCCCACCGGCCCCCGCGACCGGAGCAGCCGCGAAGCGGCAGCGCAGGAAGCAGGGATCAACCGAGCAGCCGCGAAGCGGCAGCGCAGGAAGCAGGGGTTGCAGGAAGCAGGGGTCAACCGACGCACGCCGGGCCCGGACCCGGCTCCGCCGGGGCCGCAGCCCCACCGGCCCCCGCACCCGCAGCAGCCGCGAAGCGGCAGCGCAGGAAGCAGGGGTTACAAGATCGCCGCGAGCCGCTCCACGTCGTCCGCGGTCTGGGCCTGGCCGTCGAGCCGGTAGGCCGCGCCCAGGAGGCGGCACTTGTCGCGGGCGACGTCGCGGCGGCCGAGGCCGCAGTCGACCTCGATGAGCAGCCGCTGGGCCTCGCGATCGCTGTACCCCGCGCCGATGAAATCCAAGAGCAGATCGGACGCGGCCTGCAGCTTGTGCAGCGCAAGGAGGCGGCGTGCGGCATCCAGGGTCGCGGCCGTCGCGCGGGGATCGCGTGCGCCGATGAGCACGGTGGCCCGGACGTCGGCGACCGCGGCGGCCTGCTCCGGCCCGCCGGACGGCTCGAGCGTCGCAAGCAGCGCCTCGAGATCGACCGCGGGGCGGCCCGCCGGCGAGTCCGGCTCGGACCGGCCGCGCGGCGCGATCCGGGCGACCAGGTCGACCGGCGGCTCGTAGACCTCGACATGGGTCAGCGTGCTCGCGCCGGCGAGGTGGATCGCGCTCGCCTCGCTGAGCGGCCGGGTGCGCGGAAGATCGTCGGTCCGGGTCCGGCTCGCCGGCAGCTCCGCCGGCACCAGGCGCTGCAGGTCGGCGGAGGATGGCGTGCTCACCCGAGCGGGTGCGGGGGCCGGCGCGGGCGCCGGCGGCGCGGTCGCGGTCGGGAGGCCCACGGGCATCAGGCGGTCCGCGATCCGCAGCAGCGCCGGCGAATCACCGAGGGTCTCCCGGCCATAGGTGAGCTCGAGCCAGGCGCGGCGCGGATCGCCGTCGGCCAGCACGTGGTCCACGAATCGCGCGTACTCATCGCAGGCGCTCACGATGTCGCCGGCATTCGCGTGCGCGGCGGCAAGCCGCCGATGCGCGGCCAGGTCCCCGGGCGCCAGAGCCACCGCCTCCGCGAGCAGACGCGTCGCGCCGACCCGATCCCCGCCGCGGGTCAGCGCGACCGCGCCGTCGCGCAGGGCCAGGAGCGCCGCGGGGACATCCTCGAGCGCCGCGCTCGCGCGGGCCAGGCCCTCGTAGGCCGCGACATCGCCGTGGCGCGAGGCGAGCTGCCGATACGCTTCCTCGGCCTGCCGCAGCTTACCGTCGGCCAGGAGCTGCGCGGCGGCGGCGATCGGACCCTCGGCCCTGCCGGTCCGCGGGGCGACCGGCCGCGATGGCCCGGCTGCCGGCGCTTCCGCGCCGAGGGCGGAGAGCTGATCGAAGAACTCGGCCGCGCGCGCCTCGTCCATGATCCGCGCCGCGGAGGCACGCGCCCGGCCGGCGAGCGCGGCCACATGGGCCGTCGTAAGCGTGTCGGCGGTGCAGCCGAGGGCCCGAAGCTCGCGGCTGAGGAACTGCTGCGAGGCGGGCCCGAGATACTCCTTGGCGACCCCGAGCACGCGCGCCGCGAGCGCGTTCATTCCGGCATCGTCGGGCCGTCGCCGCCCGCCGCGGTCTCGTCGGTGAGGGCGTAGAACCGGAGGGCGTTCAGCAGCCGGTCGAAGGCCGACGCGACCTCCCGAGTGATGTCATCACCCCGGCGCGTATCGAAGCGCGCCGCACGAAGGTCGACATCGCCGGTCGAGACGAGCGTCGCCACGCCGACGAGCTGCCGCAACGGGCGCACGAGCGAGCGGGTCAGGAACACCCCGACGACGAACGACAGGAGCAGGCCAATCGCAACGACGCTCGCGGCGTTGTAGGTCGCATCGTCGGCGACCTTCGTGTAGGTCGACAGCGGTACAGCGATGACGTAGGACCAGGGCTTCGCAGTGAGCCTCGTCACCACCCCCCGCTGCTCCGCTGCGCCCGTCCCGGAGCCGAATTCGGCCGTCCCGGCCTTCAATCCGCCGAGTACGCTCTGGAGGCTCGGAAGCGGATCGACGACAAGCTGCTCCGGGGTCGTGACACCGAAACGCCGGTCCTGCGTCAGCTTCGCCACGACCGCGGCATCGAGCGGTGCGATCGGCCGGAACACGGCGCCCTCGACCTGGGCACGGTGGCCCTTGCTCTCGGAGACGGCGAGCCGGATCCCATACTCGTCCACGAGAACGCTGTGTGCGCCCGCTCCCACCGACCCGCCGTCGGCCTCGACGACGTTCCAGATCGCGGCAAGATTGACCCGGGACCGCACCACCGCCAGCACGTGACCCTGGGCATCCTTCACCGGGGCCGAAAAGAATATCGCCGGCTTCTTCGTGATGACCGAGTAGCCGGGGTCGCTGATGTAGGCATTGCCGGTGGCCTTCGCCTGCAGGAAATACTCGCGGAACCCGACATCGGTGCCTTCGTCCGCGGGCGCGGAGGCCGCCACGATCCGGCCGGTCAGATCGATGATCGCGACCGACTCGTAGTCCTGTGAGCGCGATGCCGCCGCGCGGAGCGCGTCGCGCGCCGCGTCCTTGACCACGGAGTCGTTGTAGACGACATACCGGACCACATCCGGGGTCCGGCCCACCAGTACGACGTCCTCGAGCCGGCTCGTCAGATACGCGTCCAGCGCGGCCGCGGTCCCGGTCGAGCGCTGCTGGATGTTGGTCACCCCGAGGTCGAT
>DATCNH010000007.1:0-13238 GCA_036565345.1 Candidatus Limnocylindria bacterium | reverse complement strand
GAACCGCGATGGGCGCGCGGCGTCCGTGGACTACCGCGCGGTCGAGTTCGACGACGAGACGCTCCGCGACGGCCTGCAGGGACCATCGGTCCGCAATCCGCCGCTCGCGGTGAAGATCCGGCTGCTCCGGCTCATGGATGCGCTGGGGATCGAGAGCGCCGACATCGGGCTCCCCGGCGCGTCACCGCAGGCCCGGGCGACGATCGTCGCCCTGGCCAAGGAGACGACGAAGCTCCGGATCAGGCCGAACGTCGCGGTCCGCACGCATCCGGCGGACGTCCAGGGAGCGATCGACGCGTCGGTCGAGGCCGGCGTGGCGATCGAGACCTGTGCCTTCATCGGCTCGAGCCCGATCCGCCGCGTCGCCGAGAGCTGGTCGATCGACACGATGCGCAGGAACGTCGAAGACGCCGTCGCCCTCGCCGTCCGCAATGGGCTGCCGGTGATGTTCGTCACCGAGGACACCACGCGCGCCGACCCCGAGACGCTCGTCACGCTCTATGACACCGCCATCGCGGCCGGCGCGGGGCGGATCTGCGTTTCGGATACCTGCGGCCACGCCACGCCGGAGGGGGTGCGGAACCTCCTCACCTTCATCCGCGATGACGTCGTGCGCGGGAGGGATGTGAAGATCGACTATCACGGGCACAACGACCGCGGCCTTGGCACGATCAACGCCCTGGCCGCGACCGCGATCGCCGACCGCGTGCACGGGACCGCCCTCGGGATCGGCGAACGGGTCGGCAACACCTCGCTCGACCAGCTGCTCATCAACCTGCAGCTCTGGGGGCTCATCGCACGCGATCTCCGGCCGCTCGTGGAGTACACCGCGCTCGTCGCCGAGCATTGCGGCATCCCGATCCCGGCGAACTACCCGGCGCTCGGGGCGGATGCCTTCCGGACCGGGACCGGCGTGCATGCCGCCGCGGTGGTGAAGGCGCTGCGCAAGGGCGACCGCTCTCTCGCCGACCGGGTCTACAGCGCTGTACCAGCGTCCATGCTCGGTCTCGCGCAACGCATCGAGGTCGGGCCGATGAGCGGTGAATCGAATGTCGTGTTCTGGCTCGATCAGCACGGCATCGAGGCGACGCGGCCACGGATCGATCGGATCTTCGCCGCGGCGAAGGCGTCGGATCGGATGCTCACCGACGCCGAGCTGGAGTGGCTCGCCCGCGTAGACTGACGGCCGGTGAGCACCCTCCCGGCACATCGCATCGAGGCCGCACGGTTCATCCCGGGCGCGGGGCCCGCCGATCTTCCCGCGATACAGCACCGCTCGACGGAGGAGCTCGCGCACGCCGACCGGCTCATCCGTGGCCGGGCGCTCATCTTCTGGGACCGCTCGGGGCGCCGGCCGGGGAAGAAGCTCGACGCCATCGACACCGACCAGATCACCCCGGCGAAGGACTGTGTATCCGAGAGTCTCGCGACACTCGACGAGAAGTGGAAGGCCGGCGCGTTCCGTTATCTCATGCCTGATTTCCGTGCCCGGGTGCACGCCGGAGCGACCTTCGTCGTCGCCGGAGACCGATTTGCCATCGGGAGCTCACGCGAGATGAGCCCGGCCGGCCTCAAGGGCATCGCCGACGAGGTGGGCCTCGAGCTGGTCATCGTTTGCGGCGAGAACATGGGGGACATCTTCCGGCGGAACGCGTTCAACCTCGGCCTCCAGGTGGTGCAGGCGCCGGACGCCGTCGCTGACGCGCAGGATGACGACGCGTTCTCACTCGATCCGGTGACCCGCAAGCTGCGGAATGAGACTCAGGGAAAGACCTACACCCCGAAGCCGCTCACCTCGAAGGAGGATGAGATCCGCCGGTCGGGCGGGATCTTCTCGCTCGGCCGCCGGGAGCTCGCCGAATCGGTCCGCCGGGTACCCCAGCTCCGCTGGCCGGACGCGGCGACTGCCCGCCGGCTCACCACGACCGAGCAGATCCTCCACGCCCACCGGATCGATCCCGCGGCCGAGGTTCGGCCGGGGGCGACGCTGCGCATCGCCGCGGATCTCCTCCCGGCCTCCGACGGCACGGCGCCGTTCGCGATCCACACCTTCGATCAGATCACTGGTGGCAACGTCATCCGGCCGCGGCAGGCCGCGATCGCGAACGACCACTTCGTCTTCACCGGAAAGAGCGCCGATGAGAAGCAGACCTCGATCGGCGCGGCCTTCGCCCTGCGTCATGGGATCGAGAGGCCGTACTACGCGACCCCAGGCGACGGGATCTTCCACTTCTACTTCCCGGAGCAGGGTCTGGTGTATCCGGGCCAATTCGTGGCCGGCGCCGATTCGCACAGCCGGGCCTACGGGGCCTATGGCGCGATCGGCATCGGCGTCGGATCGACGACGCTCGGGTTCGGCTGGGCGACCGGCTACGTGTACCTCACCGTGGCGACCGCCCGGCGAGTCGTCTTCACCGGACGGCTGCAACCGTGGGTGAGCGGCAAGGACATCGTCCTGAAGCTCCTCGAGCGCTGGGGCACCGCGCAGTCGCTGGGGATGTCGGTCGAATTCGTCGATGCCGAACAGCAGCTCCCGATCGCCTACCGGAACACGATCGCGAACATGATGGCCGAGGCCGAGGCCCAGAACGGCATCTTCGCCGCGGACGACATCACCGAGGCCTGGTATCGGGACAAGGGCCTCGCCCTTCCCTACCCCCGCCTGCGGCCCGGTGCCAACGCGCAGTACGAGATCGACGAGACCCTCGACCTCTCGGCCGTGGTCCCGATGATCGCCAAGCCGTTCAGTCCGGGAAACGCGTTCCCGGCGACGGAGGTCGCGACCGAGCGCCTCCGCTTCGACAAGGCCTACATCGGCTCGTGCACGAACGGGAGCTACGACGACCTACTGCAGGCCGCCCTGGTCCTGCGGGCCGCGCGCGCCGAGGGTCGCGGCAAGGCCGCGACGGACTTCGTCATCTTCCCCGGGTCGGGCGGCGTGAAGTCGCGCATCGAGCAGCCCGAACCGCGGCTGGGGGGCGAGTCCATCGCCGACGTGCTGCGCGGCGCCGGCGGCGAGATCCGCGCGTCCTGGTGCGGCCCGTGCTTCGGCCAGGGTCCCGACTCGCTCGTCGCGGGGCAGCGTGCGATCACCTCGTTCAACCGCAACTGGCAGAACCGCATGGGCGTGGGCGGCGAGGGATATCTCGCGAGCCCCGCGGTCGTAGCGGCATCGGCGCTGCTCGGGTATATGGCCCCACCGAGCGAGCTCCGGCTCCACTGGGACCCCGAACGCTATGAGGCCTAGCCCGGCGGCGGTGCTCCGGCGGTGCGACAATCCGCCCTGCCAATGAGGACCGCACGCGAAGCCGCCGCGCGGATCGGCCGGGTCGGGGTCTGGCACCACGACCTCGAGCGCCTCGGTGCCGCCGCCGCACGCGACGCGGTCACCGAGATCGAGTCGCTCGGTTACGGCGCGCTCTGGATCCCCGAGTCGCTGGGCAGCAAGGAGATCATGGCCCACGCCGGGATCCTTCTGGAGGGCGGCAGCCGCATCGTCATCGCTCCGGGGATCGCGAACATCTGGGCCCGCGACCCGGTCGCGATGGCCAACGGGGCGAAGACCCTGGCCGAGGCCTATCCCGGCCGCTTCCTCCTCGGGCTCGGGGTCAGCCACGCCCCGGTCATCGCGCTCCGGGGGGACGAGTACCGGAAGCCGCTCGATCGGATGCGGAACTACCTCGACGCGATGGACGCCGCGCCCTACGTCGGACCCAACAAGAGCGACCCGCCGGCCGCCCGGGTACTGGCGGCCCTCGGGCCGGCGATGCTGCGGCTCGCCCGCGAGCGGTCGCTCGGGGCGCATCCGTACTTCGTGCCGGTGGAGCACACCGGCATCGCCCGCGCCACCCTGGGGCCCGACCCGCTGCTCGCGGTGGAGCAGGCCGTGGTGCTCGAGACCGACGCCGGCAAGGCGCGCGCGCTCGGGCGGCGCCACACGAAGTACTACCTCAAGCTCGACAACTACCTGAACAATCTTCGCCGCCTCGGCTGGGCCGATGCGGATCTGGAGAACGGCGGGAGCGACCGCCTGGTCGACGCGATCGTCGCCTGGGGCGACGCCGGGCAGATCGCGGAACGCGTCGCCGCACACCACGCCGCCGGCGCGGACCACGTCTGCATCCAGGTCTTCGGCGACGACGTGCCGGGCGACCTGCGGGCCCTCGCCGGGACCCTGCTGCGCTAGCGGACGGCCGCGTGTCCCGCTCATCCGATCGCGTGGTGAAGCTGGGCATCCTCGGCGGCGACGGCATCGGGCCAGAGGTGACCGAGGCCGCGCTCGTCGTGCTCGACGCGGTCGAGGCCCGCTTCGGGTTCCGGACCGAGCGCCGCTCGTTCGACTGGTCCGGGGCGCAGTACCTGCGCGACGGCCGCCGCTTCGACGCCGCGGCGCTCGAGGCCATCCGGGGCTTGGACGCGGTGCTTCTCGGCGCGATCGGCCATCCCGACACGCCGCGGGGGATGATCGAAGAGGACATCGTCTTCGGCTTCCGCCGCGGGCTCGACCTGTACGTGAACCTCCGGCCGCTGGCGCTCTACGACGAGCGCCTCTGCCCGCTGAAGGGGAAGACCGAGCGCGACGTGCAGATCCTCGTCGTCCGCGAGAACACCGAGGACGTGTACGGCCGCGCCGGCGTGCGGACCGGGCAAGGCACGGCGGACGAGCGCGTGTCGGTCGAGATGAGCTTCACTCGGCGGGGGATCGAGCGGATCGTGGGCTACGCCTACGAGCGGGCCCGCGAGCGGCCACGCAAGCACCTCACCCTGGTGGACAAGGCCAACGCCATCCCGATCCAGGGCCTCTGGCGCGAGATCCTCGAGGAGGTCGGCGCCGGCTATCCCGATGTCGAGCGGGAGGCGATGTACGTCGACGCGGCCTGCATGTGGCTGGTGCAGCATCCCGAGCGGTTCAGCGTGATCGTGACGACGAACCTGTTTGGCGACATCCTCACCGACCTCGGGGCGGCGATCTGCGGCGGCCTGGGGACCGGCGCGTCAGGGAACATCCATCCCGGCCGGGTCTCGATGTTCGAGCCGATCCACGGCTCCGCCCCCAAGTACGCGGGCCGGTGGGCCGCGAGCCCGGTCGGCGCGATCGGCGCGCTCGCGCTCTTGCTGGAGCACGTCGGGCTTCCGGAGGCGCGGGCCGCGGTCGACCTGGCGCTCGTCGCCGCATTCCGCTCGGGCGCGATCGACGGGGTCGCGGCTCGCCCCGGCCGCACGCTGGAGGACGCACACGTCGTCGCCGAGCTGGCCGCCAGGGGCGAGGCCGCGACCGGAGACCGGAACGCCGGCCTCGGCGCGCGTGGGGCGGAGGAGTAGATTTCCGGCGTCCGCGCGATAGCGCGTAGGGAGGGACACATGGCGATCCATTCCGGCGGCGCGTCCGGCGGCGCGATGTCCGACGACATCGGGCTCATGCCCCAGAACCGCACAGTCCGCACCGTCGTCGTCTCCGGCGTACTCGCGGCGATCCAGCTCGCGCTCGGCATCACCGGCCTCGGCTTCGTCCCGACACCCACCGGGGTGAACGCGACCATCCTCCACATCCCGGCGATCATCGCCGGCGTCATGGAGCGATGGGTCGCCGGGATGGCGGTCGGCGGGATCTTCGGACTGTTCAGCTTCCTCCGCGCGACCACGCCCTTGTTCCAGAACCCGATCATCGCCTTCGGCCCGCGGCTCCTCATCGGCGTCGTCGCCTACTTCGTCTACCGCGCCCTCAAGCCGTTGAACGAGGTCGTCGCGCTCCTTGCCGCGGGCGCGCTCGGAACGTTGACCAACACCGTCGGCGTGCTTTCGCTCGCCGTCCTGCTCACCGGCCCGAACGGCACGCCCTACCTCGCCCCGAACGTCGCCTGGGGCATCGCCCTCACCAACGGCGTTCCCGAGGCGATCGTCGGTGCGATCATCACCCTCGCCGTCGGGCTCGCGGTCCGCGGCGCCGGGCGCGTCCGCAAGTCCACCGTCTAGCGTCCTGACCAGGATCGGACCCGGCGGATCCTGACCGATCCGCAGGGACCGATCCGTCCAGTCCGTCCAGCCGCCGGCGATGACGCACAATCCGGCCCCGGAGGGATCCGTGTTCGACTATCCCGCGCTCTTCCGCCTCGAGGGCAAACGTGCGCTCGTCGTCGGCGCCGGCAGCGGTATCGGCCGGGCCAGCGCCGAGGCGCTCGCGGCGTTCGGGGCGCAGGTCACCTGTGGCGACCTCGATCCGGCCGCGGCCGAGCGCACCGCGGCGGCGATCGCCGCGAGCGGGGGCTCGGCCGACGCGGTCCGGGTGGACGTGCGCGACACCGCCACGGTGACCGCGGCCGTCGCGCACTGCGGCGCGCTCGACATCCTCGTCAGCACGCCGGGGATCAACGTTCGCAAGCCGCTGCTCCGGATCAGCGACGACGAATTCGACCGGGTGGTCGACACCAACCTCAAGGGGACGTTCCGGCTCATCCGCGGGGTCGGTGCGGGGATGGCCGAGCGCGGCCGCGGCAGCATCATCGCCTTCGCGAGCATCCGGGCGCTCACCGTGGAGCCGGGCCAGGGGGTCTACGCCGCGACGAAGGCCGGCATCCTCCAGCTGCT
Source organism: Candidatus Limnocylindria bacterium (assembly GCA_036565345.1). Taxonomy (GTDB): domain Bacteria; phylum Chloroflexota; class Limnocylindria; order P2-11E; family P2-11E; genus UBA4735. Next base: position 6,653 of record DATCNH010000007.1, on the reverse strand, counting down.
CCGCGCGCTCGCCGCCGAGCTCGGGCCCCAGGGCGTTCGGGCGAACGCGATCGCGCCGGGGGTCGTCGACACACCCCTCACCGCGCCGATCAAGGCCAATGCCGACTGGTATGACGGTTACGCCCGCAAGAGCATCCTCGGCCGCTGGGCGAAGCCGGAGGAGCTCGCCGGGATGGTCGTGTACCTCGCGTCGGACGCCAGCTCGTACGTCACCGGCGCGCTCATGATCGTCGACGGCGGCTGGACCGCCGCCGACGGCCGCTTCCAGCCGCCGCTGTGACCGGCGCGGCCACCGCGCTGATCAGGGTCGACGGCGTCTCGGTCTCCTACCCGACCCCCGGAGGCGGGCTCGTGCCGGCACTGCGCGAGGTCTCGCTCGAGGTGCGGCGCGGCGAATGGCTCGCGATCATCGGCCACAACGGCTCGGGGAAGAGCACCCTGGCCAAGCTGTTCAACGGCCTGGTGATCCCCGGCCGGGGCACGGTGGCCGTCGATGGCCTCTCGACCCGCGATCCCGCCGAGCTGCGCCGGATCCGGCAGATCGTGGGGATGGTGTTCCAGAATCCGGACAACCAGCTGGTCGCCACGGTGGTCGAGGAGGACATCGCCTTCGGCCCGGAGAACCTCGGCCTGGGACAGGCCGAGATCGACGCGCGGGTCGCCGAAGCGATGCGGATCGTCGAGATCGAGGCGCTGCGGAGCCGCGCGCCGCATCAGCTGTCGGGCGGGCAGAAGCAACGGGTCGCGATCGCCGGAGTGCTCGCGATGCGTCCGTCGTGCGTCGTCCTGGACGAAGCCACCGCGATGCTGGACCCCTCCGGACGCGCGGAGGTCCTGGAGACGGCGGGCACGCTGCAGCGGCAGGGCGTGACGATCGTCTCGATCACCCACTTCATGAGCGAGGTGCCGCGCGCGGACCGGGTCATCGTTCTCTCGGAGGGCCGGGTCGTCCTCACCGGGACGCCACGGGAGCTGTTCGCGACCCCCGAGCGCCTGCGCGCCCTCGAGCTCGACGTGCCGCAGGTGACCGAGATCGCCGAGCGGCTCCGCGGACGCGGGCTCGACCTGGGCCTCATCCCGCTGACCGTGCCTGAGCTCGCCGACGCGTTCGCCGCCCGGATGATGCGATGACCGCGCCGATCATCGAGGTCCAGGACCTCTGGCACTGGTACCTGCGCGGCACGCCCCTTGAGTCGATCGCCCTCCGCGGGGCATCGTTCAGCCTCGCCGCCGGCGAGGTCGTCGGCGTGATGGGGCACACCGGATCGGGGAAGTCGACGCTGGTCCAGCACTTCAACGCGCTCCTCCGCCCGCACCGCGGGTCGGTCCGGGTGTTCGGCCAGGACCTGTCCGACCGCCACTTCGATCCGCGGCCACTGCGCCGCCGGGTGGGCCTGGTGTTCCAGTTCCCCGAGCAGCAGCTCTTCGATCCGACGGTCGCCGATGACATCGCCTTCGGGCCGCGCAAGCACGGCTGCGATCGGGCCGAGGTGCGGCGACGGGTGACGCGCGCGATGGACCTGGTCGGCCTGCCGTTCGAGGCGTTCAAGGATCGCTACACCTTCGGCCTCTCGGGTGGCGAGCTGCGCAAGGTCGCTCTCGCCGGGGTGCTCGCCCTCGAGCCCGAGGTCCTCGTCCTGGACGAGCCGACCGCGGGGCTCGACCCGCGGGCCCGGCGCGAGCTTCTCGCCGCGCTGCGGGAGCTGCACGACCGCGACGGGATCGCGGTCGTGTTCGTCTCGCACAACATGGACGAGGTCGCGGAGCTCGTCGACCGGGTCGATGTGCTGGCGAACGGGACGACGGTGCTGTCCGGCCCGGTTCGGGAGGTCTTTCGCGAGCAGGATCGCCTGCGGGAGCTCGGCCTGGGGGTCCCCGCCGCGACCGAGGTCGCGGCAGCGGTGCGCGAGCGGGGGATCGCGGTGCAGGGGGACGTGCTGACGGTGACCGATGCGGTGGAGGCGTTGTGGACGAGTTCGAATTCAGCCGCGGTGTGACCGTCGGGCAATTCATCCCGGGCGACTCGGTCGTCCACCGGATGGATCCGCGCGCCAAGATCATCGCGTTCATGATCATCATCGCGGGGGTGATCACGACGCCCTCCTACATCGGGAATGCCATCGCCTTCGTGTTCGTCCTCGGGCTCATCGTCCTCAGCCGGCTGCCGATCCCCTATCTCGCCGGCGGGATCCGGCCGGTCGTCCCGGTCATCATCGTGTTCACGATCTTCAACTTCCTGTTCCTCGGCAACTACGACCCGACCGGCTCGGCGGTGCTCTGGCGCCAGCCGGTCGCGATCGGCCCGTACGAATTCGCGTTCACCGTCACCGACAACTCGATGCGTCAGACCGCCCAGGGGGTGTTCCGGATCTTCGACCTCATCCTGCTGTCCAGTCTGCTCACCCTCACCACCCCGATCACGCTCCTGGCGAAGGCCGTCGAGTCGCTTCTCGCGCCTTTCCGCCGCCTCCGCGTCCCCGGCCACGAGATCGCGATGATCCTCGCCATCGCCTACCGGTTCATGCCGACCGTGGCCGAGGAGCTGGAGCGCCTGATGAAGGCGCAGGCCTCGCGGGGCGCTGACTTCGGCCGTCCCGGTCGCCTCCGGTTCGTGCAGCGCACGCGGCAGCTCATCCCGGTCACGGTGCCGCTGTTCGTGGCCGCGTTCCGCCGGGCAGAGGACCTCATCCTCGCGATGGAGGCGCGCTGCTACGTCGGTGGGTCCGGCCGGAGCGCCGTGCACCTCGACCGCCTGGGCGCACGCGACTGGTCCGGCCTCGCCGCGGCGCTGTGCTTCACGGTCGCGCTCTGGCGCGTGCCGTTCCCGTTGTGAGCAGCGCGGCGGCGCCGCTCGTCGCGGGCATCCGCGTCGGTCACTGGACCGATCCGGTAGGTCGGACCGGATGCACCGTCGTGCTCTGCGACCAGCCGGCAGTCGCCGGGGTGGACATCCGCGGCGGCGCACCGGGGACGATCGAGACGGCGCTCCTCGACCCCGCGGCGACCGTCCAGGCGGTGAACGGAATCCTCCTCACCGGAGGAAGCGCGTTCGGGCTCGCGGCCGCGGCGGGGGTGCTGCGCTACCTCGAGCGCCAGGGTCAGGGATTCGCCGTCGGACCGGTCCGCGTGCCGATCGTCCCCGGCGCGGTCATCTTCGACCTGCTGACCGGTGACCCGGCCGCTCGGCCCGGCCCGGAGGCCGGCCTCGCGGCCTGCCGTGCGGCCACGCGTGAGCCCGAGGAAGGCGCCGTCGGCGCGGGCACCGGCGCCACCGTGGCGAAGCTCGCCGGACCGGCACACGTCCGGCCCGGCGGCATCGGGATCGCCACGCTGGCTGCCGGCCTGGCGACGGTGACCGCGATCATGGTGACGAACGCGGTCGGGGCGATCCTGGATCCAACGACGCGCACCTGGATCGCCGCCCTCCCCAGGGCGTCGGGGCCGGCCGCCGGCGCGGCGCTCTCCGGCGCGAACACGACGATCGGCGTGATCGTCACCGATGCGCTGCTCACCAAGGCGCAGGCCCAGCGTGTCGCGACCGCCGCGCACGACGGCCTGGCGCGCGCGATCCATCCCGCGCACACCGACCTCGACGGCGACACGATCTTCTGTCTGTCCGTCGGTGGCGAGGACCGGATCGCCGCAGATCCGACCGTGCTGCAGATCGCCGCAGCCGAGGCGACCGCCCGGGCGATCGTTCGCGGCGTCCGAGCCGCGGCGTCATGACCGACGAAGCGCGGGTGCTCGCCGCCGTCGACGCGCTCGCCGACGAGTGCACCGCATTCCTTCAGGCGATGGTCCGTGTCCCGACGGTGAACCCGCCGGGCGAGCGCTACGAAGAATGCGCATCGCTCATCGGTGACCACCTTCGTGGCCTGGGCTACGCCGTCGAATACGTGACCGCCCGCCACGATCGCGCCGATCACCCGCGAGTGAATGTCTTCGCGCGCCTGAATGGAGCGGAGGCGCGGCCGACCCTTCACTTCAATGGCCACTTCGATGTCGTTCCGATCGGCGACCCGGCGGCCTGGAGCCGCGACCCGTTCGGTGCCGAGATCGCCGACGGCGCGCTCTGGGGCCGCGGCACGGGAGACCAGAAGGCCGGGATCGCCGCGTCGGTGTACGCGATCGAAGCGATCCGCCGTGCGGGCATCCGCCTCCGCGGGAGCGTCGAGCAGAGCGCCACGGTGGACGAGGAGACCGGCGGGTTCGCCGGGGTCGGCGAGCTCTGCGACCGTGGCTACATCGCCGCAGGGCGGACCGACCACGTCATCATCACCGAGCCGCTCGGCGTCGACCGGGTCTGCGTGGGTCATCGCGGGGTGTACTGGTGCGAGATCATCGCGCACGGCGCGACCGCGCACGGCAGCATGCCGACCCTCGGCCGCAACGCCGCCGATGCGATGGCCCGACTCGTGATCCGGATCGACCGCGAGCTCCGCCCCCGCCTGGCGGAACGCCGGACCGCGGTCCCGGTCGAGCCGCCGGCGGCGCGCTACGCCTCGATCAACCTGAACGCGCTGCACGCCGGGCAGCCGGCGGACGAAGAGCAATCACCGTGTGTTCCCGACACCGCCGTCGCGATCTTCGACCGGCGCTTCCTCATCGAGGAGCGGAGCGACACGGTCCGGGCGGAGATCGCCGAGCTCGTGGCGAACGAGGCGGCAGCCGACCCGGGGATCCGCTGGTCGATCCGTGACCTCATGCTCGTCGAGCCGACGGCGACGCCCGACGACGCGGTTGTGGCGCGCGCCACCCGGGACGCGATCCGCGCGGTCACCGGACGCGAGGCTCGCGAGGTCGCGAGCCCGGGCACCTACGATCAAAAACATGTGGTCCGCCGAGGCGGCGTCAACGATTGCATCGCGTACGGCCCCGGGATCCTCGAGACCGCCCATCGGCCGGACGAGTACGTCCTGCTGGCCGATCTGCGCGACGCGACGAAGGTCATGGCCCTGGTCGCGTTGCGGCTCCTCGGGACGGCCTGACTCGGGGCTCCCCACCGTGCGGTCCCGAGCGTCGCGTGCGCTCAGGGGGAGCGGGGGGTGCGCGGGACGACATCGCCCGCCTGGTGCTTCGGGATGACCATGGGAAGGCGCACGACGACGGTCGTGCCCTGCTCCACCGCGCTGGTCAGGGTCACGCTCCCGCCATAGGCATCGGCGATGCGCCGCACGATCGCGAGTCCGAGCCCGGTGCCCGGCGCAAGTGCCTGAGCGCCCCGGCCGCGGAAGAACCGGTCGAACACCCGCGAGAGCTCGGGCGCCGGGATCCCGACGCCGGTGTCCGCGACCGCGCACACCGCGGTCGCTCCTTCAGTCCCCACGCGGACGACGATGCTGCCGCGCCTGGTGAACGCGACGGCATTCGCCAGAAGGTCGTTCACGATCACCGACAGGAGCTCGAGCGCGACGCCCACCTCGAGCGATGGCGGCCCCTCGAACCGTACCTGCACCCCGGGCCGCGGCGCAGCACGGCGCACCAATTCCCGGGCGACCGCGCAGAGGTCGCCGCGGCCTTCCGCCCGCGGCGTCGCCGAACGGGACAGCACCAGCAGGCGCCCGATGAGCGCCTCGAGTGCGGCGACGGTCCGCTTGGCGTCGGCGAGCGCGTCGGCCTCTGCCGGGCCGAGCCGTTCGGAGCCGATGAACGCGAGATTTCCCATCAGGGCGGTGAGGGGGGTGCGCAGCTCGTGCGCGGCGTCCTCGGTGAACTCCTGCTGCGCGGCGTGCGCGGCGTGCAGGGCGGCCTGCGCCGCGCGCTCGCGGCTCACCCGCCGCAGCCCGATCTCGATGAGCGCCAGCGGCGCCGCCAGCAGGGCGATCGCCAGGACATCGCGCTCCCAGAGCAGGGCACCGATCGCGCCGATGCAGACCAGGGCGGCGGTCGGCAGGAGCTCCCGGCGAATGAACGCCTGGGCCGCTGCGGCGCCGCTCGAAGCGCCGACCATCGCCGCGACGCCGGCGACGCTGACGAGGACATATCCGGCCCCGGCGAGGACGACGCCCGGGCCCGGCACGCCATGCACGGCCCCCAGGGCGAGGCTCGCCGCGGCGGTCGCCGCGGCGATGATGCTCGTGTTCACCGCGCTGCTGAGCAGCGAGCGTCGCTGGAGGAGCTTGACGACCAGGCTCGCGGTGAGGACCGCGCTCAACGCGCCACCGGTCGGCAGGATCGAGGCGGCGAAGAACGCGACCGCCGCGCCGAGACTGAACTTTTCGCCGGGCGCCGGCTCGAACGGCCGCAGGAGCGCACCACCGAGCAGGATCGCGACCGGCAGCGCGAGCGGCGTCCACAGCAGCGGACGAGCGACGAGCGCGGCGCCGACGATGCCGGCGCAGGCGGCGATGACCGCCGCCGCCACGAGGGAGATCTGCACGTCCCGGCGCCGCACGACGGTGTGACCCGCCGCGCGTACGCTCGAGTTCACGGCTTCGCGGGTGCGTTCGCGATCGCGGTGGTCATGCCATGCGCGACACCGCCGACGAGCGTGTTCACCCCCGGCAAGCTGAGGCGGCCAGCTCGGCTGCGGGGCCGGCCAGTCGCCGAACGCGGCGACCGTCGACCCGCAGATCATCGCGTCGATCGAGCGGTCGCTGACCGGCGCGGGGACGGCGATCGACCTCGCCCGGGTCGGACAGATCCGCCTCTGG
>DATCNH010000006.1:0-42294 GCA_036565345.1 Candidatus Limnocylindria bacterium | reverse complement strand
CGGCGATGTGGTCGGGCGCAAGTATGCGTTCCTGCTGACGATCTCGATCATGGGCGCCGCGACAGTCGGCGTGGGCCTCCTGCCGACGTTCGCGGCGATCGGCATCCTCGCGCCGATCATCCTCGTCACGCTGCGTCTCGCGCAAGGCTTGGCGCTCGGCGGCGAGTACGGAGGTGCTGCGATCTACGTCGCGGAGCACGCGCCCGACAACAGGCGCGGCTTTTACACGGCCTGGATCCAGACGACCGCCACCGTCGGCTTCTTCTTGGCCCTCGCGATCATCCTTCTGTTCCGAACGAATATGAGCGAGGCGGTCTTCCGGGGCACAGCTGACTTCTTCCCCATCGCCGGTTGGCGCTATCCGTTCCTCATCTCCGCCTTACTCCTCGCGTTCGCGCTGTACATCCGGATCCGGCTCAAGGAGACGCCCCTCTTTGCGCGCCTCAAGGCCCGGGGTGAGACGACCACAAGCACAAAGACCTGGGCCAAGGACAGCTTCAGCGGCCGCAAGATCGGTGTTATCGCACTCGTGCTCTTGGGACTCACCGCGGGGCAGGGCGTCGTCTGGTACCAGGGCCAATTCCAAGCGAACTTCTTCATGACCACGTACCTCAAGCTCACGTACATTCAGTCGTACACCGTCATGCTTTGGGCTGTCGCCCTGGGCACGCCGTTCTTCCTTTTCTTTGGCTGGCTGTCCGACAAGATCGGCCGCAAGGTCATCATCCTGTCGGGCTGCCTCATCGCGGCGGTCACCTATTTGCCTATCTACCACGCGATGTACGAGGCCGCGCACGTCAAGACGGACGCCACTGGCCTCATCGTCCCCGGTGCGAACCCCGACACGGTGACGCTGATCGCGTTGGTCTGGATCCAGGTCATCTACGTGACCATGGTCTACGGCCCCATCGCGGCGTTCCTCGTCGAGTACTTCCGGGCAAAGGTCCGCTACACCTCCCTTTCGATCCCGTACCACTTCGGGAATGGGTGGTTCGGCGGCCTCCTTCCGTTGCTCTTCACCTATCTTGTTGGCGCGACCTACCCGGTCGGGAGCAAGTCATTCGTTCCATTCCTCGACAACTTCTTCGGTCTCCCGATCCGCACCACGTGGGACCTGCGCCAGTTCAACACGACGAACGACCCAAACGGCAATATCTATCTAGGCCTGGCCTACGTGATGACCGTCGCGCTCATGTCGGTGGTCATCGGAACGCTGTTCCTCAAGGAGCCGAAGAACGTGAAGATCTGGGACGAGGTCGGTGGCGAGGACGATCAGCGTCCGGCGCCGTCCGCCGCGCCCGCGGACTGACCCTCGCTCGCGCGATCTGATGGACAGGGGCGGCGAAAGCCGCCCCTGTCGGGTTACAGCTCTTTCTCGAGTTCGATGTGCGCCGGCAACATCACATAGCCGAGCTTCGCGTTGATCCCGCGCATCGCCTTGTTCGGTTCGTCGTTCGTGGTGAGCATCGCGGTGAGGCCCGCCTTCGCCGCCCGCTGCAGCATCTCGACCTTGAGCGCGAGCGCGATCCCACGCCCGCGGTGGGCGCGGGCCGTCCCGGTCATCCAGGTGTAGCCCTTGTCTCCCTTGTCGCCCTGGCGGCCGGTCGTGGTGAAGGCGGCGATCGTGCTCCCGTCCAGAGCGAGGATCGACGCTTCTTCGACCATCTTCCCGCTCTGCACCGCGAGCTTGCGGAACCGCTCGAACGACCAGTGCGGCATCGGCGAGGCCCAGGGAATGTCTTCCCACATCGGGCCTTCGGCTTCGTACAGCTCGTGCCAGAACGCCTCCCGGCCGGCCTCGTCCCGCGGGGCCAGCACCTCCGCGATGGTGGCGAACGCGATCCCACCCTCCTTCACGCGTTGCACCTGGGCGGTGAAGGACGTGGGGTCGAACGCGTCCAGCTTCACGTATGACTCGATCCGGCGTCCGATCTCCCGATAGCCGTTGCCCGTCGCGAAGGCGAGGCCGGCGGGGATCGCCGCGTTCGCGCTCCCGAGGATCCGAGGCGCGCTTCGTCTGCGGGCCTCGGCCTCCAGCGCGTTCAGAAGGAGCCGACCGAGGCCGTGACGCCGGTGGGCCCGGATGATCCCCACACCGCCGTTCAGCGTCCCGTCCGGCCGGTCGAACATCCCCGGGCCGATGTTCGCGGTGCCGGCGACGGCGCCGTCCGCGGCGACGACGGTGATGCGAAGCTCATCTTTCGGCGGGACGAGCCGTTCCCATTCCCGCCACTCCTCGGCGCTTCCGCGCTGCATCTCATCGTGCTCGGCGTTCCGATCCGCGACGAGCGCCTCTCGGTCGGCGTCGTCGAAGTCGCGGGTGCGGTAGCCGGCTGGAAGCGCCGCGGCCAGAGCGTCGTGCGCGGTGTCGGTGGACTTCATGGGGAGAGCATGCCGTGCCGGACGCCCGGCGTCGACCGCGTCATGCGTCGCAGACGCCGCAAGGCCCGGGGTACGCTGGTCGGGCGACGGAGGATGAACATGGACGAGCGGACCGGCAGACCCGAGCAGACCCGTCGGGGCCTGGCTGAGGGCGAGGAGCGGGCCGGGGCCCAGGGCGAACGGAGCGGGCCGTCGGATCCGACCCGCAAGCTCCTCAAGGTCTTTGGCGTGAAGGTGACCGATTACGAGGCGAAGACCGAAGCGCTGCTGACGCGCTGGGCCGAAGCGTCCCCGGCCGACCGGGCCGAGATCGCGCGTGAGGCCGCCGAGCTGTCGGCCGACCTGGCGCACTGGTTGCGTGAAGTGCAAACCCATGTGCTCGACCGACAGGAGCGGGTGCTCGCCGCGGTCGCTGCGAAGTAACGGCGTGGCAACGGACCGTCGACCGTGGTGGCCGCTAACCCCGGTTGGCATCCGGAATGCGACTCCGGTCACCAGCGCCGGGAACCGGCGCACGGCACAGGAGGTCACGTCTCATGCAGGACAAGATCGAAGGCAAGACCGACCAGGCGACCGGCAAGGTCAAGGAAGAGGCCGGCAAGCTCGGTGGCGACAAGTCGACCGAGATCGGCGGCAAGTGGGACCAGACCAAGGGCAAGGCCAAGGAAGACCTCGGCGAGGTCAAGCAGGACACCGGCATCAGCCGGTAGGCCGATCGTCCCGGCCAGCGCAGAATGGGCGCCCGTGAGGGCGTCCATTCTGTTGCTCTGCTCGCTGGTCGCGGCGGTCGCCTGCGGGCAGGCCGGCGCGTCCTCGCCGACATCAAGATCGAGCCCGGTCCAAGCGCCGGCCGCCGTCCCCACCGTCGACGCGGAACTCACCCTCGACGTCCTCGAGCTCATATGACGCTCCTGTGCGCTGCAGGTGGTGGCGGGAACGCGGGCTCTCGAAGGCGTGGCGAGCGTCCAGGCGAGCGCGCTGGAGCACCGGCTCGTCATCCGCTACGACCGGGGCCGGACGGACGAGGCGACGATCGCCCGTGCGGTCGATCGGATCGTCGAGGGCCTGGCGCGTTAGCCGAGCGAGGATGTCCGGCGCCCTGATCGCCCACCATGCCGATCCGATCGGCCATCTCGTCGGGATCCTGTCGTTCGCCCGCCCGGCGTTCCGCGGCGGCTGCTTCGTCTACGTCAGCAACCGCGGGCTCGCCCGGCTCATCCTGTCGCGCCGCGGGTACACGGCGATCACGTTCGGCCACGTCATCGTCTCGACCACGCCCCTCGACCCGATGCTCTTCCGCCACGAGCTTCGTCATGTCCGCCAGTACGAGCGGATCGGCGTGGCCTTCTTGCCGCTCTATCTGCGGCTGCTCGCGCGCCATGGATATGCCGCCCATCCGCTGGAGCGCGACGCCGCCGGAGACCGTACGCTGTTCGTCTGATGGCGGACGCTCCGTACGACATCGCGATCCTCGGCGGGGGGCCCGGCGGCTACGTCGCGGCGCTCTACGCCGGCGCGAAGGGCGCACGAGTCGCACTCATCGAGCGTGACCGGGTCGGCGGTACCTGCGTCACCGTCGGCTGCATCCCCTCGAAGGCCCTTCTTGACTCCAGCCACGCCTACTGGCTGGCGACGCACGGCGAGGAGCACGGCATCACGGTCCAGGGCGCTTCGTTCGACCTCACCAAGGCGGTCGCCCGCAAGGACGCGGTGGTGAAGCAGCTGGTCGGCGGAGTGGAGATGCTCCTCAAGGGTCGCAAGGCCGATCTCATCACCGGCGACGGAACGCTGGTCGGACCGAACGAGATCCGGGTCGCGGCGAAGGACGGGGAGCGGACGGTCAGGGCGAACGCGGTGATCGTCGCCACCGGATCGAAGGTCGGCGTTCCGCCGATCAAGGGCCTGCCCGAAGCGACGCCGCTCGACAACGCGAGCGCGCTCGCGCTCACGAAGGCCCCGAAGCGCCTGATCATCATCGGTGCCGGCGTCATTGGCCTCGAGCTGGGCACGTTCTTCGCCGAGATCGGCACGCAGGTCACGGTCCTCGAGATGCTGCCGCAGCCGCTCCCATTCGCCGACCCCGAGCTCGTCCGCGTGGTCACCCGGTCGCTCGCGACCAAGGGCGTGGCGATCAAGACCGGCGCGAAGGTCACCGAGGCGCAGCGCAAAGGCGGGGTGGTCAGGGTGACCGCCGAGATCGACGGAAAGAGCGAGACCTTTGAGGCGGACGAGATCCTCCTTGGTGCCGGCCGCATCGCCAACCTGTCCGGGGTCGAGCAGGCCGGCCTGGCGACCGAGCGTCTGGGGATCACCGTCGACGCGCAGATGCGCACCAGCGTCGCGGGGGTCTGGGCGATCGGCGACTGCGTGGGGGAGACGCGCTCACCCAAGCTCGCCCACGTCGCCTCGACCCAGGGCGAGGTCGCGGTCGACGTCATCCTGGGGGAGGGCGCGGCGATGGACTACGACGCCGTCCCGATCGTCGTCTATACCCACCCCGAGCTGGCCCAGGTCGGCCTCACCGAGGCGGCGGCCAAGGAGAAGCACGGCGCGGCGGTGAAGACGACACGCTTCTCGTTCAAAGCCTCCGGCCGCGCACTGGCGCTCGGCGAGAGCGACGGCCTGCTGAAGCTGGTGACCGCGGGCGAGGATCAGCAGATCGTCGGGGTCCACATCGCCGGCCCGCAGGCCAGCGAGCTGGTCGCCGAGGCGACCCTCGCCATCCGCCTGGAGGCGACGACCGCGGACATCATCGCCACGATCCACGCCCACCCGACCCTCGCCGAGACGCTCCGCGAGGCGTCGCTCGTCGCGGCCGGCACCGCGATCCACGCCCCCGGGCGGTAGCCGCGCCGGCCGCACCCGAGATGCGATGCGCCGGCGCCCCGATCCACCGGATCGCCCGGAGCTACCCGGCGATCCGCTCGGTCACCCGTCCGTCCCGGGTGACGCGGACGGCCACCGGAACCACCGCGATCCCGTACTTGCGCGCCAGCTCGGGCCGGCGCGAGACATCGACCGTGAGGACCTGCTCGCCCGCGGCGTGCAGCTCGCGCGCGAGATCCTGGCAGCCGGTGCAGAGCGGGTGGGTGAACTCCACGATCGCGCGGTCGGCCAGGCCCGCCACGTCGCCGACATCGATGCGATCCAGGAGGTGGGCACGGATGCCACGGAGCCGCGCGCCGACTTTGTACATCTCGCAGCCGGCGCAGAAGCCGGTGGTCGCGGCGAGAGCGGCGAGTGCGGCCACGACCAGAGCGAGAACTGCGCCGAGGCCGGCCGCCCCGAGGGCGTAGGCCAACGTCGCCGATCCGAGGAACGCGACGCCGACCTGGTTCGCGAAGCGCGGCGGTCGCGAGTCCTCCAGTGGCCCCTCACCGAAGCGTGGCTGGATGAGCGCGAAGTAGGCGACGCACGGGAGGCAATAGCGGCGCCCGAACCGGAGGCCGATCGTCAGCTGCGCGGCCAGGAGGCCCAGGAGCGGCCACCAGCCGGACAGGATGGCGATCGCTGAGACGGTCGCGACGACGGTCTGATTGAAGCGGGGTGCCCGCGCGTCGATGACATCGGTATCGCTCCACGGATCGGCGCGGGGCACGCGCGGTACGGCGGTCGATGCGAACATTTGATGGCTCTCCAGGTGCGTTATTCGAGGGACGCGCAGGGTCAGCTCGTCGCTACCTCGAACACCCGGAGAGCCCGCCGACGCAGCGCGCGCCGCGATCACACAGGCAGCGCAGGCGGGGGGTGACCCGCCCGCGGGGCCAATCGCGATGCCGGCGCTGGTGCATCCGACCAGTCTATTGGCGCCGTCCAGCCCCGTGGGCCGTGGGGGACTCGAACCCGCCGACCTGCTACTTAGAAGGTAGCTGCTCTATCCAACTGAGCTAACGGCCCGCAGCGATTATCCCTCAAGCTCGCTCGTGTCATGTCAGAATGAGTCCAATGTTCGATCGGCTCGCGGTCATCTTTGTCGCGCTCGCGGCGATGCTTTGGGGCACCGACGCGCTCTTCCGGGCCCCGATCCTTCAGCATCTCGCACCGGACAACCTCCTGCGCTCGGTGCAGCTCGTCTTCATGGAGCACCTCATCCTGGTCGTCTGCGTCGCTCCGATCCTCTGGCTCGCGCGCCGCGAGATCCGGTCGCTCACCGCGCGGCAGTGGCGTGCGATCGTCGTCATCGGCGTGGGCGCATCCGGTCTCGCGACGATCCTGTTCACGATCTCGTTCAGCTACGGCCATTTCATCGAGACGCTCGTCCTGCAGAAGACCCAGCCGCTCATCGCGATCCTCCTCGCGAATTTGTGGCTGCGCGAGCGTCTTCCGACCCGCGCCTGGCTCTGGATCCCGATCGCGCTCGTCGGGGCGTACTTCATCGCGATCCCGAACCCGCTTGACCCCCGGGCGGCCTGGGAGGACTTCCACATTGCCACGGCGGTCTTCGCCCTCGCCGCTGCGGCGATCTGGGGCGCGGGCACGGTCCTCGGCCGCTACGCACTGGCGGACATCCGCTTCACCACGCTCACCGGCCTCCGGTTCGCCACCGCCCTCCCGGCGCTGGCGGTGCTGCTGTTCGCCCTCGGTGGCGCCCCGGCATTCGGGGCGTACCAATGGACCGACGCGCCGCTCTACCTTGGGATCGCGCTCGTCCCGGGGCTGTTTCCGATGCTCCTCTACTACCGCGGGCTGGCGAGCACTCCGGCGTCGCTCGCCACGATCGCCGAGCTCGCCTTCCCGATCACCGGGATCATCGTGAACCTGCTGTTCGTGACGCCGCCGCAGTCGATCACCGGCTGGCAGGCGCTGGGGATCGCCGTCCTCGTTGGCGCCATCGTCGCGCTCGATCTCACCAATGCCAGGCGGCCGGCCCGCCTCGAGCGCGGCGCCGAGGCGCTCGCGACCTAGTTCGACCCCGGGCAGACCCTTCGCTCAGTAGCCGTAGTCGTCCTTGGATCCCTGGCTCGGGCTGGCCGCCGGCCGTGAGGTGCCCGCCGGCGCCGCGGTCGCTCCCGGCAGGGCCCCGCCGCCACCGCCACCGCCGCATGCCGTGAGTGCCACGCCGGCCCCGAGGACCATCCCGAGCAGCAGCGCCCCTGCGATCCGTGCTCCGATCTTCACCCCGCACCTCCTGATACGGTGGATACGGACGAGAGGAGCGCGCGGATATGGGCATCCTGATCGTTGTGGTCATCGCCCTGGCGGTGGTCGCCGGGCTGGTCTTCGCGATCGCCGTGGCCCGGGCCGCTCACCGGCCCCGTCCAGCGCTCCCCACCGCCTGCGGCGACTGCGTGTTCATGGTCCCGCGGGCGAGGGTCTACAAGCGCGAGACGCTCGAAGATGAGGACGGCCTCGTCCATTACCTCTGCCAGCAGCGCTGGATCGAGGTCACCCCGGTCTCCCCGCGCTGCTCGCTCGGGCGCAGCAAGACGCTGGTGACGACGATCCCGGAATAGCCCGGAGTAGCCCGGAATAGCCCGGAGTAGCCCGATCCGCGATATGGTCCGGCGATGTCCTCGGGAGTCGGCGCAACCCCATCCGATCGGTTCGGCGCGTTCGATCGCCATGTGCGGGCGCAGGCCGAGGGCTACCTCGGCGAGCTGAAGACCCTCGTCCGGCAGCCGAGCGTCTCCGCGCAGGGGATCGGGATCGAGGAGGCCGCGGCCCTGGTGCTCGACCGGGCCGTGCGCGCCGGCATCGACGCGCGGACCCTGCGGGTGCCCGGCGGTCCTCCGACGATCGTCGGGGGAGCCGGGAGCGGCGAGCGGACGCTGCTGGTCTACAACCATTTCGACGTCCAGCCGCCGGACCCACTCGACGAATGGACGACCGATCCGTTCGATCCGGCCGAGCGCGACGGGCACCTCTTCGGCCGGGGAACCTCGGACAACAAGGGCAATCTCATGGCGCGGCTTCAGGCGATCGAGGCGTATCGCGCGACGGTCGGCGAGCTGCCGCTGCGGATCCAGGTCCTGTACGAAGGCGAGGAGGAGATCGGATCCGAGCATCTCGCCGCGTTCGTGCGCGCGCACGCCGACCTACTGCGGGCCGACGGCTGCATCTGGGAGGCCGGCTACAAGGATGCCGCCGGCCGGCCGACGATCAGCCTCGGGCTGAAGGGCATCTGCTATGTGGAGCTGCGGGTCCGCGGGACCGCACTGGACGCGCACTCCTCGGTCGGCGGCATCGTCCCCAACGCCGCGTGGCGGCTCACCTGGGCCCTCGCATCGCTGAAGAACGAGCATGGCGCGATCACCCTCGACGGCCTGGCCGCCCACGTGCGGCCGCCGGACGTTGCGGACCGGGCGATCCTCGAGGCGTTGCCCTTCGACGAGACCGCCTTGCGGCGGGTCCACGGCATCGGCGCGTTCGTCGGCGGCCTGACCGGCCTCCCGCTGAAGACGGCCTACTTTTTCGAGCCGACCTGCACGATCTGCGGCCTGCGCTCGGGCTATCAGGGCGAGGGCTCGAAGACGGTCCTTCCGGCGGTGGCGAGCGCGAAGCTCGATTTCCGGCTCGTCCCCGATCTCACGCCCGAGCTGGTTCGCGGCCTGCTGCGGTCCCACCTCGATCGCCGCGGCTTCGAGGACATCGAGATCACCCCGTTCCATGGGGAGGCGCCCTCCCGCTGGCCGGCGGACAGCGCCGTCGCCCGCGCCGCCGTGTCGGCCTGCCGCGCGGCCTACGGGGTCGAGCCGGTCGTCTACCCGCTCATGGCCGGCTCGGGGCCGATGGCCCAGGTCTGCGACGTGCTCGGGATCCCGGCGGTCGGCTTCGGGTCGGGTCACGCGGCCTCGGCCAATCACGCGCCGAACGAGAACATCGCGGTCGTCGACTATCTCGACCACATTCGTGCCTTCGGCCGGTTCATCGACGCTTTCGCGACCGTGGGGTGAGCGGCGGGTGACACCGGAGCGGCGGGCGCTGGTCCTCACCCTGGGATTCCTCTCGTTCGCCGCGGTCTACAACGGCCTGGTCATGAATCCGGTGCTCGAGCAGATCGCGCGCGAGTTCGGCACGAGCACCGGCACGGCCGGATTGGTCGTTGCCGCGTACGGCGCTCCGGGGGTCGCCGTGGCCATGCTGGCGGGTCCCTATTCGGATCGTATCGGCCGAAAGCCGTTTCTCGTCATCGGTCCGCTCATCATGGGCATCGCGACGCTCGCCGCGGCGATCGCCCCGAGCTTCGCCCTCATCGTCGCTGCACGGATCGCCTCCGGCGTCGGGGCCGCGGTGATCTTCCCGAACATCAACGCCACCATCGGGGATACCTTTCCGTACCGCGAGCGGGGCTCGGTGCTGTCGACCACGATCTCGATGAATACGCTCGCCAGCATCGTCGGCGTGCCGATCGCAGGGATCATCGCGGAGCTGCTCAGCTGGCGGGTGTCGCTGGCGATCGTCGGAACGCTCGCCATCGCCGCGGGGATCGTGCTTCTGTTCCGGCTCGATCGCACGCCCGGCCAGGGCGATGGGACGAAGATCCGGGTCCTGTACGGCCGGATCCTCCACGAGCGGTCGGCGGTGGCGGCCATCGTCTCCAGCTTCCTTGGCGCGCTGTTCTGGTTCACCTGGGTGACCTATCTCGTCGTGTTCTTCCAACGGACCTTCGGGCTGAGCGAGGGGATCGCCTCCACCGTGGCGCTGACGATGGGGCTGGGCGTCCTCGTCGGCAGCCAGCTCGGCGGTCGAATGGGGGACCGCATCGGGCACCGGCGGATCGTCGCGGGGAGCGTGGTCGCCGCGGGCGCGCTCCTGCTCATCCAGACGAGTCTCGCGCTGCCGCTCGCCGTGACCGCGCTGCTGAACCTCGTCCTGTCGGCGGTGATCGGCGCGCGCTTCGCGACGAACCAGGCGCTGATGAGCGAGCAGGTCCCGGGGGCCCGCGGGACGATGCTGGCACTCTCGTCGGCCGTCGCGAGCCTGGCCGTGGTCGTGGGCGCGACCGTCGGCGGCCTGCTGGTCGACGGGCCCGGCTTCGCGCCACTTGGGCTCTTCTGCTTCGGTGCCGCGGTCCTCTCCGCGGCCATCGTTCTGCGCTACGTGGTGGAGGAGCCGATCGATCTCGAGGTCGCTCCGCTGGTCTAGTGTTCGCATCACATTGATCGCTCGGGCCTCGTGATCGTTGGCGAACCGTTACCAGTCTGTTGGCGGGTGTCCCCGTCACGGCACGCCAAGTGCGCCGTCACTTGGTCGTTCCGCGAGAGATGAAGGAGCTCGAAGTATGGCAACCACGAAGAAGCCCGGCGGCGCGATGACCGTGGCCGAGGCCGGCCGCATGGGCGGCAAGCTCGTCAGCGAAAAATATGGCCCCGAGTTCTACGAGAAGATCGGCAAGCTCGGTGGCTCCAGCACCGCCGAAAAATATGGCTCCGAGTTCTTCGGCCGGATCGGCCAGAAGGGCGGGCGAGCGGTGACCGCGAAATACGGTGCCGGCCACTTCGAGCGCATCGGCCGCAAGGGCGGCCAGAAGGTCGCCTCGTTGGTCGAGCGGGCCAAGACGATCGACGCCGAGGAGACCCCCGGCGGGAACGGCGGCGAGCCCAGCCGATAGCCCGCGGGGCCGGTGAGCGCGGGCAAAAGCGCGCGGCCTGCGACTGAGCCGATACTCGGGGTGATGGGCCGGCCGGGCGAACGCCAGAAGATCGGGACGCGGGTCGTGCGGACGGCCCGTGCTCTGCCGCCCGGCAGCGGCCTGCCGGTGGTGCCCCCGCTCGTCCAGAGCGTCGCCTTCGATCATGGCTCGATGGAGGAGCAGGACGCCGCCTTCGCCGGCGTCCGGCCCGGCTATGTCTATGGGCGCTACGGGACCCCGACCACCGCCGCGCTGGAGCTGGCCCTGGCCGAGCTCGACGAGGTCGAGGACGCCGTGTGCTTCGTGACCGGCATGGCGGCCATCGCCGCGCTCATCGGGATCATCCTCGCGGAGAACGGCCGCATCGTCGCGCAGGAGGACACCTACGGGGCGACCCGCGCGCTCCTCGAGCGATCGCGGACCGAGCGCGGGGCGGACCTGGCCTTCGTCGATCCCACCGACTTGGTCTCGGTCGATGCCGCGCTCGCCACACCGACGGCGATCCTGTTCGTCGAATCGATCTCCAACCCCCTGCTACGCGTTACCGACATCGCCGCCCTCGCCGACCGCGCTCATGCCGCCGGTGCCGAGCTCGTCGTGGACGCGACATTCGCTTCTCCCGCGCTCTACCGGCCGGCGACGCTCGGCGCCGACCTCGTGCTGCACTCGCTGACGAAGTACATCAACGGCCACGGCGACACGATGGGCGGGGTCGTCGGCGGACCGACCGCACGGATCGCGAAGCTGCGCGAGCGAGTGATGAGCGATGGCGCCTACCTGCCGCCCCACGAGGCCTGGATGGTGATCCGTGGGATGCGGACCCTCGACCTGCGGATGACCCGCCAGTCCGGAAGTGCGCTTGCGGTCGCCACGCACCTGGCCGGGCATCCGAAGATCGCCGCGGTCCGCTACCCCGGCCTGCCGAGCCACCCGCAGCACGCTCTCGCTGCCGCGCAGTTCGGGGATCGCTGCGGCGCGGTGGTGACGTTCACCCTTTGGGACGACAGTCGCGCCGCGGCGTATCGCTTCCTCGACGCCCTCGAGCTCGCCGCTTCGGCGACGACCATCGGTGACCTGTTCACCGAGGTGCTGCATCCCGCGACCGCGTCGCACCGGCGGGTCGCCGCCGAGGAACGGGCACGGATAGGGATCAGCGACGGCCTGGTGCGTATCTCGGTCGGCATCGAGGATCCGTACGACATCGTCACCGATCTGGACACCGCGCTCGAGCGCGTGTAGCCCGCCGGGAGAGCGGCGGCGGTCAGTGCTCGCGCCGGAGATGGTCGAGGACCTCGGCCATGACCCGGCAATCGATCTCGTTGTACCGCGAGACCTCGGCCATCAGCGGCACATCGGCGATGCGGGTCGCCGATCGCCGTGCGGCCGCGTCCGCAGTCCAGGCGCCGACCATTGCACCGGTGCCATCGGCCAGGCCGTCGCCCCAGCCGGTCGCCACCAGGCCATGGCCATGCATCGCGCGGGCGACGCTCTTGAGCCCGAAGCTACGCGAGCCGCGCACCACGACCGGCTCGGCCCGCACGACGTTGGTGAGGAGGTCGTACCAGTCGAGCGCGGGCCAGTCCCGTTCGGGATGGCGTGCCCGGGCCGACCGGTACTGCGCGTCCATGAACACCGTCTCGGCCGCCGACCAATGGAAGAGGCGGACCGCGGCCAGGCCGACGAGACCGGCGGCGGCGGCGAGCGTGCCGAGGTGGGCAAGCCAGGCGTCGATCACGTCGACCTCGGCCGCGGGGGTGAGCTCGCGCGCGGTGAACTGGGCAAAGCTCCAGACCCCGCCGTCGTAGCGACCGCAGCCGATCTGGAAGATCAGGCTCTCGCCCCCGCGTTCCGGGAATCGACTGAGGTCGTCGTTCAGATCGTTCACCGTCTCGAAATCGACGTACGCCTCCACCGGAGGGCGCTCGCGCCAGCGGCCACCGTCGGCGGAGATGTGCTCCGGCCGGAGCGGCGGTCCGGGCTCGCGGTTGACCGCGAGGATCGCGTCGAACACCGGGCCCCGGCTGTCACCGCCGATCCCCAGGAGCGCTGCCGACACCCGGGGGTCGTCCCACCGCGTCACCCCCTGCGCCCCGGCGCGGTCGCGGTGGGTCGCGCTGACCTGCCAGAGGAGGGTGAGATCGGCGAGCTCTTCGGCGATCTCGCGCTTGGCCTGGTGCCAGGGCTGATCCCGATCCGCCTTCAGGTTGGGCCGAAGCTCCTCACGGCTGGGCGACGGCAACACGTTCCAGGCCCCTCCCTCGCGCCGCACCAGGCGCACCCATGCCGCGGCCGCGGCCACCGCGTCGCCGAGCGAGATCTCCCGGGACCGCACGAAGGCGTCACGCGGCACCCGCGCCAGCCGGTCCCAGCAGCGGTCTCCCCGACGCTGCCCCTGCCTCCAGCCACGGCCCAGCACGTAGCCGAATGCCGGGGTGTGGCCCTGCGCCCGCCCGAGCGCCTGGCCATAGGCCCAAACCTGTGCGAGCGCGGGCAGGTCTGCCGACGTGGACAGCGAGCCGTCCTTCAGCAGGTCGAGGGTCTTGAACTTCACGTCGACCACGCGGTAGTGCCAGGCCGCTCCCCGCAGCGCCGGCGCGGCGACCGCGGGATCGTCGTCGCCGGCGAACGCGTCGCCGCAGAGGTCGGCCAGGATGTCCGACCGGATGAGGAGGTCGGCGACGCCGTACATCCGCGCCTGGGGATCGCGGAGCACGGCCTGGGCGATGACCCGAGCGCCGCGCTCCATCGCCGCCCAGGTCTCGCGGGCCGCGCCGAGAGACCGGGGATCGCGCTGGTCGCCGCCGATCCGGACGACCCCGTGGCGCCGGTCGAGGTCGGCGACGACCGCGGCCTCGAAGCGCTCGCCCTGGGCTCGCAGGAACCGTCCGAGATCGAAGCGCTCGTCGAACGTCGCGCGCTCATCGTCGCGTGCGAAGCCTCGCTCTCCGCCGTATCGGTCGAGCCAGTCCCAGAGCGGATCGCCACGGCACCACGCCCTGGTCGCACCGGCGGCGATCCAGTCCTCCCAGTCGTCCTCGGTCTTCGGGTCGAGCACGCTGCCGTCGTCGCGAGTGACCAGGGCCGCCGCGCCGCGGGCCGGCGCCCCGAGGGCGAGCGGGAGCGAGAGCTGCGGCGGGTCGGTGCTCACGAGCCGCTCACTGCGCCAGGAGCGGGAGCAGACCGGAGAGGTCCGTGGCCGTGGCGATCGGCGTCCCGTCCTCGGGCGCCGGAACCCCTCCGCGGTTCGCCCAGTAGACGTCCATGCCGGCGCGGCCGGCACCGCCGACATCGTGCGCCGACCCGGCGACGAAGAGCACCCGTGCCGGATCGAGGCCGAGGCGCTCGAGGGCCGCGACGTAGGGCTGCGGATCCGGTTTGTAGGCCCCGGCCTCCTCGGCGGTCATCACCAGGTCGAAGGTGCCGGCGTTCGCGGCGGCGAGGGCGCCGAGCACGATAGAGCAGTTCGTCACGACGAAGCGGGTCCGCGGGCCGAGCTGCTCGAGCGTGACGACGGTGTCCGGCCAGGGCTGGCTCTCACCCCAACGCGCGAGCAGCTCCTCCGCCCGCTCCGGCGCGATGCCGGTGCTCTCGGCCGCTTCGCGTACGAGATCCTCGAATGGCCAATAGCGCTGGCCGCGCAGCAGCCGTTGCGAGGCGGCGTGCCAGCGCAGCCCCAGGTCGCCATCGCCGGCGACGGCCGTCCAGAGGGTCCGGGTATCGAGGAGCGCGGTGAGCAGGTCGAACCCGACGGCCTCGTAGCGCGGCACGCCAGGAGCGTACGTCGGCCACCCGAACGCGCGTGCGGGATCGCTGATCCGCGGTGCCGCGGACACCGGCCGGCCGGCACTACGCCCGACCCGGGCCGCCGTGGGACCGGCCGGATGGGGTTCAACTAGGCTTCGTCGCCGATGGCACGCTTCGTCGTCGAGGGGGGCACCGCGCTCCGCGGCGAGATCACCCCCGCCGGCAACAAGAACTCGGCCCTCCCGCTCATCGCGGCCAGCCTCCTCACGTCCGAGCCGGTGACGCTTCGCAACCTCCCCCGGATCCGGGACGTCCGGGGCATGCTCGAGATCCTCGTCGGCCTTGGGGCGACCGTCGAAGAGCTCGACGCGCACGCGGTCCGCATCGACACCGCCAACGTCGGCCGGACGAGCGTCGACCCCAAGCTCTCGCGCGAGATCCGGACTTCCCTCCTCTTCGCCGGTCCGCTGCTTGCGCGCTTCAGAACGGTCACCCTCGGGCCGCCCGGCGGGGACGTCATCGGCCGTCGCCGGAACGACACGCACTGGCTCGTCCTCCGCGCCCTCGGGGCGGAGCTGCACGCCGAGCAGCAGGGCTACGGTCTGCGGACCGACGGCCTGCGGGGCGCGGACATCTTGCTTGACGAGGCGTCCGTCACCGCCACCGAGAATGCGCTGCTGGCCTCGGTGCTCGCTCCCGGCCGCACCGTCATCCGGAACGCCGCGAGCGAGCCACATGTCCAGGAGCTCGCGATGGTGCTCGTGCAGATGGGTGCGCGGGTGAGCGGGATCGGCACGAACACCCTCGAGGTCAAAGGCGTCGATGAGCTCCGCGGGGTCGAGCACACGATCTGGAGCGATCACATGGAGGTGGGATCGTTCATCGGGCTCGCCGCGATCACCCACGGCGAGGTCACGATCCACCACTGCGCCCCGAGCCACCTGGCGATGACCCGCGCGGTGTTCAAGCGGCTCGGCGTCCGGACCGAGTTGGAGGGAGACGACCTCCTGGTCCGTGCGAGCGAGCGGTATGTCATCGAGGACGATCACGGCGGCGCGATCCCGAAGGTCCAGTCGCAGATCTGGCCTGGATTCCCGTCGGACCTTTCGAGCATCGCGACGGCGTTCGCGACCCAGGCGGTCGGGACGGTGCTCATCCATGAATGGATGTTCGGCGCCCGGATGTTCTGGGTGGGCGCGCTCGAGGCGATGGGCGCCCGCCTGGTGCTCTGCGACCCACATCGCGTGGTCATCGTCGGACCGGCGCAGCTGTACGGGAGCGAGCTGCGCAGCCCCGATATCCGCGCCGGCCTCGCGCTTCTCGGCGCGGCCCTCGCGGCGAAGGGCACGAGCACGATGGACAACGTCGATCAGATCGATCGCGGGTACGAGGACATCGATGGCCGGCTCCGTGCGCTCGGTGCGCGCATCGACCGGGTGTGATCGACCCGAGCTCCCTCGCCCCGCCGCCGCGCTCGTTCGTCACCCATCTCGAGTGCGCCCGCTGCGGGGCGACGGGCGACGCGCGCGCGATCGCGAATACCTGCCCGGCCTGCGGCGGGCCGTTCCTGGTGCGCTACGACCTCGAGCGGCTGCGTACGAGCGTGCCCCGGAACACGCTCTCCGGCCGGCAGGCGTCGCTTTGGCGGTACCGCGAGCTGCTGCCCATCGAGGACCACGACCGCCTGGTCAGCCTGGGCGAAGGGAACACACCGATCCTCGAGGTGCCGTCGCTCGGCCAGGCGATCGGGCTGCATCGGCTGTCGATCAAGGATGAGGGCCTGCTGCCGACCGGCACGTTTAAGGCCCGAGGCGCCGCGGTCGGCGTCACCCGAGCGCGCGAGCTCGGCATCACGACCATCGCCCTGCCGACCGCCGGCAACGCCGGCGCCGCCTGGGCCGCCTACGGCGCCCGCGCGGGCATCGGGATCGTCGTGGCGATGCCGGCGACGACGCCCGACGTGATCCAGCGCGAGACCGCGGCCTACGGTGCCCGGGTGTACCTGGTGGACGGCTCGATCGCCGACGCCGGCGCGGCGATCAAGCGGGCCTGCGCCGAGCACGGCTGGTTCGATGCCTCGACGCTTCGCGAGCCATATCGCATCGAGGGAAAGAAGACCATGGGCCTCGAGCTCGCCGAGCAATGGGGCTGGGCCCTGCCCGACGTCATCATCTACCCGACCGGCGGCGGGGTCGGGCTCATCGGGATGTGGAAGGCGTTCACCGAGCTCCAGGCGATCGGCTGGCTACCGGCGGGGAAGCTCCCGCGATTCGTCGCGGTGCAGGCGGCCGGGTGCGCGCCGATCGTGAAGGCGTTCCACGAGGACAAGACCGAATCGGAGGCCTGGCCCGATCCGACGACATTCGCCGCCGGGCTCCGGGTACCCAAGGCCCTCGGGGATTTCCTGGTCCTGCGGATCCTGCGCGAGTCGAGCGGCGTCGCCATCGACGTCAGTGACGAGCGGATCGCCGCGATGATGCGCGTCATCGGCGTGTCCGAGGGAGTGCTCGTCAGCCCCGAAGGCGCGGCGGCGGTCGAGGCCGCCCATCAGCTGCGCCAGCAGGGCTTCATCGCGGAGCACGAGGATGTCGTGGTGTTCAACACCGGCACCGGGCTCAAGTACGCGGAATCGCTCCAGGGCGATCCGCCGGTCCATCTGGCGGCGGGCGAGGCGATCCCGCGCGTCGAGCGTGCCGCGCTGGACGAGGGTGAGGGACACGATCGTCCGGTGCTCATCGAAGGCGGCGGGATGCGGATCGCACCCAATGAGGAGAGCCCGACGAAGGACCCTGCGTCGTAGCCCCGTCCACGGATGCACCGCGGATCTTCACCGGCATCGCGGGCACCTACGACCGGGTCGCGACGGTGCTCTCGTTCGGGCAGGATCGCCGGTGGCGCGGCGCACTCGTCGCGACGGTCGACGCGCGGCCGGGCGAGCTGGTGCTCGATGTCGCGACCGGGACCGGCCTCGTCGCCCGGTCCCTCCGCGAGCGTTATGGCTGCGCCGTGGTCGGCCTGGATCAAAGCGCCGACATGCTCGCCGCGGCCCGCGACCGGGGCGGCGTGTTCGTCGGCATCGTCCGGGCGCGGGCGGAACGGCTTCCGTTCTCCGACGCGTCGTTCGATCACGTGACCTTCACCTACCTCCTCCGTTACGTCGACGATCCCCCCGCGACGCTGCGCGAGCTCGCTCGCGTGCTCCGTCCCGGCGGGCGACTCGCGACCCTAGAGTTCGGGGTGCCCGCGGGCCCTGCCTATCCCCTCTGGTGGCTATACACACGCGTCGGCCTGCCGCTCGCCGGTGGCCTCGTGTCGGCGCGCTGGCGAGCGGTCGGCGGATTCCTCGGCCCGAATATCGACGCCTTCTATCGCCGCCATCCTCAGGAGCGGATCGAGAGCTACTGGCGTGAGGCCGGGCTGACCGATATCCGGGTGCGCCGGATGAGCCTCGGCGGCGGCACGGTGATGAGCGCGACCCGCAGGCCCCCTGCGCCCCGCGCGGCGGACCCGGCGCCGCTCGGCGCGGCGTTCTATGCGCTCCCGCCCGGCGGCTGGCGGGATTACTGGACCCTGCTCCATCCGCCGTACACCCTGTGGCTCCTGTCGAACGCGCTCCTCGGTGCGGCGGTCGCTCCCGCGCCGGACCCGCGCGTCGTCGCGGGGGGCCTGCTCGCGTTCGGCCTGGCGGTCGGTGTCGCCGCCCACTCGTTCGACGAGCTCCGGGACCGGCCGCTCTCGACGCGGATCCCGTCGGGCATCCTCGCCGGCCTCGGCGGCGTCGCGCTCGCCGGCGCGATCGCGCTGGGGATCGTCGCGCTGCCGGTCGTCGGCGTCGGGCTGCTCGCGTTCGTCGTCGTCGGAGCGGTGCTCGTCATCGGGTATGCCTTCGAGGCGCCCCTCATCCACTCGGATCTTGGGTTCGCCATCGCCTGGGGCGCCTTCCCGGTACTGACGCTCGGGTACGCGACGGGCGCTCCGGCGCTCCCTGCCGTGGCCGTCGCGGGGGGCGCCGCGTTCCTCAGCCTCGCCCAGCGCCGGCTGTCGACGCGCGTCCGCGCGATCCGCCGCCGGGCGACGAGCGTCGCCGGTGAGATCCGTTACCGCGACGGTTCGAGCGAGCGGATCGACGCGCGGTCCCTCATCGCGGCTTCGGAGGCCGGGCTGCGCCTGCTCTGGCCGGCGATCGGGCTGCTCGCGCTCGGGCTGCTGCTCTCGCGCTGGCTCTGAGGGGAGTCCGGAAGCGCGTTCGCCCCGAACCTGAGGCCCTAGCATCGGGGTGATGCAGGTCGCCCCGGACATCCTCGGGCTGGTGGGGAACACGCCGCTGGTCCGCCTGTCGCGGCTGGGCCGCGGCCTGCGGCCGACGCTGCTCGCGAAGCTCGAGATGTTGAATCCCGGCGGGTCAGTGAAGGATCGCATCGGGCTCGCGATGATCGAGGACGCCGAGCGCCGGGGGCTGCTCAAGCCGGGTGGGACCATCGTCGAGCCGACGAGCGGCAACACCGGCGTGGGTCTGGCGATCGCCTGCGCGCTCAAGGGCTACAAGCTCGTCTGCACCCTCCCCGACAAGCAGAGCCAGGAGAAGCGCGACATCCTGCGGGCCTACGGCGCGGAGGTCGTGATCTGTCCGACCGCGGTCGCTCCCGACTCGCCCGAGTCGTACTACAAGGTCGCCGAGCGGCTCGCCGGGGAGCTTCCCGGCGGCTACATGCCGGGCCAGTACTGGAACCAGAACAACCCCGACGCCCACTACCGGACCACCGGGCCGGAGCTCTGGGCGCAGACCGGCGGCACGATCACGCATCTGGTCGCCGGAGTGGGCACCGGAGGAACGGTGACCGGCGCCGGGCGCTACCTGAAAGAGCAGGACCCCGGCATCCGTATCATCGGCGCCGATCCGGAGGGCTCGATCTACACCGGTGATGTCCACCCCTACAAGACCGAGGGCATTGGCGAGGATTTCTGGCCAGGGACGTTCGATCGAACGCTTATCGACCAGTGGGTCCGGGTATCCGATCGCGACGCGTTCCTCACCGCGCGTCGGATCACGCGGGAAGAGGGGATCCTTGCCGGCGTGTCCTCCGGGACCGCGATGTTCGCCGCGCTCACCGCCGCGACGGATCTGGACGAGAAGGCCGTCGTCGTCGTGCTGCTTCCGGACTCCGGTAAGTCGTACCTCTCGAAGCTCTACAACGATGAATGGATGCGGCAGAACGGCTTCCTGCAGCGCTTCGCCCAGCTGGCCCGGGTCGGCGATGTGATCCGCGAGCGCGAGGGGGACCTCCCGCAGCTCGTCGTCGTCTCCCAGGGGGCGACGGTCCGGTCGGCGATCGACACGATGCAACGGTACGGCATCTCGCAGATCCCGGTGACCGCGGCCGGCACCGCGACGACGCTCGAAGACATCGTGGGAAGCGTGTCCGAGCGGATGATGCTCGACCGGGTCTTCAAGGAGCCGGCGCTCGTGGACGCGAACGTCGAGCGGGTCATGGAGCCACCCTTCCCGATCGTGCAGGCGAGCGACGATATCGAGCGCCTGTACGCCGAGCTGTCGGGAGCGCCGGCGCTCCTCGCCGCGCGCGACGGTGTGCCGGTGTCGGTGATCACGAAGGCCGACCTCCTGGAGTTCGTGGCGCATCAGCGGAAGGCGGCAGGATGAGAGACCGGCGCAAGCAGAGCTTCGAGACCCTCGCGATCCACGCCGGGCAGGCGCCCGAGGCCCAGACCGGTGCGGTGGTCGTGCCGATCTTCCAGACGTCGACCTTCGCCCAGGAGGCCGTCGGGAAGCACAAGGGCTACGAGTACGCGCGGACCGGTAACCCGACCCGCACCGCCCTCGAGACCTGCCTGGCCGCTCTGGAGAGCGGGGCCTGGGGCCTCGCGTTCGCCTCGGGAATGGCCGCGACCGACGCGATCGCCCACCTGTTGTCCAGCGGCGATCAGGTCGTGATTGGCGACGACGTGTATGGCGGGACCTACCGGCTGTTCTCCAAAGTATTCTCCCGCGCCGGGATCACGCTCACCGCAGTGGATATGCGCGAGCCGGGGAACGTGAAGCGCGCGATCACTAAGCGCACGAAGCTCGTCTGGATCGAAACGCCGACGAACCCGATGCTCAAGGTCATCGACATCGCCGCGGTGACCGAGATCGCGCGGAAGGCGAGGGCGCTGTCGGTGGTGGACAACACCTTCGCCAGCCCGTTCCTGCAGCAGCCGCTCCTTCTTGGCGCAGACCTGGTCCTGCACTCCACGACGAAATACATCGGTGGCCACTCCGATGTGGTCGGCGGCGCGATCGTCGGGATCTCTGCCGATCTTCGCGAGCGCCTGGCCTTCATCCAGAATGCCGCCGGTGGGGTGCCGGGCCCGTTCGACAGCTGGCTGGTGCTCCGCGGTGCGAAGACCCTCGCCGTTCGGATGGAGCGGCATTCGGCGAACGGGCTGGCGATCGCGGAATGGCTCGCCGAGCACCCGCTCGTTCGCGCGGTGAACTATCCCGGCCTCCTGACCCATCCGCAGCACGGCGTCGCGCGCAGTCAGATGCGCTCGTTCGGCGGCATGCTCAGCTTCGAGCTGAAGCGTGGTGGGGTGGCCGGGGCGAATCGGCTCGCCGGCCGGACCCGGATCTTCGCGCTCGCCGAATCGCTCGGTGGTGTGGAGAGCCTCGTCGAGGTCCCGCTCGCGATGACCCATGGATCGGTGAAGGGGACCAAGCTCGCGCCACCGGCGTCGCTGGTACGGCTTTCGGTGGGGATCGAATCGGTCGACGACCTCATTGCGGACCTCGCGCAAGCGATGGCCCGATGAACCTGCTCATCGCCTTCGGTGCCGGGATGCTCTCGTTCCTCTCGCCCTGCGTCCTACCGCTCGTGCCCGCGTATCTGGTGAACATCGCCGGCGAAGCGGCGTTGGAAGGTTCCGATCGTCGCCGCACGCTGACCCACGCCATCGTGTTCGTCGTCGGCTTCAGTGCGGTGTTCACACTGCTCTGGATCGGCATCGCGCTCCTCGGATCGTTCGTCGGAGAGTTCGTGACGCTCATCCAGCGCGTTGCCGGCGTCCTGCTGGTGGTGCTCGGGATGCACATGGTCGGCCTTATCACCATCCCGTTCCTCGCGCGCGGGACAGACCTTCGCCTGGGTGGGAACGCCCGCGGCTACCCGCGGTCGTTCCTCATCGGAGTGGCCTTCGGGGCCGGCTGGACACCCTGCATCGGGCCGTACCTCGCCACGATCCTGGCGATCTTGCTGAACGCCGACCTCCGTTCCGGCGCGGTCCTGCTGCTCGCCTATTCCCTCGGGCTTGGGGTCCCCTTCCTGCTCGTGGCCGGAGGCCTCGGCTTTGCGCACCGCGGCATCGCGTGGGTGCGACGGCACCTCCGGGCGGTGAACGCGGTCGGCGGTACGCTGGTCATCGTGATGGGACTGCTGCTCCTGTCGGGCCAGCTCACCAAGCTCAACCAGCTCATGAACTTCCTGCCGCTGCTCGGGTAGATGGGCGAGATCGGCGGCTTGAACGATCGACTGATCGGTGAGGGGATCGATCCGGCTGCGCCCGCGACCGTCGATGGGCCGCCGCGGCTGCCGCGCGCGATCGCCGGCCTGTTGATCAGCATCATCGCCCTCGCCTCGCTCGCCGCGCTCGTGTGGCCGTCCCTGCCGCTCGGCGACCGTGCCCGGAACGGTCCCACGCGCGTGGGGGTCATCACCGGGACCGTCGAGGCACCCGACACCGCTCCGGTGGTCGGCCGGCTCGCGCCGGACTTCCGCTGGGTCGAGGCCGACGGATCGACCCGGACCATCGGATCGCTGCGCGGGACGCCGCTGGTGTTGAACTTCTGGGCGACCTGGTGCGTGCCCTGCCGCAGCGAGCTGCCGGCGATGGAGCGCGTCGCCGCGGAACGGCGCGAGGTTGCCTTTCTCGCGATCGATCTCGACGAGGACGGCGGGAAGGTCCGCGACTTCTTCGATTCGCTCGGCATCGTCACCCTGCGCCCGCTCATCGACGTGAACAGCACGCAGGCGAAGCGCTACGCCGTCGTCGGCGTGCCGACGACGGTGTTCGTCGGTCCGGATGGCGTGATCCGGCAGATCACGATCAATGCGATGACCGAAGACACGCTGCGGGCCGGCCTCGCCACGGTGGCGAAATGAGCGGCGAGGTGCGCCAGATCGCCCGCCCCGCCCCGCCGCGCCTGTACCGCGACGGGTCGATCAGCGTCCTGGATCGGCTGCCGCCGCCCGAGCGGGCGATCACGCTCATCGTGGATGGCGAGGAGCTCGCCACGATCGCCTGCTCGCCGGTCCGCGTGATCGCGCTCGCGCTCGGCTTCCTCCGCGTCGAGGACATCATCCAGACCGTCGCGGACGTCGCGCTCATGGAGGTCTGCGACGAGGAGACGGTTGTGAAGGTGCGCCTCGCCCCGACCGCGCGTCGGGTCCCACACGACCGGAAGCGGATCCTCACGTCCGGCTGCGGGCGCGGGGTGACCTTCTCCCTCGACGTCGTCCCGGTCGCCGGTGGGATGAGCGTCCGGCCCGAGCAGGTCATGGGCTGGATGGAAACACTCCTGGACACCGCGGCCGGCTACCGCGAGCACGGGGGGACGCATGCCGCCGGGCTGTTCGGGCCGGAGGGCCTCGAGCTCATCGCCGAGGACATCGGCCGGCACAACACCGTCGACCGGATCGCTGGCGAGGCGCTCCTTGGCGATCGGGAGACCGCCGGCAAGGCGATCCTCACCTCCGGGCGCATCTCGAGCGAGATGCTGGTGAAGGCCTCGCGCCTCGGGATCGGCGTCGTCGCCTCGCGGACCAGCCCGACCGAGCTTGCGGTCTCGCTCGCGCAGGAGGCTGGCATCGCGCTGCTCGGCTACGTCCGGCGCGGCCAGCTCCAGCTCTTCCACGACGCCGGGCGGGTGACGCTCTAGCCCACCCGCGGTATCCCGGTACCGGCCGCTCGTCCCATCGCGCCGGCCGCGGCGCCCACGGAGCATCAGGCCATCTTCCGCGGGAGGTGACCGATGTCCCAGCTTCGCCGGTTCTTCACCGATCACGACGGGCTCGCGACCGTCGAATACATCGTCGGCGCCGCGGTCGTCCTTGGCACGCTCGTCGTCGGCGTCTCGGCCTGGAACAACGGCCTGGTCGCGCGGCTCCAGGGCCTGGTCACCCAGCTGCAGGCGATCCGCTGATCCGGTTGCCGCGGTCCACCGGCTCCATCGCCCGGCAAGATGAGCACGGTCTCGCCACCGTCGAGACCGTGCTCATGATCACGGTGCTCGTGCCGCTGCTCTTCGCGGTGCTCGAGTTCGGCGACCTCTTCCAGCGCTGGCTCGCCCAGGAAAGCGCCACCGTCCAAGCCGCGCGGTATGCGGCAGAGGTCGGCGGGGATACTCCGGAGGTACGAGCCTTCCTCGACGGCGCGCTTCTCGCCGCCGGGATCGATCCTCGCGGCGTTGCCGTCGAGATCACCCCGCCGCGCGTCGGGTGGCGGCAGCCGCTGACCGTCGCGGTCCAGCGGAACGCGACGGTCGTGATCCCATTCGCCCTGAACGCCACCATCCCGCTGCGAACGACTGCGATCGTCCGGGGGGAGCTCAACCGATGAGCTGGCTGATGGACGAGCGTGGCAACGCCGTGCTCACGATCGTCCTCCTTCCGCTGTTCCTGGTCGTCCTGGGTGGAACGTTCGAGCTCGGATCGCTGCGCGTCGTGGCCGCACGGGCCCAGACCGCCGCCGATCTCGCAGCGCTTGGGGCGATGAACGATCAGGACGATGCGGAGCTCCGCCGCTCCGGACGGCTGCGGCCGTCGGCCGACGCCGAGGCCGTTGCCCGTGCCATCCTCGCCGAGAACCTCGGCCCGGTGGGCGCCACGCTCAGCCTGTCACCGGCGGAGATCGCCGCGCGAGCGAGGGTCACCGTGGCCGAGCGTCCCCCCACGGTCCGGATCGCCGCCACCATCCCGGTCCGCACCCCATTCTTCGGCGCGCTCATCGCGCGTTCCTCCATCGACCTGCAGGTGCGGGCAGCGGCGAGCGCCCGATGAGCGTCCGGCGATCCATCACCACGCTCATCGCCGTCGCGATCGTGCTTGGGGTCGGTGCTCCCGCGGCGGCCTGGGACCCGGGGGACCGTAGCGATCCGTTCGATCCGCCGATCGAGCGCCCATCCCCGGGGTCCGACGCGCTCCCGGGGATCTATGCCGTGACCGATGCCTATGCCGGCGACTACGTCGCGCGTGACGGCGCGGTCACCACCTACGGCACCGCGACCGTGCATGGCCCGACGGATGCCTACGCCCGGGTGCTGGACGCGGTCGCCACGGGTGCGGCGAGCCTGTTCGATGGGACGCCCTTCAACGGTCGCTCCGTGCTCACCGACGGGCGCCCGGTCGCCGGGACCTTCTACGAGAGCTTTTTCCGCGGCGAGTCCGGCTACATCTCGCTCGGCATCGTGTTCTTCCAGGACGACACCGAGACCGCGCGGTCCGCCCCGGGTCCCGCGCTCACAACGATCGCGGTGCCCGGGCCGTCGTCGATCGCGGCCCCGCAGGCGGCCGCACCGGAGCCGCTCGCCGGCGGACGGATCGAGGTTCTGCGGGGCCGGCGTTCCGAGATCTGGCTCGGCGCGCTCCCGGCCGGCGCGTCGTGGCGATTCGTCGGCGGCGAGGCGATCGTGCTCGGCGCGCGCGCCGGGACCGCGGCGCAGCCGTTCGTCGCCCGGTGGGATCGGCTCGCCGCGCCGCAGACCGGCTGGCCGCTCAGCTTCGAGGTGCTCACCGCCGACGCCGCGCCCCGCGTGCTGGTGATCGAGGTGACGGTGCGGTCTCCGGGGCTGGTGGAGTGATCGGGCGCCGATTCCTCCTCGCCGTCGCGATCCTGGCCGGCGCCGTCGCCGCCGGCATCTATTGGGGCGCTGTCCAGCGCACCGCCGCGGTGGTCATCGTCCGCGACCTCGATGGGCAGCGTGCCATCGAGGCCGACGATATCGCGCTACGGGACCTTCCGCCGGATGCCCTGCCCGCAGGCGCGGTCCGGCAGCTGTCGGAGGCGCTCGGACGTACCCCTCGCGCCCCGCTCTGGGCCGGTCAGGTCATC
The DNA here is from genome assembly GCA_036565345.1 of Candidatus Limnocylindria bacterium. Taxonomy (GTDB): domain Bacteria; phylum Chloroflexota; class Limnocylindria; order P2-11E; family P2-11E; genus UBA4735. Next base: position 16,496 of record DATCNH010000006.1, on the reverse strand, counting down.
GTCGCGTCGGCCCTCGCCGATGCAGCCGCGGTCTTCGGGGGTGCCATCGCACCGCAGGGCGGCCTGCGTGCCATCGCGATCCCGGCAACCCCGGGCCTCGCGGTCGGCGGCGCGTTCACATCGGGGGCGCGGGTGGATGTCGTCGCGGTGCCGATCGCCGGCCGGGCGCCGACGAACCGGGTCACCGAGGTGCTGGCGGCAGCAGCGCTCGTCCTCGATGTTCGTGGTGAGAGCGGCGGCCCGCTCGGCGGCCGTGGCGCGCCGCGGGTCGGGTCGGTGACCGTGCCGGACCGCCTCGGGAGCGTCATCGTCGCGGTGAGTGCACTGGATGCGCTCCGCATCGCGGACCGGATCCCGGTGAGCACGTTCGTGTTCGTCTTCGTTCCGTCCCGATGAAGGCGGTCTTCGAGGTCGTCGGCCCGATCCCGGCGGATGCCGATCGGATCTTCGGGGCGGCCGACGCGGTGCTTTGGCGCCACGAGGGCCGCGTGCACCTGACGGTGCGCTCGATCCTGCCGGTCTTCCTGCGTGAGGCCGCGCTGGCCGGGCTGCAGCTGCGGCCCGGCACGGTCACCTCTGCGGAGCGTCCGCCGGCCATGGTCGAGGCGCACGGCCGCGACCTTCGGCCGATCCGGTGCGACCGTGGGACGGTCGACCGGATCGAGGTGCGTCCGGTCCCGCTCGCAGACGCGACCCGCGCGCTCCTCCGGCGGCCGATCCGCGCCCTCCCGGCCCCGGTCCGCCGGCGGGATCGCTGCCGCGAGCTGCTTCATGGTGAGGACGTCGCCTACCGGGCCGCCCGGGTGGTCTGGTGTCCGCGAGCGGCGCTCCGGGATGCGGCGTTGCGGCGCAGTCTCCGACCGGTGGTCTTCGACCACGGCGCCGGCGCGCCGCTCCTTGAGCGCACCGCGCGGTCGGGCGATCTCGCGGTCTGGCTCCGCGGATGAAGCTGCGGGCCTGGCTCGACCGCACGCCCGTGGCGTCGGTCGCCCTCGCGCTCATGCGCGATGCGACCGGGCGTGAGGCGCCGCTCGAGCCGCTGCGGCCCACGCGCCCGGCCGCGCTTCCGGACCGGGTCATCGCATTCTGGGCGCTGCAGGCCGGTGTCGGCACGTCGACCACGGCGGCCTTGACGGCACAGCGCTCCGCCGCCGCCGGACGTCCGGGAGTGCTCATCGACCTCGACCGCTGGGCCCCGTCGCTTGCCCTCCGCGCAGAGACGGGCGGTGCGACGGTCGAGGACGCGTTGCTGCATCCGGGAGGCGAGGGGTCGCTCGTCTCGCGCTGGGGCGGGACGGCGTTCCTGCCGGGGAGCAAGGATCTCCATCGCTCGTTCGACGGACGGCGGATCGGCGAGCTCGTCCGCGCGCTGGCCCCCGGGCGCCCGGCGGTGCTCGATCTCGGTGCCGGAGCCGACGCGCTCGATCCGGCGGTGATCGGGTCCATCGATCATCTCTGTGTCGTGGCGGGCCCACGGACCGCCCAGCTCCAAGCGGCGTTCTGTGCGGTCCCGCTGCTTCGCGGGAATCGGGTGCCCGTCGGCCTTGCCATCGTCGGCGCCGAGCAGACCGACGCGAGGCGCATCGCCGACCGGCTCCCGTGGCCATTGCTCGCGGTCGTCCCGGTCGATCCGTTCCTCGCCGACGACAAATTTGCGGCGCGCGCGACGACGCTTCGTGCGATCGACGCGCTCATCCGGGCGCTTGGATGATCGACCCGGCGCTCGTCAATCGGGTGCGCGTGACCGTTGCGGCGGGCGTGGATCCGGCGACGCTGCTCGCCCTCTATGCCGACCCGGACCGCCGTGCGCTCATCCGCGAGCGGGTCCGGTCCGTGGCCGGCGGAGCGCTGAGCGACGCCGACACTGATGCGCTGTGTGCCCGCCTGTTCGGCTTCGGTCCGCTCCAGCCGTTCCTCGACGATCCGGCGGTGAGCGACGTCCTGGTGAACGGTCCGCGCCAGGTCTACGTCGAGCGGAACGGTCGCCTCGCCCGCGCCCCGGTCGCCTTCGACTCGTCCGCCGAGCTCGCCGACCTGGTCCACCGGATCGCCGCGAGCGTCGGACGTGAGCTCACCATCGAGCACCCCTTCGTCGATGCGCGGATGCGCGACGGGAGCCGCGCGAACGCGGTCATCGAGCCGGTCGGCGGCCCGTCGCTGTCGATCCGCAAGTTCCGTCCCATCGCCCTTCCGCTGCGCGGCGTCGGAGCGTCGTGGTGTGCGCCGGGCGGCCTCGATGATGCCGGGGCACTTCTGCTCGAGGGCGCGGTATCGACGCGCCGGAACATCGTCGTGACCGGGGCCACCGGGTCCGGAAAGAGCACGCTCCTTCGGTCGCTGGCGGCGCTCATCGATCCGGATGAGCGCGTCATCGTCATCGAAGACACCAACGAGCTGGTCCTTCCGCATCCGCACGTCGTACATCTGGAAGCGGTCCCCTCGCGCGACGGAGGGGTCTCGGTCGCCGACCTGGTGGCGAACGCGCTGCGCATGCGCCCCGACCGGATCGTCGTCGGTGAGGTGCGCTCGCCCCGCGAGGCCTCGGCGCTGCTCGAAGCCCTGAGCACCGGTCACGCCGGCTCGCTCACGACGCTGCACGCGGGCTCGGCCCGCGACGCGCTCGGCCGCCTCGAGCTCCTGCTCGCGCGTGCCGGCGAGCTTGGTGCGGAGGCGATCGCGCGTCACGTCGCTCGGGCGGTCGATCTCGTGGTCCACGTCGAACGGCGGCGGGACGGGCGCCGGCACATCCGCGAGATCGCGGCGGTCACCGGCGACGGGGTGGCCACGATCGTGTGGGACGCGGTCGGCGGGTGATCCTGGTGGGCGCGCTCGCGGCCGCAGTGGCGATCGTCGCGATCGGCTGCCTGCCGCTCGCCCCAGCGTGGCGGCTCCGAGGCACCCGCCACCCCGATGGCGACGCCCTCGCCGATGCCGGCTGGCGCTGGTCCTACAGCCGCTGGGAGGCGGCTCGCCTCGGGGTCGTCGCGGCCGCGGCGCTCGGTCTCGCCGCCGCGGGCGTCTCGCCGGCGCTCGGTCTCGCCGCCGCGGCCGGTCCGTCGATGGCGGCCCGGCTGTGGGCCCAGGCCGCCCGCGACCGATCGCGCGGTCCGACGATGCGAGTGCTCGTGGCCGCGGGCGCCGCGCTCCGGTCCGGCGTGCCGCTCGCCGAGGCGCTCCGTCAAGGGTCGGCAGGATGCGACGACCGGCTGGCCCGCCGGCCGATCGAGTCGGCGATGCGGCGCTTCGACCTGGGGGAGCCGCTCGACCGGGCGCTCATCGGTGCCGCTCGCGCGATGCCCGCCGGCGCGACGGCCACGGCCTTCGAGGCGCTCTCGCTCGCGGTCAGCGAACGGCTGCCGATTGAACGGGTCGCGGCGCTCCTTGGGGCGATCACCGATCGGCTGTTGTTCGACGAGCGGCTCGCGGCCGAGATCGCCGCCCGCGCGGCGGGAGCGCGCACGCAGATGTGGTTGTTGGCCGCACTGGTGCCGGCGCTCGCCCTCTATCTCGCGCTCAGTTTGCCCGCCCTTGCCGCCACGCTGGGCGGTCCATTTGGCCGGACGATCCTGGTCCCGGGCGCGGTGCTCCTCGAGGTCGCGGGAGTGGTGCTGTCGCGTCGCATCGTCCGGCGGGCCGCGTGCTGATCGCCGCCGGGACGATCGCCGCAGGGGTCTCGCTCGCGGCGCTCGTGCTGACCGCGCGTCGCCTGTCCCCGATGGAGCGGCGGCTCAGCCGCGTTGCGCCGCTGGCCGCGCGCGCGGTCCGCTGGCGGCCGGCCGGCGACCGCGATCTCGCGCAGTCGGACACCGGGCTCGATCAGCACGGTCTGGCGGTGGTCAAGCTGCTCGGCGCGCTCACCGGGCTGGGCGTGGGTCTGGCCGGCGCTGCGGCGCTCGCGCTGACTCCGGCGATCGCCGTCCTCCCGGCCTACGCCGGCGCCGTGGCGCCGTCGGTCATCGTCGAGCGCCGCGCGGCCACCCGGCGCCGTCTCGCCGACCGCGCGATCGGTGCGGTCGTCGAACGGGTCGAGGCCCTCGTGGCCGCGGGACGGCCGCCGGAGTCGGCACTCGCCGCGATCGCCGTCCACCCGACCGGGTCGCCCCTGCTCGACCGCGTCCTCGGGCAGGCCGCGGAGCGATACACCCTCGGTGCTCCGCTGTTCCGGGCGCTCCGGGCGGGCGCCGAGGCCGAAGGGCTCGTCGCGCTCGCGGCGTTCGCCTCGACGCTCGAGCGGGCACGCGATCTCGGCCGGGGCTCGCTCCTCCTCATCCGCGAGGCGCGGGATGAGGAGCGGGCCCGAGAGCGCGCTCGGGCGCTCGAGGCCGCGTCCGGCGTGGAGGGTCGGCTCATGCTCGTGCTCGTCCTCTGCTATCTCCCCGCGCTCTTCCTGTTGGTCGTCATCCCGCTCTTCATCGGCCTGCTCGACGGGCTCTTCGGCGGGTAGCCCCCCTCGGTACACTGTCGAGCGGATATCACGCGCGCACCGCGCGCCATGAGGAAGTGACCATGCCGTTCAACCTTGGCGGTGGCGAGCTCGTCTTCATTCTCGTCATCGTCCTCATCGTCTTCGGCGCCGGGAAGCTGCCGACGGTCTTCGGTCAGCTTGGCAAGGGCGTTCGGACCTTCCGCGACGAATCGACCAAATCTGAAGAGGCGGCGCGCGCCGAGGCGGGCGGCGCCCCCGGCACTGCGACCGCGGCGGCTTCGGGCTTTTGCGCGAGCTGCGGCAAGCCGCTCGTCGCCGGCGCGAAGTTCTGCGCGAGCTGCGGAGCGGCCGCCCCGACCAGCTAGGGTCGCGTGATCGTCCCCGAGATCGCATTCGTCGGCCGGCACAACAGCGGGAAGACGACGTTCCTCCTTGCCGTGCTGCCGCATTTGGTCGCCGCGGGCCTGCGAATCGGCTACCTCAAGCACGCGAGCGCGGGCTTCGACATCGACCATCCCACGAAGGACAGCTACCGCGTTCGCCGCACCGGCGTGCTCCAGACGATTGTGGCCGGAGACCGACACGTCGCCGTGATCGACGATGCCGAGGCGCCGGATCTCGGGTCGGTCGTCGCGCGCTACGTCCGGTCCGACCTCGACCTGCTCGTGCTCGAGGGCTTCAAGCGCGAGCCGGTGGCGAAGATCGAGGTCGCCCGCGCGGCCCTCCGCCCGGAGCTCCTGTGCGGGACCGACCCACTGCTGGTCGCGACAGTGACCGATTTCCCGACCGAGTCGACCGTCCCGGCATTCGGTCTGGACGATGCCGCCGGGGTCGCGCAGCTCATCCGAGCCCGGCTCGCGCAGCGGTGAGCGTCACCGCGGCGGTGATGGCCGGCGGCAAGAGCCGTCGGATGGGCCAGGACAAGGCCTGGATCGATGTGGACGGACGGCCCCTCATCGCCGGCGTCATCGAGGTGCTCGCCTCCGTTGCCGACGAGGTCATCGTCGTGGCGAACGAGCCGCGCTTCGGCTCGCTCGGCGTGCGCGTCGTGCCGGACCGCTTCCCCGATGGCGGCGCGCTCGGGGGGATCGCGACCGGGGTCGGCGCCGCCACCTTCGACACGGTCCTCGTCTCGGCCTGCGACATGCCGTTCCTCGATGCGGCGGTCTGGCGGCTGCTGCTCAGCCAGGCCGAGGGCGCCGACCTGGTGATCCCGGTCCTCGGCGATCAGGGCGATCAGCTGGAGACGCTGCACGCGCTCTACACGAAGGCCTGCCTCCCGGCGATGGAGCGTGCGCTCGCCGCGGGACGGCTGCGGGTCATCTCGTTCTTCGATGAGGTGCGGGTGCGCCGGCTGGCCGAGGACGCGATCCGCGCGGCTGACCCGACGCTGCGCTCGTTCACCAACGTAAACACCCCGGCGGAGCTCGCCGCCGCGCTCGGACCGGAGACGAACCGCTCCTAGCGGGCGGGTCCGTCCGCCGCCGCCGCCTTCCGCGCGCGGACCGCTTCGTTGCGGCGATGCCGCGCGATGTCGCAGTGGGCCCGGGCCTCGGGCTCGTCAGGATCGTCGTCGCGGCAGTCGTAGGTCCGGCAGTGCTCCGGGCGCGTCTCGTAGACCGTGCAGGCCAGATGCCTGGTGTCGAAGGCCTGGCATTCGATCATCGGCTGCCGGCCGTCCGGCTGCTTCGCCCAGCCGATGAGGTTCACATCGGTGCCGGCTTCGCGATAGATCGCGCGGATCTGCGGCAGCCGGTACCAACCGTCCTCGTCCTCCATGAACTGATGACGGCAGCACGGCGCTTCGCAATTCGTGCAGTCGGGATACTTCTCGATCACGGGATCATGGCTGGTGTGGAGGGCACGCTCGATCTCCCTGGCCGGTCTGAGGATATGGTGGGGTCGATGGTACGGGACGAGCGCCCCTTCGCGGCGCAGGTCGACGCGTTCGTCCGCGAGCGGTATGCGCTCGACCCCACCGCGGCGACGATCGCCGGTCTGCACGATCACGACCACCGGCTTGCCGATCTCGATGCCCGGGGCTTCGCGACGCGCGACGCGCTCACCGATCGGGCCTTCGCCGCGTTCGCCGCGGTCGACGGATCCACGCTCGGGCCGACGGACCGCACGGATCTCGCGCTCATCCTCGCCGAGCTTCGGGGCGATCGGGCGCTCCGCGACTTCGCGCGATGGCGGCGCCAGCCCTCGCTCTACTCCGATGCGATCACGCGCGGCGCCTATTACGGGCTGCTTCGGGCGGAAGGCGACCGCGAGGGCCGCCTGCAGGCGCTCGCCGAGCGGCTCGAGCAGGCCCCGGCGGCGCTCGAAGCCGCGATCGCCAACCTGGACGGCGCGCTGACCCCGCCGGTGTATGTCGTCGTGGCCGGCGAGACCGCCACCGCCGGCGCGACGTTCGTTCGCGCGGTGCTGCCGTCCCTCGCGCCGGAAGGCTCCCCGAGCAAGCGGGCGCTCACCGGGGCGGGAAAGCGCGCCGGGGACGCGCTCGATCGCTTTGCCGCGTGGCTTCGGGACGACCTGATGCGGCGTGCCCGGGGATCGTTCGCGATCGGTCGGGATGCCTTTGACGCCCTCCTCCGCGACCGGGAGCTCCAGGGCCATGACGCCGTGTCCCTGAAGCGCTGGGGCGAGGAGCTGTACCGCGAGACCGAGGGCCGCCTTGCGGCCGCGGCCCGGGAGCTCGGCGACACCGACTGGCGTGCGTCCGTCGCGCGCCTGCGGGAGGACCACCCGGCTGAGGACGAGCTCGTCGCGACCTACCGCCGGGAGATGGAGCGCTCGCGCGCCGCGACCGTCGCGGCGGGGATCGTCACCCTGCCGGAGGGGGAGTCGCTCGTGGTCGAGGCGATGCCCGACTTCGCGCGTCCCACGCTGCCGTACGCGGCCTACGTCCAGCCGGCGCCGTTCGCGACCGAGCGCGTCGGCCGCTTCTGGGTCACCCTTCCCGATCCGGCGGAGCCCGCGGCGATCCGCGGTGAGCGCCTCGCCGGCCATCCGCGGAAGGGGATCCCGGTCATCGCCTGCCACGAGGGTTATCCCGGCCATCACGTGCAGCTCTCGGTCGCCGCGAACGCGGCCTCCTCGGCGCGCAAGGCGTTCCGCTCGAACGTGCTCATCGAGGGCTGGGGCCTCTACGTCGAGGAGCTCATGACCGAGGTCGGCCACCTCGACGACCCGGAGACCCGCCTGCTGCGGCTCAAGGATCTGCTCTGGCGGGCCGCGCGGGTCATCGTCGATGTCGGCCTCTGCACCGGGGAGATGAGCTTCGAGCAGGCGGTCGCGTTCCTGGTCGACGGTCCCAAGCTGGAGCGGCCGAACGCGGTCGCCGAGTGCCGGCGCTACACCCTCAACCCGCTCCAGCCGAGCGCGTACGCCCTGGGTCGGGCGGCGATCCTCGAGCTCCGCGAGCGCGCGTCACGCGCGGGCCTGGACCGGCGCGCGTTCCATGACCGGCTGCTCGCGGCCGGGTCCCTGCCGCCGGCCCTCGCCGCGGCGGAGATCGGCCTCTAGACCTTACTGGGCGAGGCGGGGCAGGACCGGCTGGGCGCTGTTGCCGGAGTTGTAGTTGATGTCGATGTTGCCGTTCTGGATATTCACCGTCTTGGCGATGATCTGACCGGCGAAGATCGAGGCCGGGTTGCCGTCCAGATTCACGCCGCCGGTCGGGATGTAGATCGTGCCGCCGATGCTCAGCGAGTCGTTGCCCGAGATGGTGAGGCCGCCGCTGGTGCAGGCCGCGTCCTGATAGATGCCGAAGTTGGCGTAGGTCCCGAGCGTCATCGGCGCCAGGTCGATCGGGTGGTTTCCAGCGCCGCCCATCGCGCCACAGGGCCCCGGGGTCGGGGCGGGCCAGGTCGCCGTCGTGTTGAAGATCAGCACCTTGCCGTCGCAGAGCAGCCCGGTGTTCGGATCGGTGCGCGTGGTGTCGCGCCCGAGGTCCCCGCCGAAGCCGACGCCCTCGAGGACGTAGATCCCGTGACAGAGGTTGCGGCTGCTGAACGACCCGACCGAGTAGATGCCGGCGGTATAGGTGGTGCTGCCCGCGATCGGCGCCGGATTGGTCGGAAGGGCCTGATTGAGCACGCCGTCGTAGGTCGTCCCGTCGGGCCGCGGATACCCGGCGAACGGATCGGCCTTCGGCGCGACGGCGGTGTTCACCGCGATCCCTGCCGGGAAGGTGCTTCCTGTCGCCGCGCCGACGATGTCGAAGGTGTACGGGTTCGGGGTGCAGGGGGCCGGCGCCGCGGCGCAGATCTTGAAGTCCTGGGTCGAGGTCATCCCGCTGACCGCGGTCGTGCTGCACGAGTTCACGAGCACCCCGCCGCCATAGAGGTGGACATTCTCGTTCGGGCCGGTGCTGAACGCTCCGGGGGTGCAGGCGGTGTCGAGGGCCATGATCGCGTAGCCGTTGTTCAGCGACTCCGCGCCGGCGACGCCGAGGGCGCGGACCTGGTTGAACGTCGCCTCGGCCGGGACCAGCGTGGTCTGGACCTGTCGGATGATCGTCACCTGGACATGCTTGAGGTCGCCGTTGTAGGGCCCCTGGTTCGGCGGCGAGACCACCGCGACGGTCGTGTTGGCGACGCCCTGGGTGAAGCCGTTCCGCGTGGCATCGTCCGTTGCTGCGACGATCGCCAGCGCCGGGGTGCCCCCCTGGTACAGGACCACCGCGCCGGCGAACGCGGCGGCGTCGGCCGCCTCCTGCATCGTCCGCTTCGCGGCGAAGAGCTGGCCGGTGTCGACCGCGAGGCCCACCACGAACAGCATCGCCATGAACGTGATCGCGACCATGACGATCGCCTGGCCGCCCTCGCCGTCGGGGCCGAAGAATCCTCGGAGCTTGATCATCTTCCTCACCTCTGGATCACCAGCTGTGATCCACCGCGCAACGTGATCTGGAACGCGCCGCCGAGCAGGTACTGGGACGGGAGTGGGACGAACGGCGCAGTGGCGTCCACGCTCACCGGCTGGTTCCGGCCGTTGTCGTTCCCGATGTAGTCGATGGTGACCGCGAGGTTCGGGACCCCGATGGCGTTGTTCTTCACCGCGTCGACGATCAGCTGCAGGTTCCGATTGGTGAACTCGGTCCCGCTCGTCGGGCAGGGCCGGGTCGTGCACGGCCCGACCGCGGGGAGCCCGGCGCTGCCGTGGACGATCGCGTATCGCGTCCCTTCGCGGGCGGCGAAGGCGAGGGTGTTCTCCTGCCACACCGCCCGGCTCACGTCGAACAGGCCGGTCACCACCAGCAGGAAGATCGGCAAGGTAAGCGCGAACTCGACGAGCGACTGGGCGTCCTCGTCCTTCACGTAGCCGGTCAGCCCGGCGATCAGGCCGGTCATCGGGCCGGCCATCAATAGAACGTGCGCATCGTCGTCGTGCGATCGAAGGTCCCGCTGTTCGGGACGAACGGCCAGGCGGTGATCGTCTTCCAGGGATAGACGACCCGGACGCTCACGAAGCAGGGCGTCGCGATCGTGGGAGGCGAGATGCAGGTGGTGACCCCGTCGGATTGGGCCTTCGTCACGGTCACGTCGCCCGGGCGCGCGCTGGCCGTGGGGGTGCGGTTGATCTCGTTCACCGTGGTGAGCTGGGCCTCCGCGGCGGTCGGGCTCGAGTCGATCGCGAAGGATTCGGCGCCCGCCCGCGAGCCGTTCTCCACCGCGATCTGGAGGGCGAAGGCGCGGGCAAGGTCGGCGCCCCCGAGCAGCCCGAAGACCATGATCGGGAGGGTCAGGGCGAGCTCGACCATCGACTGCCCAGCCTGCGCGCGGAGGTACCAAAGAAGCTGTTTCACTTGGGTTCAGCCTATCGACCGGGTGGGCGGGAGGGACCCCCACGGGGTAGGACGGTCGTACTACCGCACCGGAGTACGAGAGGCGCCGGCGGGCTAGTCCGCCGCGGTGACCGCCTGCCGGCTGTCGGCAAGGACCGCGGACATGATCGAGAGCGCGGCGTGCACGTCCGCCAGGCTCACCTCCTTGTGCGTCACCATCCGGAGGCGCGGGGAGTTCCCGAGGTAGCGAGAGAGGCGGACCCCCCGGCCGGCGCAGGCCCGCTGGAAGGCTCCGGCGTCCATCGATACGGGATCGATCTCGAACGACACGATGTTGGTGACGACGCGCGCGGCGTCGATGCGGACCCCGCGGATGTTCGCGAGCCCGTCGGCGAGGACCCGGGCGTTGCGGTTGTCCTCGACCAGCCGGTCGCGCATCGTCTCGAGCGACACCAGGGCCGCGGCCGCGATCACCCCGGCCTGGCGCATCGCGCCGCCGAGCAGCTTGCGCACCGTGCGGGCCCGGGCGATGGTGTCCCGCGGTCCGCAGAGCACCGACCCGACGGGCGCACCGAGGCCCTTCGAGAAGCAGAACTGGATCGTATCGACCGGCGCCGCGAGGACGCTGGCGTCGACCCCGAGGGCCGCGGCGGCATTAAAGATCCGGGCACCGTCGAGGTGCACCGCCAGGCCGAAGCGGTGCGCAAGGTCGGCCGCGGCGCGCGTCTGCTCCTCGGTGATGACGGCGCCGCCGCAGTTGTTGTGGGAGTTCTCGAGGCAAAGGAGCGCGCTCTTTGGGTACGGCCCGGTCGCCGGCCGGATCGCCGCCTCGATGTCCTCGAGCTCCGGCATCCCGTCGCGGTTCGGCACGACGCGGCCGTGCACGCCGCCGAGCACGGTGAACGCACCCATCTCGTTCTGGTAGATGTGCGCGAGGTCCCCCAGGATGACCTCGTCACCCCGGCCGGCCTGGGACAGCACGCCGCAGAGGTTGCCGAGCATCCCGCTCGCGACGTAGAGCGCGGCCGGCTTGGCCACCACTTCGGCCGAACGCTCCTCGAGCCGGTTGACCGTGGGGTCTTCGCCGTACTGGTCGTCGCCGACCTCGGCGTCGGCCATCGCCCTCCGCATCGCCGGAGTCGGCAGGGTGAAGGTGTCGCTGCGGAACTCGAGGACCTTCCCGCTCATCTCCGTAGTATGCGATGGAATGGAGCTGGCGCCGACGGAGCAGCTGCGGTACTGGGCCCATGAGCTCGCCGGAATGGCGAAGACGGGTCTCGAGTTCGCGACCGACCCGTATGACCGGGATCGTTTCGTCCGGACCCTCGGCATCGCCGAGTCGCTGGCCGGATTGGTCCTGGCGAACGAGATCGGCCCCGATCGGCCGTACCTTCCCGACGTCGGCATCGTCAGCCCGAAGGTCGGCTGCTCGGTCGCGGCCTTCGATGATCGCGGCCGGGTGGCGCTCATCCAGCGCGCCGACAATCGCCGCTGGGCCCTTCCCGGCGGCTACGCCGAGATCGGCTCCTCACCGGCGGAGAACGGCGAGCGGGAGCTGCACGAGGAGACCGGGCTCACGTCCCGGATCGAACGCCTCATCGGCGTCTACGACAACCGGCTGTTCGGCAGCGTGTCTCCCTACCAGTTCTACATCTGCCTGTTTCGCGCGACGATCACCGGCGGCGCGCCGAACCCATCGAACGAGACGATCGACGTACGCCTCGTCGATCCCGGGGACCTGCCCGAGGACATGAGCGAGCTGCAGCGGACGATGCTGCGCGACGCTGTCGTGATGCCGGCCGCGGCGGTGTATCAGTGACCCGGGTCGCGGTCCTCACCTCCGGCTGGTCGGCGGAGCCGGCGGCGGTCCAGGCGGCGCTCCCCGACGACCAGGTCATCACCATCGAGCGGGGAGCCTCGCTCGATCCGGCCGCGCAGGCCGAGGTGGGACTCATCCCGCCGGACGCCGACCGCGCCCGGGCGCTCCTCGCCGCCGCTCCCCGGCTCCGCTGGCTGCACACGATCAGCGCCGGCGTGGAGCGTCTCCTCATCCCGGAGATCGTCGATCGGCCGGACCTGGTCCTCACCAACAACACCGGGGCGTACGACGTGCCCATCGCCGAGCACGTCGTGGCGATGCTCTTTGCCGCGAGCAAGCGGGTCCCGGGTCACCTCGCGAGCCAGGCCCGCCACGACTGGAAGGGTGACCTCGAACATTCCGAGCTGCGCGACGCGACGCTGGTGATCCTTGGCCTCGGAAGCATTGGCGGCGAGCTGGCGCGTCTTGCCTCCGGCCTCGGGATGCGCGTGCTCGGGGTCCGCCGCGATGCGTCGCGCTCGGTGCCGGGCGTCGAGCGGGTCGTGCCACCGGAGCAGCTCGGCGAGCTGGCAGCCGAAGCGGACTACCTCGCGGTGACCAGCGCGCTCACCCCAGCCACCCGGGGCCTCCTCTCGGCGGAAGTCATCGCGCGCCTTCCGTCGCACGCCTGGGTCGTGAACATCGCGCGCGGCGCGATCGTCGACGAGCCCGCGCTCATCGCCGCGCTCCGGGAGCATCGCATCGGCGGTGCGGCGCTGGACGTCTTTGCCGTCGAGCCGCTGCCGGCGGACAGCCCGCTCTGGGACCTCGACAACGTCATCGTGACGCCGCATGTCTCGAACTCGTCGCCCCGGGTACGCGAGCGCTCGCTCGCGCTCGTCGTCGAGAACGTGCGGCGGTTCAAGGCCGGAGAGCCGCTCCTGAATGTCGTGGACCCGGCCGTCGGGTATTGACGCTCCGGCGGCGTGCGCTCGCGGTCCGGACCGAGGGCTTCACCGAATCGGTGATCCGCGAGATGACCCGCCTGAACGCCGTCCACGACGGCATCAACCTCGCGCAGGGCTTCCCGAACTTCGCGGCGCCGGACGCGGTGAAGGAGGCGGCGAAGCAGGCGATCGATGCCGATATCAATCAATACGCCATCACCTGGGGCGCGCCGCGGCTCCGCGCGGCCCTCGCCCGGACGTACGGCGAGCTGTACGGCATGGACGTCGACCCCGAACGGATGCTCACCGTTACCTGCGGCGCGACCGAGGCGATGATCGCGACCCTCCTCGCGGTCGTCGACCCGGGCGACGAGGTGATCGTCCTCGAGCCGTTCTACGAGAACTACGGACCCGACGCCGCCCTCTGCGGTGCGCGACCGGTCCATGTCCCCCTGCGGGAGCCGGGCGACACGTTCGATCCGGACGAGCTGCGCCGCGCGTTCGGGGCACGGACGAAGGCGATCATCCTCAATACCCCGAATAATCCCACCGGGCGGATCTTCACCCGGGCGGAGCTCGAGCTCATCGCCGGCCTCTGCCGCGAGCACGACGTCATCGCGATCACCGACGAGATCTACGAGCACATCCGGTTCGCCGGTACGCACATCCCGATGGCCACCCTCGACGGGATGGCCGGCCGTACCGTCACGATCTCCGGAGCGAGCAAGACCTTCTCGGTCACCGGCTGGCGGGTGGGCTGGATCGTCGCGCCCGCCGGCCTCACCGCAGGCATCCGGAAGGTCCACGATTTCCTCACCGTCGGCGCGCCGGCGCCGCTCCAGGAGGCGATCGTCGCCGGACTGGCGCTCGGCCGCCCGTACTTCGACGCGTTGTCGGCCAGGTATCGGGAGCGGCGGGACCTGCTGCTTCCGTACCTCGAGCGCGCCGGCTTCCGGCCGCGGATCCCCGCCGGCGCCTACTACGTGCTCTGCGACATCTCGGGGTTCGGGTTCGCCGACGACACCGCGTTCGCCCGCTGGCTGGTCGGGACGGTGGGGGTCGCCGGCGTCCCCGGGTCGTCCTTCTACTCGCGACCCGAGCTCGGCCGGGACCTCATCCGGTTCACCTTCTGCAAGACCGACGATCTCCTTCGCGAGGCGGGGGAGCGGCTCAGCCGGACCGCGGAGCTCGCCGCCGGCCGCTGATGCGGCCGGGCGAACCGATTCAGCGCGCGGCGGGCTGCGTCGCGTCGTAGGGTGTCGCCCGTCGGGTCGCGAGCAGGACCGCGAACGCGTCCGGCTCGATGACGACGGTCGCGGGGGTGACGGTCGTGGCGGCCAGGCGGGCGACCGCAACATCGGCCTCGTTCTGGCGCGCGAGCGCCCGGAGTGCGAGCGGATAGCTGTTCCGGACGGTGAACACCCCGCTCACCGGGCCAAGAGCCATGCCGCGGTCGAAGGCCGCGACCGCCTCCTCGAACCAGCCGTCCTGGTAGGCCGCCTCGCCATAGGTCAGCCACGCCGCGCTGGTGTCCTGGGCCTGCGCCTCGGCCTTCGCGCGGGCGTAGAAGCGGTCGCGCATCAGGCTTTCGGTCCAGTCGATCCCGATGACCGCCCGCAGGCGCGCCTCGTCCTTCGGCGCGTAGATCACCATGTAGCGGTAGCTGAAGGGCTGCCAGTTGGCGCCGAACCAGTCGTAGGCGAGCGGAACGTTCGCACCGAGCATCGAATCGTTCACATAGAAGACGCCTCTCGCATCGTCATAACCGCGCACGGTCCGCCAATGCGCGATGCGGGAGACCGTCGGGTCCTGCATCCACTGCGTGACCATCGGGGCGAACCCGTTCGTGACGAGCCGCTTCACGAGGTCGTTCGTCCCGTTCATCCGCGACATCGAGCGCAGCCCGAACGCCGCGGCGACCCAGGGATCCACTCCGGCTGGACCCATCCCGCGGCGCACGTCGGCGCCACGCAGCGGGAGCCGGGCGGTCTCCTGATCGACGCTCACTCCGAGGGTCGAGAGGGCCATCACCACGGCGGCCGGGCCGCAATTGTTCAGCGATTGCCAGACGTGCGCCATCGGTCCGAGATCGCCCTGCGGCAGGGCGGTGGCGACCATCGGCCGCTCGGCCTCGTCGTCTGCGGCCGCCAGGGTGCCTGCCTGACCGAAGAGCGCGATGGCCAGGAGCACCGTGACGGATCGGCGCAGCCCCCGTCGGACGTCCATATGTCGATCTTGATGCTACGCGGTGCGTACCATGGGTCGATGACCCGAGGCACCCTGACCCGCGGCCGGCTCGCCGAGCACCCCCTCTGGGCCGCTGCGCTCGAAACGCCCGGGCTGGACGGCCGGCTCGTGCTCCCGGTCGTCGTGTCGGACGAGGTCGCGGATCGCGAGCGGATCGAGGGCACCGGCGGTCTCGAGCGGCTGTCCGTCACCGAGGTGGTCCGCACCGCCCGCTCGGCGTCCGCTGCCGGCCTGGCCGGCCTCCTCCTCTTCGGTGCCACCGATCGCAAGGATGGCCGCGCGTTCATCGCGAGTGAGCGCGATCACATCGTGGTCCGGGCGATCCACGCCCTGAAGGCCGCCCTGCCGGATTTCGCGGTCGCGACCGACGTGTGCGTCTGCGCCTACACCGATCACGGTCAGTGCGTGCTGTTCGCGCAGGGCGCTGCCGATGTGAGCGGGACGCTCGATCGGCTCGGCGAGATCGCCGTGGCCCAAGCCGACGCGGGCGCCGACCTGATCATCCCCTCGGGGATGCTCGACGGTACCGTCGCCGCGGTGCGCGCGGCCCTCGGGCGGGCGCACGAGGCGCTTCCGGTCGCCGCGATGGCGAAGCTTGAGAGCTCGCTCTATGGCATGCATCGGGTCCTCGTCGGTGCGGTCCCGGTGCGCGAGCGTGCCGTGCCGCTGCTCGCAGCGGACGACCCATTCGCCCCGCGCGCCCGAGTCCTTCGCGATCTCGCCGCCGGCGCGGACGCGACCGTGGTGAAGCCCGGCGCGGCGGCGCTCGATATCGTCGCGCTCCTGGCCGAGGCGACCGATCGGCCGGTCATCTCGTTCCACACCGCGGATGAGCATGCCGCGTTCGTTGCGGCGGCGGATGACCTGGACGCGACCGCCGCCGAGCGGGAAACGCTGGCCGCCGCGCGGCGCGCCGGTGCCGGCCTCGTCATCTCCTACGGTGCCCGTGCCGTCACGGACTGAGCGCCGGCCCGTTCGATCGATGGACCAGATCGTGTGAAGGGGGCGCAGATCGACCAGATGGACCGGATCGACCGGATCGACCGGGTGGCGAGATCCGCCGTCGCGCTCATGCTCGGCGCCCTCGTCGTGGCGAGTTTTCGCCTGCCCTCGGTCGGTCCGGTCGCCGCGGCCGCCCCGTCCGCCGCTCCGGTCGCGATCGCCCGGGCGATCACGGTCTCCCGCGGTGGCTTCGAGACGCTGCGGGAGCCGGCGGCACCCGCGGCCGCCGACGCCGACCTTGCGATCCCGATCCCGACCCTTGCGGCGACCCCGGCGCCGACCGCC
>DATCNH010000005.1:0-9074 GCA_036565345.1 Candidatus Limnocylindria bacterium | reverse complement strand
ATACAGCTCCCGCCACGGCAGCCGGGACGCGCCGGTCACCGGTGCGGTCTCATCTCGCACGTCGTCTAACCCGTATGGGCCCCGAGGATGGCCGAACGGGTGCAGGCGGTGCGCCAGCCGGCCTCCGCCTCACGATCTGGCGGCCTACCGCGGTGCCGCGCTGGTGACTACGGCGATCTTTCCGGACGGCGTCCAGGCCGTGGACGACCAGGCGACCGGCAGATCCACAGCCCGACCGGTCGCGATCTCGACCAGGCGGAGGCGGGGATGTTGGCGATCCTCGCCGGTACTCAGGAGCCAGCGCCCATCGGGTGAGATCCCCAGGAGTACCCCGAACGTGATCCGTCGGAGCGTCGTGCCGTCGGCGGCGATCAGCTCGATCGCGGGATCGGGCTGACGGCGCGGGTCGCTCTCCGTCGCCGACCAGCGCATCAGGAGCATCCGGCCGTCGGCGAACCAGGCGACCACCGAGATGCCGTCGGACGTGCGGAGCAGCCGGCCGGACGCGGCATCGATGAAGAGCGTCCGCGACGTGCCGGCCATGTCGCGAGCGCAGTGGCTGATCGCGAGCGTTCTACTGTCGGGTGCTCAGACCATCCCGACACCGCCGCCCGCCGAACAGCGCAGGTACCCGCCGCCCAGCGACAGCAGCGAGCCGCTCTCCAGATCGAGGATCGCCGCGGTGTTCTGGGCGTAGCTCCACAGGGCAAGGAGCCGCCCGGAGGGCGAGACGACCCCCGATTGGCCGACCAGTGCCGGCAGCGCACGCAGGTGCTCCCCCCGTGCGTCGCCGATGAAGGTCTCGTGGGTGCCGGCGGCGAGGAACCGGCCGTCCGGCAACCAACCGAAGAACGCCGACCCGTTCGCGTAGATCGAGGCGAGGCGGTTCGTCAGCGGCTCGCGGCGTCCGGTCGCGAGGTCCACGAACGAGGCGTTCACCGGCACGTGTGAGAGCAGCACCGTCCGCATGTCCGGGTCGAACCGCGCGTCGCCGCCGTTCGAGGCGATCGCGAAGCGCCAGGTCGTCGCCGGATCGGCGCCGCCGCCGGCGATGGTCGCGGGGTCGTAGAGCGAAACGACGGTCTCGGGCCGGTCGATGCGCCAGGCGGTCCGTATCACCATGCCACCGCCGCTCGCCGAACGCGCGCCGGTCGGATCGATGACCAGGCTGGTCGTCCCCGGCGGCACGTCGAAGAGCACGTCGTGCGTGACGTCGGTCTCTCGGAATCCCGTCGCCGCCGGCAGTCGCGCGCGCAGGGTCGCACCGACCGAGCCGAGGTCCATCGCGGTGTGGAACCCGAGCCGGAAGACGAGCGTTTCGTCGCCGTTCACCCGGTCGCCGTCGCGGAGGGGATACCGGCGGCCCTCGAGCGACAGCTCCGGCCTGATCTCGAAGACCACCGGGGTCGCCGTCGGCGAAGGCGATGGCGTGGGTGGCGATGGAGGAGCGCAGGCGGCGATCACGAGTGCGGCCACGGCCAGCACCCGGCGGACCCTCACGGTGCGCCGACGGCCGCTGCATAGGCGCTGTACCCGCCTTCGAAGACTCGCAGCCGTCCGTTCTCGATGGCGAAGATCCGATCGGCGATCCGGTCGAGGAAGTACCGGTCGTGCGAAACGACGATCACCGTGCCGGGAAACTCGTCGAGCGACGCCTCGAGGACCTCGGCCGAGGCGATGTCGAGATTATTCGTCGGCTCGTCCAGCAATAGGCAGTTCGCCCCGGAGAGCATGAGCCGCGCCAGCTGGACCCGGCTCTTCTCGCCGCCCGAGAGCGTGCGGATGGGGTTCTGCGCGGCCGCGTAGGGGATGAGGAACTTCAGCAGCTTTGCCACCGCCTCGCCCTCGGTCATCGGGCGCGCGTCCCGGAGGGCTTCGATCGGCGTCCACCGGTCGTCGAGCGTCTCGTGGTGCTGGGCGTACGAGCCCGGCTCGATGCTCGGGCCGACCCACACCTCCCCGCGGTCGGGTCTGCGCTCGCCTCGGATCAGCCCAAGCAGGACCGTCTTGCCGGCGCCGTTCGGCCCGACGACCCCGATCCGCTCGCCGTTCTGGATCGTCGCCGCGATCTCGCGCAGGATCGGGCGGCCGTCGATCGCGAGCGACACCTGCCGGAGATCGACGGCGATCGCACCGCCGCGCAGCCGTGGCTTGAATGCGAGGGCCATCCGCCGGCGCTCGAGCACCGGCCGCTCGACCTTTTCCATCCGGTCGATCTGCCGCTGCTTGTTGCGGGCCTGCTTGATGTGCCGCTCGTCCACGACGATCCGGGCCCACAGCTCGAACCGTTTCACCGCGGCCTCGAGGCGTGCGATCTCCTTCTGTTGCGAGGCGTAGTCCTGCTGCTGCCGACGGAGCGCGATCTCCTTCTGCGTGGCGTAGGCGGAGTAGCTGCCCTCCCAGATCCGCAGCCGCGCGCCGCTCCCACGCTCGGCGCCCGGCTCGAGCTCGGCGATGCGATCGACGGTGTCGTCGAGGAGGTAGCGGTCGTGCGACACGATGACGAGTGCGCCGGCGAAGCGGCCGAGCACCTCCTCGAGGATCTGTTTGTGCCGCAGGTCGAGATGGTTGTCCGGCTCGTCGAGTAGCAGGAGGTCCGGATCGGCGATGAGGCATCCGGCAAGTCCGACGAGCTTGCGCTCGCCCCCGGAGAGGGTCGACTGCGGCCGATCCCACTGCGCCCGGGGGAGCTCGAGGTCGCGGAGGAGCCCTTCGGCACGGTTCCGCAGCCGCGGACCGCCGACCTGCTCGAAGCGGTGCAGGAGCGCGTCCTGCTCGGCGAGGACCGCTTCGAGGACGCCCAGGTCGCCGCTCACCGCGGGGTCGCCGAGCCGGCGGCCGATCCTGGCGAGCGCTTCCTCGATCGCGACCAGGTCAGGGCGCGCAGCGAGCAGCTCTTCCAGCACGGCGCGCTCGACCCTTGGACGCTGCTCCTGCTCGAGGTGGGCCACCCGCACCCCGCGAGCCCGGGTCACCGTGCCGGCGTCGGGAGCATCGACCCCGGCGATGGTGCGCAGGAGCGTCGACTTTCCGGTGCCGTTCGCTCCGATGAGGCCAATCCGCGCGCCTTCCGGGATCGCCCAGGTGATCCCGGAGAAGATCGTGCGGTCGCCGTGGGCGCGGGCCACTCCGGCCAGGTCGGCGACGATCATCGCGCCAATTTGACACCCATCGGGCGGCACGATGGAATGGACGGGCAATGGCCGCGATCGACACCCCGCTTCCGCTCGTCCGACCCCGGTACACCGGCGTCCGCGAGTGGGTCGCCACGGTGGACCACAAGAAGATCGGGATCATGTACCTCTACACGACCTTCTTCTTCTTCATCACCGGCGGGATCATGGCCCTGCTCCTCCGCACCCAGCTCGCGACCCCGGACGGAAAGATCCTGGACGCGGCGCAGTACAACAGCGCCTTCACGATGCACGGGACGACGATGATCTTCCTGTTCGTCGTGCCGGTCTGGACCGGATTCGCGAACTACATGATCCCGCTCCAGATCGGCGCGCGGGATATGGCGTTTCCCAAGCTGAACGCGCTCTCGCTCTGGCTCCTCATCGGCGGCGGGATCATCCTGTACTTCAGCCTGCTCGTCGGCCCGCCCTCGTCCGGCTGGACCTCCTACGTGCCGCTCTCGACCAAGCAGTTCTCGCCCAGCCACGGGCAAGACCTCTGGCTCATCAGCCTCACCGTCCTCGGCTTCTCGTCCATCTTCGGCGCGCTGAACATGATCGTCACGATCTTCGCGCTGCGTGCCCCGGGGATGACGTTCAGCCGGATCACGCTGTTCACCTGGAGCGTCCTGGTGACGAGCTTCCTGCTCGTCCTCGCGATGCCGTTCCTCACCGTCGCCGGCGTCCTGCTGCTCTTCGACCGGCTCGCCGGGATGAGCTTCTTCGTCACCTCGGAGGGCGCCGACCCGCTGCTCTGGCAGTTCCTGTTCTGGTTCTTCGGCCACCCCGAGGTCTACATCATGATCCTGCCCGGATTCGGCGTGGTGAGCGAAGTGCTCCCGGTGTTCTCGCGTAAGCCGATCTTCGGCTACAAGCTCATCGCCTACTCCAGCGTGGCGATCGGCTTCCTCTCGTTCTCGGTGTTCGTCCACCACATGTTCGTCGCCGGAGTGGACGAGACGCTCCAGGTCTTCTTCATGCTCTCGACGATGCTCATCGCGGTGCCCACCGGGGTGAAGATCTTCAGCTGGCTGGGGACGATCTGGCACGGCTCGCTTCGGTTCAAGACGCCGATGCTCTTTGCGCTCGGCTTCATCGCCACGTTCACCATCGGCGGCATCTCGGGGGTGTTCCTCGGCTCGGTGCCGGTGGACGTCCAGCTCTCGGACACCTATTACGTGGTCGCGCACATCCACTACGTCCTCTTTGGCGGCGCGGTGATGACGGTGTTCGCCGCGATGTACTACTGGATTCCGAAGATGAGCGGCCGGATGCTCTCCGAGCGGCTTGGACAGTTGAACTTCTTCGTCATCTTCATCGGGCTGAATCTCACCTTCTTCCCGCAGCATCAGCTCGGACTCGAGGGGATGCCCCGGCGGATCGCGCACTACCCGCAGTCGCCGGAGTGGGGCACCCTGAACTTCGTCTCGACCATGGGGAGCTACCTCATCGCCCTTGGCGTGCTGCTCTTCCTCATCAACTGGTTCAACAGCGTCGCGCTCGGCAGGGGCCGGCCCGCGGGCGATGACCCGTGGGAAGGCGACACGCTCGAGTGGGCGACCACCTCGCCGCCGCCGGCGTACAATTTCCCCCGCATCCCGGTGGTGCACAGCGCCCGTCCCCTGAAGGAGGACGCGCACCCCGCAGCGTCATGACCGTGTCCAGCGGCTACCGGCGTCTGGTCTACCTCACCCTCTTCGCGATGCTCCCGGTGGCGTTCTGGGGTGGGGTCGTGCGCGTTACCGGCTCGGGTCTGGGTTGTCCGGACTGGCCGCTCTGCCACGGACAGTTCCTCCCCTCGCTCGACACCGCGACGCGCATCGAATGGACCCATCGCTTCCTGGGGATCGTCGCCGGCCTGGCGCTCGCCGGCGTCGCCGTTTGGACCCTCCTCCGCTACCGTTCCGACCGCCGCGCGGTCGGGTTCGTCGCCGCCGCGGTGGTGCTCTATTTCATTCAGGCGATCCTGGGAGCGATCACGGTCATCCTCGAGCTCCCCGAGAGCTGGATCACCGTGCACCTGGCGAACGCGGAGACGCTGCTCGCGGTGCTGACGACCTACGCGATCGTGCTCCGCTGGCCGAGGACCGGCGCGTCGCTCGCGCGGCCGACGGCCTTCACCTGGATCGCCGTCGCGGCCGCGGCCGGCACGTTCCTGCTCCTCCTCTCCGGCGCATACGTGCGCGGGGAGGGCGCGACAACGGCCTGCAGCACCTGGCCGCTCTGCTCGCCGGGTGCGCCCATCCCGATGGGCGGCGCCGCGGCCATCCACATGCTCCACCGCTATGTCGCCGCAGCGGTCGGGATCCTCGTGGCCGTCGGGGTCGCGGGCGCCTGGCGCCGCCGCCACCAGGTTCCGGGCCTGGGCGCCGCGGCCATCGGGACCGGCATTCTCTTCGTAGCCCAGGTCGGCATCGGCGCGCTCAATCCGCTCACCGCCTTCTCACCCTGGCCGCTCGGGGCGCACCCGGCCGTCGCCACGGCGCTCTGGTGCGCCACGGTGGCCCTCGCGGTCCTCGCCTGGCGGCCGGTGAGCGTCGAGGCGGCGACCACGGTGCGGGACGTCATCTCGCTCACCAAACCGGCGATCATGTCGCTGCTGCTGGTCACCGCGCTCGGCGGAATGTTCCTCGCCGCCGGCGGGGTCCCGCCATTCCACCTGGTGGTCGCCACGATGATCGGCGGCGCGTTCGCAAGCGGCGGGGCCTCCGCGCTGAACCACTACTTCGACCGCGATCTGGACCTGCTCATGCGCCGAACCCGCAAACGGCCCCTCCCCGGCCACCGGGTGTCCGGGCGGCTCGCGATCGCCGTCGGGCTGGTCCTGAACATCCTTTCCTTCGCGGTCCTCGCCCTCGTCGCGAACGTCCTCGCCGCGTCGTTGGCCATCGCGGGGACGCTGTTCTACATCTTCATCTACACCCTCTGGCTCAAGCGGACGACGGTCCAGAACATCGTCATCGGTGGCGCGGCCGGGGCGATCCCCCCGCTGGTCGGCTGGGCCGCGGTGACCGGGTCGCTCGACCTGCCGGCCTGGTACCTCTTCGCGATCGTGTTCTTCTGGACGCCGGCGCACTTTTGGGCGCTCGCGATCCTCATCCATGACGACTACGACCGGGCCGGCGTGCCGATGCTCCCGGTCGTGCACGGCGATCGAGCCGCGGAGTGGGGGATCCTGGTCTACGCCGCGGCGCTGGTGCCGCTGTCGATGCTTCTGTTCCTCACGCGCTACGTCGGGCTGCTGTACCTCGCCGTCGCGCTCGTCCTGGGCGGTCTCTTCGTCGCCTATGCGGTGCGCCTGATCCGGAGCGCCGAGGCGCGGCGGCGGGCGATGGCGAAGAGCGTCTATCTGTACTCGCTCCTGTACCTCGCCCTCCTGTTCGTTGCGATCATGGTGGACACGACGCTACGGCTGTAATCCTTTGGGCGCTCGTCGTCCTCGTGGCGGCCGTCTACGCACGGGGCTTCCGCACGACGCGCCTGGCGCTCCCGGCGTGGCGCATGGCGGCGTTCTTTGCCGGCCTCGGCGCGATCCTCACCGCCCTCGTGTCGCCGGTCGACGCGCTCGCCGAGCAGCTGTTCAGCGTGCACATGGTCCAGCACATGCTGCTCACCGTCGTCGCCGCCCCGCTCATCCAGCTCGGGACACCGGTCCGCCCGCTGCTCCTCGGCCTGCCGCGTGCATTCCGCCGGTTCGTCGTTCGGCCGGTCGCCGGCGCGCGGCCGGTCCACTGGGCGTTCCACGGCCTCCGGCTGCCGCTCGTCGCGGCCGCGCTGTATGTCGGCGGCCTGTACGTCTGGCACATCCCGCGGGTCTACGACGCGGCGGTCGAGAGCACCGGATTGCATTTGACCGAGCACCTCTGGTTCCTCGGCTCGGCCCTGCTGTTCTGGAGCGTCGTCATTGACCCTGTGCCGCTGCGCGCGACGCTCCCGTATGCCGCACGGATCCCGTACCTGCTTCTCGTGGGCGCGGCCCAGAACACCATCCTCGGGGGGCTCCTGGCCTTCTCGACCCGCCTCTTCTATTCCCACTACACCGGCCGGTCGGCGGCGTACGGCCTCGAGTCGGTCACCGATCAGCGCCTCGGCGGTGCGATCATGTGGGTGCCCGGGGACCTCATCTTCCTCGCCGCGGCCTCCCTGGCGTTCTTTCACTGGATCGCGCTCGAAGAACGGACGCAGCGCTTGCGGGAGCAGCGCGGCCCCTGAGCCTGGACCGGTGCGCGGCCCTCATCGAGCAACGGTGCCGTCGTCGATGGACGAGCAGAGTCAATCAGAATGGAGCAGTGCCGATGCGTCCGCAGCTCATGGCGATCCTCGTCGGCGTCGCCGCCGTCGCCGGTGCCTGCGGCGGCGGGACGAGCGAGCCCACCGAGCAGCCGACGCTCTCGGTCGAGCTGACCGACTTCGCGGTGAAGGCCGACCCAGGGACGGTGAAGGCAGGGCACGTCGTCTTCGCGGTCCGCAACCGGGCCGCGATGGCCCACGAGCTCACGGTCATCCGGACCGACCTCGCGCCGGACGCGCTGCCGATCGACGGCGGCAAGGCGAAGGAGGACGGCAAGGTTGGCGGCCTCTCGAACATCTCGGCCGGCGTCTCGCGCAAGCTCGCCCTCGAGCTGCCCGCCGGACACTATGACCTCATCTGCAACCTCCCCGGCCACTATCAGCTGGGGATGCGGACCGCGCTCACGGTGGACTGACCGCGCCTGAGTTGACTTTCGTCCGCCGGGGCGTTCACTCAGGGTCGTCATGGTCCTTGACCACCACCTGATCGCGATCGCCGTCCGCTGGCTGCACGTCGCGGCGATGGCGATGGCCCTCGGCGGGGCGCTCCTCGTCGCCTGGCTGGCCTTCCGCGAGCCGGCCGATCGGGTCGTTGGGGTGGCGCTGCGCTACGAGCAGGCCTTCTGGCTGGCTGCGGGCGTGCTCGTCATGACCGGGGTCGGGAACCTCGGCGCGTTCGGTCCGGACCTGCCGCAGCCGGCGACCGGCTGGGGCGCGACGTTCATCTGGAAGCTCCTCCTCGTCGCGGCGATCGTCGTCGGTTCCCTTCCGCGGACCCTCGCGGTGGCGTTGCCCGGCATTCCCGTCGCGGCGGCCCTGCGGTGGATGTATGCCGGGACCGCGGCCGGGCTCGTCATGATCGCCGGACTCGCGGTCCTGTTGGCCCACGGATGAGCGCCGACCGGAGCGGCCTGCTCGCCTTCGCGGTCGGCACGTTCCACGCCTGTGCCGTCGGATTGCTGCTCCTGCTGCCCCTCTACCCGACCGGTGGGCTGGGCGGGCTGCTCGGCGGGCTCGAGACGGTGACCGGCCTGCTCATCTTCGTCGCCCTCTGGGCGACGAGCGTCTGGACCACCCGACGCGCCCTGGCCGGAGGAGCGTGGCTCTCGGCCGAGCCCGGCCCGCGTGGCGTCTTCTTCGGCCAGGCGCTGCGCTGGGGCGCGGCGACCGGGATGCTCTTCCTCGCCGAGCTCGGCCTGATCTTCCTCGTGCGGACGCTCATCGTCGCGCCCGGCGTCCTCCAACCGCTCGGCGTCCTGGCGTTCGGAGCGTTCGCCGGCTCCATCGGGATGATCTTCGCCTTCGTCATTGGCGGCGTGATCGGTGTCACGCTGGGCGCCCTCGACCTCGTCGCCCTCACGGCTGCCCAAGGGATCCGGCGCCCCGGGGAACGGCGTTGACTTGCAATCATACTTTCGTAATACTGTCACGTGGATGAAGAAGCAGACCGCGAGCCGCACCAGCGCGACATTCCCGGCTGAGCTCTGGCGGGGGATCGAGAAGGATCGCAAGCGTCGCGGCGTCCCACGCAGCCGCTGGCTGCAAGAGGCGGCACGCGAATATCTGGTGCGACAGACCGATGCCGAGCGCGAGGCGCGCTATTTCGCCGGA
>DATCNH010000004.1:0-6670 GCA_036565345.1 Candidatus Limnocylindria bacterium | reverse complement strand
ATCGCCGCCGCGCCGTCTTCGTACAGCCCGCAGACGGCCGAAGCCGCGCCGCTCGCTCGCGCGCGTGCGGCAAAGGTCATCTGCGACGCGGCGCGCGCCCGGGGGCTGGGTGCCGCCGGATTCGTCGCGACGAACACCCAGGAGCTCGCGATCGCCTCGACCCTCGGCACCTGGGCCTACGCGCCGCAAACGGTCGCCGAAGCGCAGCTTGCGGCGATCGGCGAGGAGGGTTCGGCGTACGCGCAGCGGGTGTCGTTCGATCTCGACCGGCTCGATGTCGAGGGCCTTGCGGCCGAGGCGGTCAGCAAGGCGATCGCGGCGCAGCGTCCGCGCGAGATGGATCCCGGCGATCACGAGGTCATCCTCGAGCCGTACGCGGTCTACGACCTGGTCGCCTTCCTCTCCGCCCAGCTCACCGGACAGGCGGTGGAGGAAGGGCGCTCGTTCGTGGGTGGCCGGATCGGCGAGCGCGTCACCGGTCCGGTGACGCTGGTGGACGATCCGTTCGATCCGGACTGCCTGCCGCGCGCCTTCGACTTCGAGGGGCAGCCGAGCGACCCGGTGACGCTCATCGCCGACGGCACGGCGCAGGCGGTCGTCTACGACTCCGGGACCGCGCACCGGACCGGGAACGCGAATACCGGTCACGCCCTTCCGCCGGGCTCGGGCCAGCCGTCCGCGCCGATGCATCGCCGGCTCGAGGCGGGGACGGCCTCTCGCGAAGAGCTCATCCGTTCGGTCACGCGCGGTCTCCTGGTCACGCGCTTCTACTACACGCGCTGGGTCCACCAGCTGCGGACGATCGTCACCGGGATGACCCGCGACGGCACGTTCGCGATCGTTGATGGCGAGATCGCCTACCCGGTGAAGAACTTCCGCTTCACCCAGTCGTATCACGAGGCGCTCGCCGGGGTGCGGGGGATCGGGAACGAGCTCATGCTTCTGGCTCCGGCCGAGCAGTTCGGGATCCAGGCCATCGCGGCGCGCGTCCCGGTGCTGCATCTCGCCTCCTTCAGCTTCACCGGCGCGACGCGCTTTTAGTGTCCCGTCCCGGAACTCCCCTGTCGCTCCATCGGCCTGGCACCGCCGATGCCGGCGTCGCCTTCGTCCGCGCGCTCGGTCACGTATCTCCGGATACGCTCCCTCGCGTGCTCCTCGGCTCCTTGGCCGCGGCGGCCCGGGCCGCGGATCACCAGGGGAGTTCCGGGACGGGACACTAGCGATGGACCGCGAGACGATCGCGATCCTCGACTACGGGAGCCAGTACACCCAGCTCATCGCCCGGCGGGTGCGCGAGGCGCGGGTCTACTGCGAGATCGTTCCCCATGACATCACCGCGGCCGCGCTCGCCGACCGCGGCGTGAAGGGCGTGATCCTCTCCGGCGGCCCGATGAGCGTCTACGACCCCGGCGCCCCGGCGATCGACCCGGCGATCCTCGACGGTCGCCTGCCGGTGCTCGGGGTCTGCTACGGGATGCACCTCATGGCCCACACCCTCGCCGGGGGCGAGGTCGCGGCGGAGGGCAAGCGCGAATACGGGCCGGCGCTGCTCGAGATCACCGATCGGGGCGGCATCTTTGCCGGCCTGGCCGCGACCGAGCCGGCCTGGATGAGCCACGGCGATTCGGTGAAGCGCCTTCCTGACGGCTTCCACACCAGCGCGCGTACCGAGCGCCTGACCCACGCGGCGATGAGCGACGGCCGCGGCCGGTTCGGGGTGCAGTTCCACCCCGAGGTTGCCCACACTCCGCACGGCACGGCGCTCCTGCGAAGCTTCGTCCTCGACGTCGCGGGGTGCGCCGGCGATTGGACGCCCGCGGCCTTCGTCGAAGAGACCGTGGCCGAGATCGCGCGGACGATCGGCGACCGGCACGCGATCTGTGCCCTCTCCGGCGGCGTCGACTCCGCCGTCGCCGCGGCCCTCGTGGCGCGGGCGATCGGCGACCGGCTCACCTGCGTGTTCATTGACACCGGCATGCTTCGCGAGGGCGAGCCGGAGCAGGTCGTCGCGACGTTCTCCCCGCGGCTGCGACTCGTCGCGATCGATGCCGAGGCGCGATTCCTTGGCAAGCTGGCCGGAGTCACCGATCCTGAACGTAAGCGCGCGATCATTGGCGAGGAATTCATCCGCTCGTTCGAGGAGGCTGCCGCCGACCTTGGGCTCGTCGCCGGAGGGGTCGACACGGTGCTCGTCCAGGGCACGATCTATCCCGACGTCATCGAGTCGAAGTCGCGCGATAGCACGACGAGCGCGCGGATCAAGACCCACCACAACGTCGGTGGCCTGCCCGAGGTGATGTCGCTCGAGGTCGTCGAGCCGCTCCGGCGGTTGTTCAAGGACGAGGTCCGCCGGGTCGGTACGGAGCTCGGCCTCCCCGACGACATCCTCTGGCGGCATCCGTTCCCCGGCCCGGGGCTCGCGGTCCGTGTCGTCGGCGACCTCACCCGGGAAAAGCTCGACATCCTTCGCCGGGCCGACGCGATCTTCTTGGAGGAGCTGCGTGCCGCCGACCTGTACCGCACCACCGCGCAGGCCTTCGCGGTCCTCACGCCGGTCCAGAGCGTGGGGGTGATGGGCGACTTCCGGACCTACGGCTACCTCGTCGCCCTGCGCGCGGTGACGACCGAGGACTTCATGACCGCCGACTGGGCCCGGCTGCCCTATGACCTGCTCGCCCGGGTCTCTTCCCGGATCGTGAACGAGATCCCCGCGGTGAACCGCGTCGTCTACGACATCTCCTCCAAGCCGCCGGCGACGATCGAGTGGGAGTGAACGCGCTTGCGGCTCGGCCGCGAGATGGACGACGAATGGGAATGAAATGAAGGATCTCCTGCTCGGCCGCGACCGGGTCGCCCGGGTCATCCAGGAGCACCGGGCGAGCCGCAGCCCGGGCCGCGGGCACGGCGGTGCGGGGCTCAATTGCCTCGTGCTCGGCGGCGGCGGCCGCGAGTACGCGATCGCCTGGCGCCTCGCGCGCAGCGCGAGCGTGGGGATGATCGACGTCGTTCCGGGCAACGGCGCGATGGCGCTGTTCGCGCGCGTCCTCGATTTCCCGCCGACCGACATCGCGCGGATCGAGCAGCACTGTGCCGCGGCGTCGATCGACCTGGTCATCGTCGGCCCCGACGACCTTGTCGCGTCGGGCATCGGGGACGAGATCCGCCGATCCGGGGTCACCGTGGTGTGCCCGTCGGTCGCCGCGGCGCGCATCGAATCGAGCAAGGCCTTCGCCAAGGCGCTCATGGCCGAGGCCGGCGTGCCGACGGCGGCGTCCAGCGCGTATCCGAGCGCCGCCGCGGCGCTCGCGGCGCTCGACCAGCAGCCGGACGGGCCACTGGTGGTGAAGGCCGACGGGCTCGCCGCGGGGAAGGGCGTCGTCATCGCGAAGGACCGGGCCCAAGCGCGAGCCGCGCTTTCCCATCCGCCGATCGCCGAAGGCGCGGTCGTGCTCGAGGAGCTCCTCGCGGGTCCCGAAGCCTCGCTCATGGCCCTCGTGGATGGTGAGACCGTCGTCGCGCTGCCGCCGTCGCGCGACCACAAGCGCCTCGGCGATGGCGACACCGGCCCGAACACCGGCGGGATGGGGGCCTGCTCGCCGACGGCGGTGCTGCCCGACGAGGAGGCCCAGCCGCTCGCCGACGCGCTCATCGCGCCGGTCGCCCGGCTGCTCGCCGCGCGCGGCACGCCCTATCGCGGGGTGATCTTCGCCGGCCTGCTCCAGGTCGCTGACGGTTGGCGGGTCCTCGAGTACAACGCGCGCTTCGGTGATCCCGAGGCTCAGGTCGTCCTGCCGCGTCTGGGGGGCGATTTCGCGCTCCTCATGACCGCCCTCGGCGACGGCCGCCTGGCGGAGCACGTCGCCGCGCATCCGGTCCGGTTCAGCCAGCGCGCGTATGTCGACGTGGCGCTCTGTGCCTCCGGGTATCCGGCCTCCCCTCGCCGGGGGGACCGCATCACGGTGGAGGATCTCCCCGACGACGTGTGGACCTTCCACGCTGGGACCCGCCGCGGTCCCGACGGCGGATTCATCACCGACGGCGGGCGGGTGCTGCACATCGTCGCCCAGGGCGACACCGTCGCCGAGGCCCGCCGGAAGGCCTACCTGGGGGCCGAGCGGGTGCACTTCGAGGGCAAGTTCTATCGTCGGGACATCGCGGAAGACCGGTTGGGAGTGTCGTCGTGATCAGCGTGGTCGTCGTCATGGGCTCGACCTCGGATCGTGCGGTCATGCAGGTCTCCGAGAAGACCCTCGGGGGCCTGGGTATCGACTGCGAGGTGAAGGTGCTCTCGGCCCACCGCACCCCTGACGCGCTGCGCGAGTGGGTTCGCGGCCTTGAGGGGCGTGGGGTGAAGGTCGTCATCGCCGCCGCCGGTGGCGCCGCGCATCTCGCGGGCGCGATCGCCGCGCAGACGACCCTGCCGGTCATCGGCGTGCCGCTGGCGTCAGCGAATGCGATCGGCGGCGGCCTGGACGCGCTCCTCTCGACGGTGCAGATGCCCCGCGGGGTTCCCGTCGCCACGGTCGCCGTGGGCGAGGCCGGCGCGGCGAATGCCGCGATCCTCGCGGCGCAGATCCTCGCGACCGCGGACCCGGCGCTGGGTGCCCGGATCAAGACGATGCGCGAGAGCATGGCGATGAAGGTGCTCG
This sequence comes from Candidatus Limnocylindria bacterium, assembly GCA_036565345.1. Classification (GTDB taxonomy): domain Bacteria; phylum Chloroflexota; class Limnocylindria; order P2-11E; family P2-11E; genus UBA4735. Next base: position 2,021 of record DATCNH010000004.1, on the reverse strand, counting down.
GCGGATGACCTTTGGGTCGCGCTTCGACGCGATCTCGCCGCTCGATTCCCGGTTCTACGGCGGCGATCCGCAGCTGTACGCGACATTGCATCCCTATCTCTCCGAAGAGGGGCGCGTGCGCGCCCAGGCGAAGGCCGAGGCCGCGCTCGCGCGGGCGCTCGCCGAGGAGGGGCTCGTTCCGCAGGCCGCGGCCGAGGCGATCGCCGCCGCGGCCGCGGGGATCACCGCGAGCGCGGTGTACGCCGAGGAGGCCCGCATCGGCCACGACGTTCGGGCGCTGGTGAACCTCATCCGCGCGGCGGTCCCCGCCGACGCGCGCCGCTTCGTCCACCTTGGTGCGACCTCAATGGACATCGTCGATACCGCGAACGCCTGGCGCTATCGCGAATGCGCCGAACGGGTCGTGCTCCCGCGGCTCGGCCATCTCGCGGCCCGCCTGATCGCCATCGCCGAGGAGGAGGCCGAGAGCCCGCAGGCCGGCCGTACCCACGGGCAGCACGCCGTGCCAATCACCTTCGGCTTCGCGATCGCCGAGTACGTCGACCGGCTCGGCGGCCGCATCCTGCTGGTCCGCGACGCGGCCCGGGCGCTTCCGGGAAAGCTCGCCGGGGCGGTCGGCGCGTACAACGCGCCGTCGCTGCTCTCGGCGGACCCGCGCGCGCTCGAGCGGCGGTACCTGGCGCTCCTCGGCCTCCGGCCGGCGGGCCACAGCACCCAGATCGTGGAGCCGGAGGGCTGGGCCGATCTGGCGCACGCCCTCACCACGGCGCTCGGGGTGATGGCGAACCTCGCCGACGATATGCGCCAGCTCCAGCGCACCGAGATCGCGGAGATCGCCGAGGGCTTCGGGGCGCAGCAGGTCGGGTCGTCGACGATGCCGCAGAAGCGCAATCCGGTCTCGTTCGAGAACGTGAAGAGCATCTGGAAGGCCTACGTGCCGCGGATCGTCACCACATACATGGATCAGATCAGCGAGCATCAGCGCGATCTCACGAACTCGGCGTCGCAGCGGTTCGGCGGCGAGCTCCTCGCCGCGACCGCGTACGCCGCGACGCGTCTCGAATCCTCCCTCGACGGGATGCGGGTCGACCGCGAGCGGATGAAGGCGAATCTGGGACTCTCGAAGGGCGGGATCATCGCCGAGGCGCTGTACGTCCTCCTCGCGAAGCACGGCCACCCCGATGCGCATGAGGCGGTGCGCCGACACACCCTCGAGGCCGAGCGCAGCGGCCGGCCGGTCCTCGAGCTGGCCGCGCTCGAGCCCGACCTGCGGCCGATCCTCGCGGCGCTTTCGGCCGACGAGCGCCGCCTGCTCGATCATCCCGAGGAGTACCGGGGCCTGGCGTCCGAGGTCGCCCGCGACGTCGCGCAGACCTGGCGCACCAAGCTTTTGGAGGTCCTGCCGGAATGAGCAAGACGACATCGCCGCGATCGGCCATCTCAGGCGCCACGCTGTTCCGCCATGGGAAGGTGCGCGAGGTCTACGAGGCCGGTCCGGACCAGCCGGCGCAGCTGGTGCTGGTCGCCTCCGACCGGCTCTCGGCGTTCGATGTCGTCCTGCCGACCCCGATCCCGGACAAGGGCCGGGTCCTCACCCAGCTGTCGAATTTCTGGTTCGGACGCACCGCGGGCATCGTCCCGAACCACCTCCTCGAGACCGACCTGGCGAAGCTCCCTGTGCCGTTCCGCGACCACGCTGAGCTGGATGGCCGCGCGGTGCTGGTGCGGCGGGCCGAGCGGATCGACTACGAGTGCGTCGCCCGCGGCTACCTCGCCGGCTCCGGCTGGGCCGAGTATCGGAAGGACGGCACCGTCGCCGGCGAGCGTTTGCCCCGCGGGCTGGAGGAGTCCGCGCGCCTCGACGACCCGATCTTCACTCCGGCGACCAAGGCGATCACCGGCCACGACGAGAACATCTCCCGGGCCCAGCTCGCTGCCTCTCTCGGCCGCGACCTCGCCCGGCAGCTCGAGGACCTGACGATCGCGCTCTACCGACACGCCCACGCCTATGCGCTCGGCCG
>DATCNH010000003.1:0-10545 GCA_036565345.1 Candidatus Limnocylindria bacterium | reverse complement strand
GAGGTCGCGAAGCTTCAACGAATGAGTGTGAGGTCGAGCGCCTCGCTGCGGCCAGCCAGCACGCCCTTGTCGTCCTCGTCGGGAGCGAGGACCACCTGCAATGCGTCGAGGACGTTCTCCCGAGCTTCCTCTCGCGTCCTCTCTGTCGTCTCGATCTCCGCGCCGGTCATCGCGACGCCGGACGAGCCTGTGCGCCGGATCATGGCTCGGAAGCTGTTCGTCTGCGCGGACGAAGATCACGCGATGCCGCATGTCTTCCGAGCCTTCGAGGTCGCGCGGGATCCGAAGACGCTCCTCGTGTTCGGCGGTACGGAGCACGCTCGGGGCATGTTCGCGGCGCCCTACGGCGATGAGGCGATCGATGCCGTGGTCGCCTTTGTCGCGCGAGGTCCCTGAGGGTATCCGGAAGGCGAACACCGGCGAGAACACCGGCGAAAGGACCCGCCGCATCGTTCGAATGGGCTTCCGTTCCTCAACGAACCCGCGGTGGATCCGCCTCCGCGCTGATGTCCGCCGGCGGCGCGGCGAGCTATTCGAGGAGCTGCTGCTGCATCGTCTCCCCGAGCCAGGCGGCGTAGCGCGCCGGCGTCCACCCGCGCTCCAGGACCAGGTGGTGGTACAGCCCCGGGTCGTTCAACACCCAGACGATGTCCGCGGCATCGCTGCGGCCGAGTCCCGTCCGAAGCCCGCCCTTGCGTACGACGTCCTGGACGACGCGGTCAGCGCCCGCTCGTCGCTGCGCCTGATGCTCGGCCCAGAGGCGCCGTGCATCGGGGTCCGCGGCGGCCGCACTGCGCGCCGCCTCGCTGATCGGCGCCAAGTGGGCGCCGATGTCCGCCATGAGTTCGGCGTATCGCGCCAGATAGCGCCGAGCGTCGGTCTCCGCCCGGATCGCGCGCGACCGCGGGCGGTCGGCGAGCGCGACCGGATCGTCGTCGCCGACGATCGCGATATCCAGCGCGGTCTTCAGGAGCACCCCCTTGTTCCCGACCGCGTTGAAGACGGTCGCCCGGCTCACCCCGGCGGCGTCCGCGACCTGGTCGATCGACGTCGCGACGTAGCCCTGCTCGCCGAACAGCCGCGAGGCGGCGCCGATCACCGCCCGGCGGGTGGCCAGCGCCTGGGCGTCCCTGAGCGGCGAACGGTAGGCCTTGACGCGCCTGCGCTTATCCATTAGACTGTTAGTCTAGTCATTAGCATTGAAGTATATCAAAGGGAGATCGAGATGACCGCCGCGACCACGCCATCCTCCGGGGCTGCATCGCCCGCCACCCGGCTGCTTGATGCGATGAACCGGCACGATCTGGAGGCGCTCACGGAGTGCTTCGCGCCGGCATTCGTCAACGAGACGCCGCTGCACCCGGCCCGGTCGTTCACCGGCAACGAGCAGGTGCGGAAGAACTGGACCCAGATCTTCGCCGGCGTTCCCGACCTGCGCGCGGAGCTCCTCCGCTCCATCACCGACGGCGGGACGGTGTGGACCGAGTGGGAGATGCGGGGGACCCGTCGCGACGGTGCGCCCCATCTCATGCGGGGCGTGTCCATCTTCGGCGTGCAGGATGACCGGTTCACCTCGGTCCGGTTCTACCTCGAGCCGGTGGAGCAGGGCGGCGCCGGGATCGATGCCGCCGTCGGCCAGCAGATCGACCGGTGATCCTTCTTGCCGGCGGCACCGGTCACCTGGGGACCCGGCTCGTGCCGTTGCTCATCGCCCGGGGGTTCCCGGTCCGGGTGCTGACCCGGGACCCGCAGAAGGCCCGGCGTGCGCTACCTGATGTCGAGCTTCGCCGCGGCGACGTCCGGGACCCAGCCTCGCTCGGGGCCGCGATGGAGGGCGTCGACACGGTGATCTCGGCGGTCACCGGCTTCGGCCCCGGGGGAGCCGGTCCGCGGGCGGTCGATCACGAAGGGAACCGTGCGCTCATCCGGGCCGCGGAAGCCGCGGGGGTGGGTCGGTACGTGCTCCTGTCCATGCATGGCGCGGCCCCAGACCATCCGCTGGAGCTCCTGCGGATGAAGCACCGAGCCGAAGGGCTGCTCCGACAGAGCCGCCTGGTCGGAACGATCATCCGGCCCACGGTGTTCATGGAGCTCTGGCTCGGGATCGTCTGCGGTCAAATCCGGACCTCGGGGAAGGCCACGATCTTCGGCCGCGGCGCGAACCCAATCAACTTTCTCTCGGTCGGCGATCTCGCTTGCTTCGTCGACCGTGTCGTGTCGTCGCCCGAGCTCGCGGGAGAGACGTTCAGCGTGGGTGGGCCGGAGAACCTCACGCTCACCGAGATGGTCGAGGTGTATTCGGCCGCGGTCGGCAGGACCGCCGTGGTCCGTCATGTCCCGCCGGTCGCGATGCGGGCGGCCGCGCTGCTGCTCCGGCCGGTCCGCCCCGATATCGCCGGCCTGATCGCGGCCGGCCGCCAGATGGACGTCGGGGCCATGTCCTTCGACGGCGCCGCGCTTCGGCGGCGGTTCCCGGAGATCCCCTCGACCCGCCTCGCCGACATCGTCCGCCGCGAGTCGGCGGCGGCCTGAACACCCGGCGGGCCTTCGGGGCCCGCCGACCGGTCCCGTATCGTTCTGGGATGGCCAGCCCGACGACGCTTGCGCAGCGAGTCCGCGACAGCGGGCTGCGCCTCACGAGCCAGCGGCTCGCGGTGCTCGCGGCGATCGACGAGCAGCCCGACCATCCGGATGCCACCACGATCGCCGCGTCCGCCCGGCGACGGGTCGGGACCATCTCGACCCAGGCGGTCTACAACGTGCTCGAGGCGCTCACCACGGCGGGGCTCATCCGGCGGATCGAACCGGCGGGCAGCCCGGCGCTGTACGAGACGCGGGTCGGAGACAATCACCACCACCTGGTCTGCCGCTCGTGCGGAGCGACGGCCGACGTGGCCTGCGTCGTCGGCCACGGTCCGTGCCTCGAGCCGTCATCGAGCCGAGGATTCCTCGTGGACGAGGCGGAGGTCACCTTCTGGGGGCTCTGCGGCGCGTGCCGCCCCAAGCCGCGGCGGCGTTGAGCCCCGCCGAGGCCCGGGGTATGCTCCTCCCCTGAACTGGAATGACTCCAGTATTGGAGCCAGTCGTGTCCAGCTCGATGGAGTGCGTGATGCCTGAGCAGACCAAGCGCGGACCCGCGAAAGACCCGAAGCCGGCGCTCCCCCTGACCGACCGGCAGGGCCATCCGATCGCGAACAACCAGAACCTTCGGACCATCGGCGACCGGGGACCGACGACATTCGAGAACTACCACTTCCTCGAGAAGATCTCGCACTTCGACCGCGAACGCGTGCCCGAGCGCGTGGTCCACGCGCGGGGCACCGGCGCGCACGGGTACTTCGAGGCCTATGGCGCCATCGGCGACGAGCCGGCGGGCACCTACACCCGCGCCGCGCTCTTCCAGGAGAAGGGCAAGCGGACGCCGGTCTTCGTCCGGTTCTCCACGGTCATCGGCGGCCGGGATTCGTCCGAGGTGGCGCGCGACCCGCGCGGCTTCGCGGTGAAGTTCTACACCGAGATGGGGAACTGGGACCTCGTCGGGAACAACCTCCCGGTGTTCTTCATCCGCGACGCGCTGAAGTTCCCCGACGTCATCCATTCGCTCAAGCCGGATCCGGTGACGTTCCGCCAGGAGCCGAACCGGATCTTCGACTTCATGAGCAATACGCCGGAGTCGATGCACATGCTCACCTGGCTGTTCAGCCCCCGGGGCATCCCGGCCGATCACCGGCACCAGGACGGGTTCGGCGTGAACACCTACAAGATGATCAATGCCGACGGCGTGGGCGTGCTGGTGAAGTACCACTGGAAGACGAAGCAGGGGATCAAGTCGCTCACCCAAGCCGAGGCCGACGCGATCCAGGCGACCGACCTGGGCAGCGCGACCCGAGACCTCTACGACGCCATCGGCCGCGGCGAGCTTCCCGAGTGGGAGCTCTGCGTCCAGATCATGCCGGATGGCGAGCACTCCGAGCTGGACTTCGATCCGCTCGACGACACGAAGACCTGGCCGGAGGACCGCTTCCCGCTCCGCCCGGTCGGCCGAATGGTCCTCGACCGGGTCCCGGACAACTTCTTCGCCGAGACCGAGCAGGTCGCCTTCGGCACCGGGGTGCTCGTCGACGGCCTGGACTTCTCAGATGACAAGATGTTGCAGGGCCGGACGTTCTCGTATTCGGACACCCAGCGCTACCGGGTCGGCCCGAACTATCAGCAGGTGCCGGTGAACCGGCCGCAGGTGCCGGTCGCGACGAATCAGCGGGACGGACAGCTGGCTCACCACGTCGACCTCGCGCCTGGGCAGGATCCCCATATCAACTACGAGCCGAACACGGCCGGCGGGCTGCGCGAGGCCGAGCCGGCCGGCGCGCCCCACGAGCCGCTCGTCGCGGGCCGGCTCACGCGGGCGACGATCGCGCGAACGAACGACTACCAGCAGGCCGGCGAGCGCTACCGGACGATGCCCGCGGCCGAGCGCGAGGATCTGGTCCTCAACTTCGGGGTCCTGCTCGCCCGCTGCGACCGCGCGATCCAGGACAAGATGGTCTGGCACTTCACCCAGTGCGACGCCGAGCTCGGCGGTCGCGTTGCCGACGCCCTTGGGACGTCCGCAGCCACAGCGAAGCGGGAGCCGGTCGCGCCACGCTGATCGCCGACGGCAAGGGTCGGACACCGGGCCGGATCCGGTCCGGCCCGGTGTCCGAATCGGTAGGGGAGGTCGGAGATGCGATGTCATGAATGCGCGTTGAGCGGCGGCGACGCCACCGCGGTGGGGCTCTGTAAATTCTGCTTCGTCGGACTCTGCAAGCGCCATCTCGTCGAGCTCTATCGCGACCCGGCGATGGTCCCGCAATTTTCCTGTCGCCACCGTCCTGGGGAAGGCGGCCTGCCGGCCTAGTCTTGGCAGATACCCCCCAGGGTATATGCTCGCGGGCATGCCGATCAAGAAGGTCGCGGTCCCATCCCGCCCACGGCCACCCGCCCCGGTCGGGCGTACCGCGGCCGACGTTGCCGTCGGGCACCGTCTCGAGCGGATCCGCGGCCAGCTCGCCGGGGTCCGGCGGATGCTGGACGAGGGACGCGAGTGCTCGGATGTGGTCGTCCAGCTCCTGGCGATCCGGGTCGCGGTGGAGAAGGCGGCGAGCGTGGTCGTCCTGTCGCACGTTGACGAGTGCCTGGAGACGCTTCCGAAAGCGGAGGCGAAGCGGGCGGTGGCCGAAGCCTTGCAGCAATTCGGGCGGCTGTCGTGACCGACCGAGATCGAAACGCCGCGTAGGCCTGAGTCGCGTACGCCTGATCAGGACGCGACCGACACGAAACTGGATCGGACAAGAAACTGGATCGAGGGATGGACAATGTTCCGTTCGACTCCGCGTAGCGACGAGATCGAGCCGCAGCAGGCACACGAGAGCCTGCAGTCGGGTGCTGTCCTGGTGGACGTGCGTGAGCCGAACGAGTGGGCCGCCGGACATGCGACCGGCGCGGTGCATCTCCCGCTCGGTCACCTTCCGAATCGGATCGGCGAGCTCCCGGCCGACCGCGAGCTGCTCTTCCTCTGTCAGAGTGGTAGCCGGTCGCTGGTGGCAACGCGGATCGCGGCGGAGCGGGGGCGCACGGCGAAGAGCGTGCGAGGCGGAACGATCGCCTGGGCCAGGGCCGGCCTCCCGTTGGAGCGCTGATTCCGATATATCTCGAGCAGTTCTTCGTCGAAGGCCTCGGCCACGCCTCGTATCTCATCGCCTCGGAGAGCGCACACGATGCGGCGGTCATTGACCCGCGGCGCGACGTCCAGATCTACCGGGACGCCTGGCTCGGTCCCCGTTCACCGAGGCTGCGGAGCGCGGTCCTGCCGCGCGGCGAACCCTTCCTTCGTCATCGACGGGCAGCGCATCGTCGGAGCGCAGCCGTTCGCGACCTTCGCCGCAGCCATCGATGCCGCGCTCGCTCGCGCGAACGCGCGGTAGCGGCGACGGTGCTGGCGCAGGCGGCGATCGCCCTCGCCGGAGGCGCGCTCACCCTGCTCAGTCCGTGTTCTGCACTGCTCCTGCCGGCGTTCTTCGCCTACGCGTTCGCCGCCCCCGGCCGGCTCCTGGTGCGGACCACGGTCTTCTTCGCCGGTCTGGCCACCTTCCTCGTGCCGCTCGGGCTGGGCGTCGGCGCGCTCGGCGGGCTGCTCCTGGTGCGGCGCGCCGAGCTGACCGCGGTCGCCGGGCTGCTCCTGGTCGTGATCGGCCTCTATCAGCTGTCGGTCGGAGGCTTCAGCCTCCCGGGGGCGGCCCGGCTCGAGCGCCTCGGCGCCGGTCTTTCCGGCGACTCGGTGCTCTCGACCTACCTGCTCGGCGTCGTGTACGGCTTCGGCGGCTTTTGCGCCGGGCCGATTCTCGGCGGGGTGCTCACGACCGCGGCCACGGTGGGTGGCGCGGGCGCCGGCGCCGCGCTCCTGGCGCTGTACGCGCTCGGGATGGCCCTCCCGCTCTTCCTCCTCGCGCTCGCCTGGCGATCGCTCGAAGGCCCGCTGCGGCGTGGCATCGTGCGCCGGACCGTTGGGGTCGGCTCGTTCCGCCGGCCGCTTTCTACGGTCATCTCGAGCCTGCTCTTCATCGGCCTCGGCTCGAGCTTCGCGCTGACCGAGGGATCCAATGCCCTCGCGCCGCTCTATGCCGCCGTCGATGCCGACAGTCGCGCCCTCGCGATCGAGACGTTGGTGCGTGACGCGCTCACCGCGATCCCCGACCTGGCCTGGCTCGCGGCTGTGCTGTCGCTGGTGTCCGTGTTGGGCGCATCCCTCGCGCTGCGTATCCACCGCCACCGCGAGATGATGGCGGGCTGATGGTTACGCCGGTGAAAGTTCGCTCGGGATGGTGCTGGCCGCCCGGGTCAGCGCGCCGACAGCCCTCAGGTCCCGCCCGGCGCCGCGCCCGGTGCGCACGATCCAGCACCGCTCCCGGCCGCGATGCGCGACACGAGGCGTTGCGCTGCATCCGCCCCGCACGACGGACAGCGTGGCAGGTCCGCGGCGCTGAGTCGGACGAGTCGGTCAAAAGTCGTCCCGCATCGGTCGCAGCGGTACTCGTAGATCGGCATCGAGAGCGAGTGTAGCTCATATACCCCCAGGGGTATACAATGCGATCGCCGGTCGCCGCTGGGACAGCTCCTGCGGCAACCGACCGGAGATCAGCGAGACGGTCGCGGCGCCTGGCGCCGCGGGGGGAGGCATCTCATGCCCGCGTCATCGGTCGCGCCATTTACCCGCTCAAGCTTCGCGCGGTTCATCGTGAGTCCGGCCGGCCGCGTGCTCCGCGTCGTGGCGGGGGTCGCGATCATCGTGGCCGGTCCGCTTCTCGTCGGCGGGACGGGCGGCTACCTGGTCGCCGCGGTGGGTGTGGTTCCGCTCCTTGCCGGGCTCACCGACAGCTGCGTGTTGGGTCCGGTCTTCGGCGCGCCGCTGCGCGGTGCCGAGGTGCGGTCCCAGCAGCGCGAGCCGCGGTAGCAGCACCCAGACCGATGGCGCGGTCATTCACCGTCCTGCACGCCGCCGACATCCACGGCAAGCTCCGCCCCCATCCGGAATTGCTCTTCCGTCGGGGTGACGGGAGCGACGACCGGCTCGTGCAGAGCGCCGGACTCGCCGGGATCGCAACGCTGGTCCGGAGCGCCCGGGCCGAGCGGCCTGAGGCGATCCTGGTGAACGTCGGCGATCTGTTCCACACCTCCGGCATCGCCACGCGCACCGCCGGAGCGGGCATGGTCGCGCCGCTGAACGCGCTCGGGGCAGATGCGTATTGCCCGGGAAACTGGGACTTCGCGGTGGCGCCGCCGGACGATCGGCGCTCCATCGACGTGCTGCTCGGCCTCTCCGCATCGCTTGCCGCGACCACCGTCGCGTACAACGCCTGGTCCGATCCGCCGGCCGAAGACGGCCAGCCGTACTTCCGGCCCAGCCTGCTGCTCGAGCGGGGCGGCGTGCGCATGGGGATCATCGGCCTCACCTCGGTGAAGGTCGGGACCGAGATGGCGCCGGCGTTCTCGCGCGGCGTCCGATTCGAGCTTCTTGACAGCGCTCCGAAACGGATCGGGGCGCTGGCTGCGGACCTGCGCGCATCGGGCGCCGATGTCGTCTTCCTCCTGTCGGAGAGCGGTCTCGAACAGGACCTGAAGCTCGCGACGCTGCTTAACGGGGCGGTCGACGTCATCTTCGGTGCAGAGACGCACGAGCGCACCGTCACGCCGATGACGGTTGGGAAGACCCTGGTGCTGCAGGCTGGGGCTGAGGCCTCGTTCCTCGGCCGGCTCGACGGCGAGATCAGCGAGGACGGCGGGATCGAGTGGCGTTGGGAGCTCGCCGAAGTCTCGGACGTATCGCCCGATCCGGAGGTGGCGGCGCTCATTGACGATGCCTACCGCGCACATCCCGATCTCTCCGAGGTCGTCGGATCGACATCCCGGACGATCATGCGGAACGCCGTCATCGAGACGACGGCCGATCAGCTCATCGCCGATGCGATCCGGGAGGCTGCGGACTCGGACATCGCCCTCTCACGGGGCTACCGCTACGGCCATCCGATCCTTTCTGGACCGGTCACCCGCGACGACCTCATCGGCCTGCTGCCCGTCGACCCACCGTTGCGCATCGGCATGGTTCGCACCGAGCAGCTCGTCGAACGCTGGGAAGCCACCTTCGAGCGCGTCTTCTCCGCGGACCCCTTTCGGCGCGGCGGCGGATGGCTTGATCGGCCGTCCGGGATGCGCGTCACCTTCGCGGCGCGGGAACGGCCGGGGGCGCGGCTGCTCGAGCTTGCGGTGGGTGACCGCCTCGTCTACACGCGCGATCGGGGCGTGCGCGAGCGAGGACCATGGACCGTCGCCGGAGCCGCGCCCGAGGGCGCGGGACCGGACGCGCTCTGCTGTCTCGGAAGCGTGGAAGGTGCCCGGACGACCAGCCGACGGCTCCAGGGGATCGTCGAGCGCTACGTGGCCGCCCATTCGCCGCTCGCCGTCAGCCTCGACGGCCGGGTGCGTGCGATCGACGTTCCCGCCGTCCTGCGGAGCCAGTACGCGGCCGTGCCCTTGGACCTGGGCTGACGGTCGCGGCGCACGAGCCGGCCGCCACGAGCTAGCCGCGTGGGCGGTAGGGTTCCTCGAGGGCGGCGGCGAGCTCGCTCACCAAGATCCCGGTGTCCGGGGGGAGCGGTGCGGCGGCGTCGAACGACTCCTCGAGCGTGCGGGCGATCGCCGCGGCCTTCGCGAAACCGTACATCGCGGCCACGCCGGCGAGGGCGTGCGCCTCGCGGGCCGCGGCGGCGCGACTGGTCGAGTCGCCGTGATTCAGCATCGCCCGGGCGAGGACCGCGAGCCGCTCGCGCTGGGCCCGCCGGTCGTTCTCCCAGAGTCGGCTGAACTGCTCATCGAGCGACCGCGCGTCGGACGGCTCATCCGGCAACGTTCGGTCCCTCGCCACCGCCTGCTTGCCCGGCCATTCGTCACGAAGTGTAGGTGGGCCTCCGGGCGCTCAGCCGATCGGGCCGATCGGGTATCCCGCACCGGAGAAGTAAGGAAAGCGCCGGACTCCCGAAGGAGCCCGGCGCTTTCGCCGCTAGATCCGAGCTGGAAACGCCGGTCTAGTAGTTGCGCTGCGCCGGACGACGCGTCTCGAAGCAGTTGCTGCAGTAGACGGGCTTGTCGCCGCGGGGCTGGAAGGGCACCCGGGCCTCCTGGCCGCAGGCCGAGCAGGTCGCCGTGAAGAACTCACGGGCCCCGCCGTAGCCGCCGCCCTGGCCGCCGCCGCTGTAGCTGGATCCGCCGCCGGCACCCTTGCGGGCGGCACGGCAGTCGGCGCACCGACCCGGCTGGTTGACCAGACCGCGCTGCTGGTAGAACTCCTGCTCGCCTGCGGTGAAGGCGAATGCCTGTCCACAGTCCTTGCAGGTAAGTGTGATGTCGCTGAAGCTCATTTTGTAGCTTCTCCCTTGTTCTTTGCTGGTCCTGAGCCCGAGGTTCACCAACTCGGGTCTGAAGGGAGAAGGAGACTCCATTAGACGCCTTGTGGGATCGAACCGTGCTGTGACCGCTGCGAACAGCATAGCACCAGCGTCACACTGGTCCCAGCGGCCCGGTGGACCGGGGAGGTATGGCGGATGAGCGGCCCGATCAACCTGCGGGACTTCGAGGCCTCGGCCGCGGCGGTCCTCCCGGCGCCGGTACACGACTGGATCGCCGGCGGTGCCGAGGACGAGCTGACCGTGGCGGCCAACCGGGCGGCCTTTGCCCGGCGCGTCATCCGCGGCCGGGTCCTGGTCGACGTGAGCGCCAGGGACCAGGGGCTCACGCTCCTCGGGACGCCGCTGGTCCATCCGATCATCATCGCCCCCAGCGCGCTGCATCGGGTCGCTCATCCGGATGGCGAGCTGGCGACCGCACGGGCGGCCGCCGCGACCGGCGCGTTGTACGCGGTCTCCACCGCGGCGAGCGTGCGGCTGGAGGACATCGCCGCCGCCGCACCCGGCGCCCCGCGCTGGTTCCAGCTGTATCACGCCGGGACCCGAGCAC
>DATCNH010000002.1:0-8466 GCA_036565345.1 Candidatus Limnocylindria bacterium | reverse complement strand
GTCGTTGTAGACGACATACCGGACCACATCCGGGGTCCGGCCCACCAGTACGACGTCCTCGAGCCGGCTCGTCAGATACGCGTCCAGCGCGGCCGCGGTCCCGGTCGAGCGCTGCTGGATGTTGGTCACCCCGAGGTCGATGAGGTCGCTGCGGGTCGAGCGGATCGACACGATGCTGACCAGGAGGATCGGCGCGACACCGACGACCAGAAGCGCGGCGAGAACCTTGTGCCAGAAGCGCAGGCCCTGCGCGTGCTGCGGTCCGCTCTGCTGTCGCCGTCGCATCTCGCCCCCCGACACCACTCCCGGTGCTGGGTCAGTGTCGGCGCCCCACCCGAGGCCTCCTAGTCACAGCGAGTGACGACGTCGTACGGCGTGCGGACTAGTACTTCCGGCGGAGCGAGATCAGCGGGGCTGCAGCGATCGCCCCGCCCGACGGGTGTCGCGCAGCAGCCCGCGGAGCAGCTTCTTGCTGTGCTCCAGGTCGGTGTGGTCCTCGAGGGTGAGCCCGGCCCGGGTCGGATCGGGCCGCCACCAACACTCAAACCCCCACAGCCGCTCGACCGGCGCCGGAAGGGGGCCATGGGCCGGTACCGGAGGCGTGGCCGGCGGTTCATCCGGCGACCCATCCGGGGACACGGGCCGGTCCGCCGCCGACGGCCCGTCGAGGGCCGGTGCCTGCGCCGGGCTCGGCGGCGCCGGGGCGATGACGCGAAGCCGGGAGTACCCCGTTCCAGGCCGGCGCGGCTCGCCGGTCTCGAGGTCGAAGAAGCCTTCGAACGTCGCGGTTGCCCCGCTGCGATCCGGCTCGCCGTCGCGGCAGTCAAGGACGATGAGACACGGCGTCCCGACCTTGAGGTCGCTCGGGTCCCTGGGCCCGGCCTGTCCGCCAGCGGGGCGGGAGCGCGAGCGCTGCGAGCGACCAGCGCGTGCTCCGCGCGCATCGCGGCCCGTGCGGCCGGGGACCTCGGCCCGCGGCGACTCGCCGCGGGCCGGCTCGCCGCGCCGGGCAGCGCGAGGCTGGCCCGGATCGCGGCCCGGGCCCCCGCGGATCCCCGGGGGGCGAGGTTGGGCCGGGGGACGCGTGGGCTTCTGCGCGTCGCGCGGCGCGCGGCGGCCGCGTGGCCGGCGTCGCCGCGGGTCGTTTTCCACGTCGTGCAGTGTCTCACGGAGGGCTCCGCGCCCGCACGGGCACGGTCGTACCATGGACCTCGAACGTGCACGATGTCTTCGACGAATTCAAGCATCAGCTCCCGGATATCGATCCCCAGGAAACGCAGGAGTGGGTCGATTCGCTCGACGCGCTCGTCCGGGCCGCCGGGCCGGACCGAGCACGCTTCGTCATCTTTAAGCTCCTGAAGCGCGCTCGGATGCTCCACGTCGGGATCCCGCCGCTCACCCAGACGCGCTACATCAACACCATCTCTCCCGAGCAGGAGCCGTATTTCCCGGGTGACGAGGCCATGGAGCTGCGGATCCGCCGCCTGATCCGCTGGAACGCCGTCGCGATGGTCCTTCGGGCGAACCACGACCACACCGGGATCGGGGGACATCTCGCCACCTACGCCTCGGCCGCGAGCCTGTACGAAGTGGGGTTCAACCACTTCTTCCGTGGCAAGGACGGCGGCGGCGCGGGTGACCAGATCTTCTTCCAGGGCCACGCCTCGCCGGGGATCTACGCCCGGGCGTTCCTCGAAGGCCGGCTCACCGAGGATCAGCTCCTGCACTTCCGCCGCGAGGTCGCGGGGCGCGGCCTGTCCTCGTACCCGCATCCGCGGCTCATGCCCGAGTTCTGGGAGTTCCCCACGGTCTCGATGGGCCTGGGACCGCTCGCGGCGATCTACCAGGCCCGCTTCAACCGGTACCTGCACCATCGCGGGATCACCGACACCGCCGGCTCGCGGGTCTGGGCCTTCCTCGGCGACGGCGAGTGCGACGAGCCCGAGGCGCTCGGAGCGCTCCACGTCGCATCCCGCGAGGGCCTGGACAACCTCACCTTCGTCGTGAACTGCAACCTCCAGCGGCTGGACGGCCCGGTACGCGGCAACGGGAAGATCGTCCAGGAGCTGGAGGCGGTGTTCCGCGGCTCGGGCTGGAACGTGATCAAGGTGCTCTGGGGCCGCGAGTGGGACGACCTGCTCGCCCGGGACGTTGACGGTGTGCTCGTGAACAAGATGAACGAGTGGCTTGACGGCGACTCGCAGCGCATGACCGTCGCCGATGGCCCGTACATCCGCGAGCACTTCTTCGGACCGGATCCCCGCCTGGCGAAGCTCGCCGAGCATCTCTCCGACGACGATCTGCGCAAGCTCCGCCGGGGCGGCCACGATTACCGCAAGGTGTACGCGGCGTACCACGCCGCGGTGCGCCACACCGGCGCACCGACGGTCGTGCTCGCCCAGACGGTGAAGGGCTGGGCCCTCGGACCCAGCGTGGAGGCCCGGAATGTCACCCACCAGGCCAAGAAGATGTCGCTCGACGAGCTGAAGATCTTCCGCGACCGGCTCGAGCTCCCGATCTCCGATGCGAAGCTCGCCGACGCACCCTTCTATCACCCTGGCCCCGAGAGCGAGGAGATCCGCTACATGCTCGAGCGGCGCCGCCAGCTCGGAGGGCCGCTGCCGCGACGCCTCGTGCGCACGAACCCGGTCGGGACGGCGGAGCCGTCGGCGTTCGCCGAGTTCCCGAAGGGCAGCGGGGCGGCCGCCGCCTCCACGACGACGGCGTTCGCGCGGCTCCTGCGCAACCTCCTGCGCGACAAGACCATCGGGAGGCGGATCGTCCCGATCATCCCCGATGAGGCACGGACCTTCGGGATGGATCCGCTGTTCAAGGAGGTCGGCATCTACTCGCCGCTCGGTCAGCGCTACGAGCCGGTCGACGCGGAAACGCTGCTCCCCTACCGCGAAGCGCTGGACGGGCAGGTGCTGGAGGAGGGCATCACCGAAGCCGGCTCGATGGCTTCGGTCATGGCCGCGGGCACCGCCTACGCGACGCACGGTGAGGCAATGATCCCGTTCTACATCTTCTATTCGATGTTCGGCTTCCAGCGGACCGGCGATCAGATGTGGGCCTTCGGTGACGCCCGCGGACGCGGTTTCCTCCTTGGCGCGACCTACGGACGGACCACCCTGAACGGCGAGGGACTCCAGCACGAGGATGGACACAGCCTCCTCCTCGCGTCGGCCATCCCGAACATCCGGACGTACGACCCGGCATTCGCCTACGAGACCGCGGTGATCGTCGAGGATGGCCTCCGGCGCATGCTCGTCGAGAACGAGGACGTCTTCTACTACATCACCCTCTACAACGAGAACTACCCGATGCCGCCGATGCCCGAGGGCGTGCGCGAGGGCATCCTGCGCGGGCTCTATCGGTACCGGCCCGGGCACACCGGCAGCCGCCGCAAGGTGACGCTCCTCGGCTCCGGCGCCATTCTCCAGCAGGTCCTGCGGGCCCAGGAGCTCCTGGCCGACAAGTACGACGTGAGTGCTGACGTCTGGAGCGTGACCTCGTACCAGCTGCTGCGCAACGATGCGCTCGAGGTCGAGCGCTGGAACCGGCTGCACCCCGAAGCGAAGGCCCGCGACTCGTACCTTGCGGCCGCCCTCAGGGGCGGCGGACCGGTGATCGCAGCGAGCGACTCGTTAAAGGCGGTGGCGGACCAGGTCGCACGGTGGAGCCCCCAGCCGTTCGTCCCGCTCGGGACCGACGGCTATGGCCGGAGCGACACCCGCGAGGCCCTCCGCCGGCATTTCGAGGTCGATGCCGAGAACATCGCGGTCGCATCGCTCCATTCGCTCGCGCTCTGCGAGCAGTATCCGGGCGCCGACGTGGCACGGGCGATCGCCGAGCACGGCATCGATCCCGAGCGCCGGGAGCCGCGTCAGGCCTGAGCGGCCGTCCCGCCCTGTGAAAGGCTCATTGCGCGCCGCGCCACACGGCGCATAATCCCGCCAAGTTCTGGCGGGAGGGTTCGAGTGGAAGATCGCATCATGCGCGGGCTCAGCCGGCGTCAGCTCCTGAAGGGTGCCGCCGCGGCCGCGGTCGTGCCCATCGCTGCGGCCTGTGTCGGAGGCTCGAGCGGTGGCGGGGCGGCGACGCCCAAGGCCAGCACCTCCGGTGCGGCCGCGGCAAGTGGCGCGGCGAAGAAGCTCAGTGGATCGCTCAGCATCGTCCAGTGGAGCCACTTCGTACCGGCCTACGACACGTTCTTCGACAAGTGGGCCAAGGACTGGGGCACCAAGAACGGGGTCGACGTGAAGGTCGACCACGTCGCGATCGCGGACCTCCCGGCGCGGGCCGCATCGGAGGCGGCAGCGAAGTCGGGCCACGACATCTTTGGGCACTTCGCCCAGGGCCTACCGGCGCTCTACGAGAACAGCCTCGTGGATATCAGCGACATCGCCGACTCGGTCGGGAAGAAGTACGGCGGTTGGCTGCCGGCCGGCGAGGCGATCGGCAAGATCGACGGGAAGTGGCGGGGCCTGCCCGACTTCGTCGTGCCGTTCCTCTCCACCTGGCGGACCGATATCTTTAAGGAGGCTGGCTTCACCAAGGACCACCTCGAGACTTGGGAAGATCTTCTCGCGATGGCCCCCAAGGTGAAGGCGAAGGGGAAGCCCGTCGGCACCGCGCTTTCAAACACCTCGGACGCAGAGCACACCTGGCGCTCGCTGATGTGGTCCTACGGCGCGGCCGAGTTCACCAAGGACGGCAAGGACGTCGCCATCGACAGCGCTGAGACCCGGACCGTTCTTCAGTACGCGAAGGAGCTGAAGGGCAGCATGGTGGACGCGGTGACCTCGTGGGCGGACGTGGACAACAACACCAACCTCCAGACCGGCGAGGGGTCGTGGATCTACAACCCGATCAGCGCCTACCGCACGATCGAAAAACAGAATCCCGACCTCCTCGCCAAGCTGGCGATTGACCTCCCGCTCAGGGGTCCGAAGGCCCAGATCTGCTCGATCCAGTTCACCGTGTACGGCATCTGGAACTTCTCGAAGAACGTCGATGCCGCTCGGCAGTTCCTCCTTGACTACAGCGACAACTGGGAAGAGGAATTCAAGGCGAGCGCTGGCTATGACAACCCGTTCCTCAACGACCACGCGAAGAAGCCGATGCCGGTGCTTGCCGCCGATCCCAAGCTCGTGCACCTCCAGGACGTGCCGAAGTACGTGCAACCGATCGGCTATCCCGGCCCCGCATCGAAGGCTGCGTTCGACTCGCTGAACACGCACGTCGTCGCCGACATGTTCTCGCAGTACGCTGCCGGCGGTAAGTCCCTCGACGAAGCCATCGGCGGTGCGAGCAAGCGACTCAAGGAGTCTCTCGCGAAGTTCAAGTAAGCGCGATCCGAAGCGCACCAAGGGCCGGGCACGTAACGAGCCCGGCCCTTTCACTTGTCCGCCGTACGGACGCCGGCGCTACTTCAGGGCGCCTCCGGTGATCCCGCGGACGAACGTATCCATGAAGAAGTTGTAGACGATCGCCACCGGTATCGAAACGATGAGCGCCCCGGCCATCAGCGAGCCCCAGAAGAACACGTCGCCCCGGACCAGGTCGGTCACCACGCCGAGGGTGACCGTCTTCTGGTCGGAGGAGCTGACGAAGGTGAGGGCGTAGACGAACTCCTGCATCGCCAGGGTGAAGGAGAAGATGACGACGGTGAGGATCCCCGGGGTGCTGATCGGCAGCACGATGCGGAACATCGCTCCGAGCCGGCTGCAGCCATCGACCCGGGCGGCCTCGGTGATCTCGCGCGGCACCCCCTTGAAGAATCCCATGAGGAGCCAGGTGCAGAACGGGATAGTGAAGGTCGGATACACGAGGGCCAGCGCCCAGCGGGTGTCGATGAGCCCGAGCCCAACCACGATCTGCGACAGCGGGAGGAATAACAGCGTCGGCGGCACGAGGTAGGTGAGGAAGATGCCGATCCCAAGGGAGCCGGACCCCGGAAAGCGGGTTCGCGACAGCGCGTATGCGGCCGGCACGCAGATGAGCACGGTGATCGTCACGACCAGCAGGCCGACCTCCGCGGTGTTGATGATCCAGGTCAGGTAGCGCGTTTCCTCGAAGAGATACCGGACCTGATCGAGCGTCGGCGGCAAGTTGAAGAACAGCGGACTGTTCTTCAGGTTGTAGAGGTCGTTCACCTGTTTGAAGGCGGTGAGGAACATCCAGTACACCGGAAACATCGCGAAGAGCAGGAACAGGCTGAGCGCGATCCAGAAGAAGATGCTCGATCGCAGCCGGCGCAGCCGGAACGCCCGCGAGTGGACCATCCGCCGCAGCGGTGGCGAGGCCGTCGTCGACATCAGTCGAGATTCCGTGCCTTGAGGCTCCGGAGCATGACGATGGCCCCAGCGAGCAGGACCGGGAAAAGGAAGAGCGAGATCGTCGCGCCGCGGCCGAGTCCACCGGAGATGATCCCGGTGATGAAGGCGTAGGACGCGAGCACATGGGTGCTGTTGATCGGATTGCCCTTGGTGAGTAGCCAGACCACGGTCATGTCGGTGAAAGTGAAGACGAGGGAAAAGAGCAGCGCGATGTAGAGGATCGGGGCGATGATCGGCACCATGATCTTCCGCCAGCGCGTCAGAAAGCTCGCGCCATCCAGACTGGCCGCTTCAATGATCTCCTGGGGGACGCTGCTGATCCCGGCGGTCAGCACGATCGCGCTGAATGGTAGGTTCCGCCAGACGTTGACGATGATGATCGAGATCATCGCGTACCGCTCTTCCCCGAGCCAGTTCGGACCGGCGCTCGGCGAGGAGAAGATCCCAAGATCGGCGCCGAGGTGGTTGATCACGCTGTAGCTAGGGTTGAACATCCAGGTCCAGGCCATTGCGCCGATCGCGACCGGGATCGTGAACGGGAACATCACGAGGGCGCGGATGATGCGCTTGCCACGGAAGGGCCGCAGGAGCAGAAAGGCGAGGACGGTGCCGAGGACCATCTGCAGGATCTGCGAGGAGATCGTGAAGATGAAGGTGTTCAGGAGGGCCCGCCGGAAGATGTCGTCGTCCAGGACGAACTTGAGGTTATCGAGCCCGGTGAACGGTCCGATCGGCTGGCTCACCGTCGCGTCGCTCACGGTGAACCAGAGTGCGATCGCGAACGGATAGCCGACGAGGAGCAGGATGTAGAGCACCGCCGGGGCGACGAGCGTGTAGCCGAACACCTTCTCGCCGTCGAGCAAATGGCCGAGCCGCCGCCCGAACCGGGCATGGGCCATCGACCGTTCCCGTAGCACCTCGGACATCGGCCAAGATTAGCGCCTCAGGCGCGCATGAGGGGGCGGTATCGGATGCGGTGCGGCCGGTCGGCATCGGCACCGAGCTCCTTGTGCCGCAGCTCCTCGTAGTCGGCATAGTTCCCTTCGAACCAGCGGACCCGGCTGTCGCCCTCGAAGGCGAGGATGTGGGTCGCGATCCGGTCGAGGAACCAGCGGTCGTGGCTGATGACGACCGCACAGCCGCCGAAGTCGATGAGCGCCTCTTCCAAGGCGCGCAGGGTGTCCACGTCCAGGTCGTTCGTCGGCTCGTCGAGGAGGAGCACGTTGCCGCCGGCCTTGAGCAGTTTCGCCAGATGAACACGATTCCGTTCTCCGCCCGAGAGATCGCCGACCCGCTTCTGCTGGTCGGTACCCCGGAAATTGAACGACGCGACGTAGGCCCGCGCGTTCCGCGGCCGGTCGCCCACCATGATCGTGTCCTGGCCCTCGGCGATCTCGGTCCACACCGTCTTCGCCGGGTCAAGGGCGTCGCGGCTCTGCGAGACGTACGCGAGCTGGACGTTCTCCCCGATCCGGAGGGTCCCACCGTCAGGCTGCTCCTCACCGGTGATGAGCCGGAACAGCGTCGTCTTGCCCGCCCCGTTGGGACCGATGATCCCGACGATGCCCCCCCGGGGCAGGCTGAACGTCAGGTCGTCGAACAGGAGCGTGTCGCCGTAGCCCTTTCGCAGGCCGTCCGACTGCACGACGATGTCGCCCAGGCGCGGACCCGGCGGGATGCTGATCTCGAGGTCGCGCTCCCGCTCCTCGGGGTCGTCCGACAGCAGCTTCTCGTAGGCCTGGATGCGGGCCTTGCTCTTCGCCTGCCGGGCGCGCGGAGAGAGCGCCACCCACGCCGCCTCGCGGGCGAGGGTCCGCTGGCGTGCCGACTCCTGCTTTTCCTCGACTTGAAGGCGCTTGCGCTTTTGGTCGAGCCACGAGCTGTAGTTTCCCTGCCAGGGGATCCCCTGCCCGCGGTCCAGCTCGAGGATCCAGCCGGCGACGTTGTCGAGGAAGTAGCGGTCGTGGGTGACCGCGACGACGGTGCCGGCGTAGTCCTTGAGGAACCGCTCGAGCCAGGCGATCGACTCGGCGTCCAGATGGTTGGTCGGCTCGTCGAGCAGCAGGAGGTCCGGTTTGGAGAGCAGCAGCCGGCACAGCGCCACCCGCCGCCGCTCGCCACCGGA
>DATCNH010000001.1:0-2320 GCA_036565345.1 Candidatus Limnocylindria bacterium | reverse complement strand
GCTCAGCCTTCACTTCGCGACCCTCGAGCCGTGGGAGGGCATGACCGCATTTGTCGAAAAGCGGAAGCCGGACTACCGGGGCATTCGACGGAAGGCAGCCGAGGGTGGTTCGAGCGAGTTCGTGTGGGGACCCTATGTCGGGGCTTGTGGCTCGTGCGGAGCCAAAGGGATTCCGGCCGATTTCGCCTTCTGCGGCAATTGCGGCGCGGCCCTGGAGAAGGTCCCGGTGGGCGCTCCGGCCGGCACATCCAACGGGCGGTAGAGATCGTGTTCCTTAGCTCCACCGAGGCGATCGAGAGACTGGTGCCAGAGGGTACCCGTCTCCTCGCCGTCGGCGGCATGCACATGCACAACAACCCGATGGAGCTGGTGCGGGAGCTGGTCCGGCGTCGGCGGGGCGTCCGCCGCCTCCTCACCAGTCCTTCTGCGTCGCTGGCCGCCGATCTTTTGATCGGCGCGGGCCTTGTCGACGAAGTCGCCACGGCCTACATCGGTTTCGAGCATCTGGGCCTCCCCCCCGCCTACCGGCGCGCGGCTGAGTCGGCAGCGATCAATGTGGTCGAGCTCTGCGAGGCGGCGATCGTCCACGGCCTCTACGCGGGGGCCGGCGGTCTGCCGTTCATTGCCCTACCGGTGGGCCTCGAGCTGTCGGACGTCAGCAGCGCCAACCCTGAGCATTTCCGCACGATCACCGATCCGTTCACGGGCGATCGGGTGCTGGTCGCGGCACCGCTCCGGCCCAGCGTATCGCTGATCCACGCGCTCGCCGCGGATGAGCGTGGGAACGTCTTCTTCGCCGGTGCGCACTTCACCGATCGGTTGATGGCGATGGCGGCGAAGACGGTGATCGTCCAGGTCGAGCGAATGGCCGAAGCCGCCGAAATCGCCGCTCAACCAGCCGAGAGTGTCCTGCCAGGCTTCCTGGTCACCGCGGTCGTGGTCGCTCCGCGCGGCTGTCTGCCGACCGCATCGCACGGCGCATACGGGTACGACGAGCCGGGCCTTCGCGCTTACCTAAAGCTTGCCCGCACCGCGGAGGGCTTCACCGAATATATGCAGGTCAACGGGATGGCCCCGGCGGGGGTGACGGCATGAGCGTCGCTGTCGCCGCCGAGTACTCCACCGGAGAGCTGATGGCCGCCGTGATGGCGCGCCACCTGCGTCCGGGTGAGGTCGCGATCATGGGCGCCGTGAGCGCGCTGCCGCAGGCGGCCTGCCGGCTGGCGCAGCTCACCACGGCGCCAGGCCTGTGGTTCATCGCGGGCGGAAGCGGTGCGGTCAATCCGCACCTCGACCCGTTGGTCGCGTCCAGCTGCGACGAGCGGCTGCTGGACGCAGATGCGGTCATGACGCTCCCGGATGTGATCCTGGTCGAGGGACGGGGGGACCTGATCGACGTTTTCTTCGCAGGCGGTCTGCAGATCGACGCGCGCGGCAACTGCAACCTGGGCCCGGTCGGCCCCTGGCGTCACCCGACGCTGCGCGGACCGGGCGGCGTTGGCCTGCCCTTCGTCTCGCGCGCCGGTCGAGTTGTCATCTATTCGATGTCGCACGACCGCCGAACCTTCGTCGAGCACGTCGACTTCGTGAGCGGCCCGGGCTTCCCGGTCGGCCCTTCCGCGCTGCCGGGCGGCGGGCCGTCGCTGATCGTCACCCCGCTGTGCACGATCGACTTCGATTCCGAGACCCACTTCGCACGGCTCGCCACCCTACACCCCGGCGTTACGCTCGACCAGGTGCTGGACGCGACGGGATTCGCACCGACCATCCCGACGAAGCTCGAGACCACCCCAGTGCCGACGCCTGAAGAGCTTGCAATCCTCCGCCGCCTGGACCCGGCCGGCCTGCTGCGCGGGGGCGTTTGATAGTGAAGCGCTTTGAAGATCAAGTCGCGATCGTCACCGGAGCGGCCAGCGGCATCGGCCGGGCGACGGCGCTCCGGCTGGCCGATGAAGGCGCGGCGGTCTTGATCGCTGACGTCAACATGGAGGGCGCCGGCGTCGTCGCCAATTCAATATCGGAGCGGGGTGGCCGGGCACTTGCCCTGCAGGTCGACGTCACGGATGCCCCGGGAGTCAGGGTGATGACCGATCGAGCCGTCGCCAAATTTGGCAAGGTAGACATCCTCGTCTCCAACGCGGGCTGGGACCGGGCCGGTCCGTTCGCCGACACCGACGAGGAGCTCTGGGACCGTGTTATCGCCATCAACTACCGCGGTCACCTGGCCACCTGCCACGCCGCTCTTCCTTATATGAGGGAGCGGGGGAGAGGCAGGATCGTGACCGTCGCCTCGGATGCGGGCCGCGTAGGTTCTAGCGGC